>NZ_VZQO01000080.1:0-16474 GCF_014397665.1 Paraburkholderia sp. UCT2
AGGAAGCGGGCAACACGAAACTGTTCTCGATCGCCGAACGGCTCGAATCGGTGATGTGGGACGCGAAGAAGATGTTCCCGAACCTCGACTGGTTCAGCGCGGTGTCGTATCACATGATGGGCGTGCCGACCGCGATGTTCACGCCGCTGTTCGTGATCTCGCGTACGGCAGGATGGAGCGCGCACATCATCGAGCAGCGCGTCGACAACAAGATCATCCGCCCGAGCGCGAATTACACCGGTCCGGACGATCTGCCGTTCGTGCCGCTGGCGAAGCGCGTTTGATCTGAGGCCGCGAGCTAAACTACCCGCACTGTCCGGCCGGCGCGCGAGCGAAGCGCCGCCCGACGCCGCCGGCATACCGTCCGGCGGCCGATAACCGTCCTGTCCCTACGTCATGAATACTGCCAACCGCAAACGCCTTCCGGGCACCGAGCTCGACTTCTTCGATACGCGTGCCGCGGTCGACAAGATCGAGCCCGGCGCCTACGACAAGCTGCCGTACACGTCGCGCGTGCTCGCCGAAAACCTGGTGCGCCGCTGCGACCCGGTGACGCTGACCGCTTCGCTGAAACAGATCATCGAGCGCAAGCGCGAGCTCGATTTTCCGTGGTTCCCGGCGCGCGTCGTGTGCCACGACATTCTCGGCCAGACGGCTCTCGTCGATCTGGCGGGTCTGCGCGATGCGATCGCCGCGCAAGGCGGCGATCCGGCGCTCGTGAATCCGGTGGTGCCGACGCAACTGGTCGTCGATCACTCGCTGGCCGTTGAGTGCGGCGGTTTCGATCCGGATGCGTTCGCGAAGAATCGCGCGATCGAAGATCGCCGCAACGAAGACCGCTTCGATTTCATCAACTGGACCAAGCGCGCGTTCCGCAACGTCGACGTGATTCCGCCGGGCAACGGCATCCTGCATCAGATCAACCTCGAACGCATGAGCCCGGTCGTGCAGGTGAAGGACGGTGTCGCGTTTCCCGACACGCTGGTCGGCACCGACTCGCATACGCCGATGGTCGATGCGCTCGGCGTGATCGCGATCGGCGTCGGCGGCCTCGAAGCGGAGAGCGTGATGCTCGGCCGCGCGTCGTACATGCGGCTGCCCGATATCGTCGGCGTCGAGCTGAGCGGCAAACCGGGCGAGGGCATTACCGCGACCGACGTGGTTCTGTCGTTGACCGAATTCTTGCGCAAAGAGAAGGTGGTCGGCGCGTACCTCGAGTTTTACGGCGAGGGCGCGGCGAATTTGACCTTGGGCGATCGCGCGACGATCGCGAACATGGCGCCCGAGTTCGGCGCGACCGCCGCGATGTTCTACATCGACGAGCAGACGATCCGCTATCTGAAGCTGACCGGCCGCGACGACGAACTCGTCAAACTCGTGGAAACCTATGCGAAGCAAACCGGCTTGTGGGCCGATACGCTGAAGCACGCCGACTACGAGCGCGTGCTCGAGTTCGATCTGTCGAGCGTGGTGCGCACGCTCGCGGGGCCGTCGAATCCGCATCGCCGCTTGCCGGTGTCGGAGCTGGCCGCGCGCGGCGTCAGCGGCAAGGTCGAGAACGAGCCCGGTCTGATGCCGGACGGCGCGGTGATCATCGCCGCAATCACGAGCTGCACCAACACGAACAATCCGCGCAACATGATCGCGGCGGGCCTGGTCGCACGCAACGCGAACCGGCGTGGACTCGTGCGCAAGCCGTGGGTCAAGAGCTCGCTCGCGCCGGGCTCGAAGGCGGTCACGCTGTATCTGGAAGAGGCAGGGCTCTTGCCTGAACTCGAACAGCTCGGCTTCGGGGTGGTCGCGTATGCGTGCACGTCGTGCAACGGCATGTCCGGCGCGTTGGACCCGGTGATCCAGAAGGAAGTGATCGAGCGCGATCTGTATGCGACCGCCGTGCTGTCGGGCAACCGCAACTTCGACGGCCGGATCCACCCCTACGCGAAGCAGGCTTTTCTCGCGTCGCCGCCGCTGGTCGTCGCCTATGCGATCGCGGGCACGATCCGCTTCGACATCGAGAAGGACGTGCTCGGCGTCGATGCGGACGGTCATGCGGTCACGCTGAAAGATCTGTGGCCGTCGGATGCGGAGATCGATGCGATCGTCGCCGTGAGCGTGAAGCCCGAGCAATTCCGCAAAGTGTATGAACCGATGTTCGCGGTCTCCCCCGACACCGGCGCGAAGGCCGACCCGCTGTACGACTGGCGCGAAGAAAGCACCTATATTCGCCGTCCGCCGTACTGGGAAGGCGCGCTCGCCGGCGAGCGCACGCTGAAGGGTATGCGCGCGTTGGCCGTGCTCGGCGACAACATCACGACGGACCACCTGTCGCCGTCGAACGCGATTTTGCCCGACAGCGCGGCCGGCGAATACCTGACGAAAATGGGCCTGCCCGAAGAGGACTTCAATTCGTACGCGACGCACCGCGGCGATCATTTGACCGCGCAGCGCGCGACCTTCGCGAACCCGACGCTGAAGAACGAGATGGTGCTGGAGAACGGCCAGGTGAAGGCCGGTTCGCTCGCGCGTATCGAGCCCGAGGGCAAGGTCACGCGCATGTGGGAAGCGATCGAAACGTATATGGAGCGCAAGCAGCCGCTGATCGTGATCGCGGGCGCCGACTATGGCCAGGGTTCGTCACGCGACTGGGCCGCGAAGGGCGTGCGGCTGGCCGGCACCGAAGCGATCGTCGCGGAAGGCTTCGAGCGGATTCACCGCACGAACCTCGTCGGCATGGGCGTGTTGCCGCTCGAATTCAAGCCCGGCGTGAATCGCCTGACGCTTGGCATCGACGGTACCGAGACGTTCGACGTGATCGGCGAGCGCAAGCCGCGCGCCGATCTGACGCTGGTGATTCATCGCCGCAACGGCGAGCGCGTCGAAGTGCCGGTGACGTGCCGGCTCGATACGGCCGAAGAGCTGTCGATCTACGAGGCCGGCGGCGTGTTGCAGCGTTTCGCGCAGGACTTTCTCGAGTCGACCAGAGCAGCGGCTTGACGGGTAGACGCGCGTTTTGCAGTGAACGTCGCAACAGACCAGGGCGATGCGGCTTGACGAGCCGCATCGCCCTTCATCAAAGAACATGTCACCTCAGGACACCTTCATGGCCCACCTTCCCCAGATCAAGATTCCGGCCACCTATATGCGCGGCGGCACCAGCAAGGGCGTGTTTTTCCGTCTGCAGGATCTGCCCGAGGCCGCGCAGCGACCGGGCGCCGCGCGCGACGCGCTGCTGATGCGCGTGATCGGCAGTCCCGATCCGTACGGCAAGCAGATCGACGGCATGGGCGGCGCGACGTCGAGCACCAGCAAGACCGTGATCATTTCGCGCAGCGGCCGGCCCGATCACGACATCGACTATCTGTTCGGGCAGGTGTCGATCGACAAGGCGTTCGTCGACTGGAGCGGCAATTGCGGCAACCTGTCGGCCGCGGTGGGACCGTTCGCGATCAGCGCGGGCCTCGTCGAGGCGAGCCGCGTGCCGCGTGACGGCGTCGCGATCGTGCGCATCTGGCAGGCCAATATCGGCAAGACGATCATCGCGCACGTGCCGATGAGCGATGGCGCGGTGCAGGAAACCGGCGACTTCGAACTCGACGGCGTGACCTTTCCGGCCGCCGAAGTGCCGCTCGAATTCATGGACCCGGCCGCCGACGAAGAAGGCGCGGGCGGCGCGATGTTCCCGACCGGCAACCTCGTCGACGACCTGGAGGTGCCGGGCGTCGGCACGTTGAAGGCGACGATGATCAACGCGGGCATCCCGACGATCTTCGTCGACGCCGAGGCGATCGGCTATAAGGGCACCGAGTTGCAGGACGCGATCAACAGCGACGCGAAGGCGCTCGCGATGTTCGAGACGATTCGCGCGCATGGCGCGCTGCGCATGGGGCTCATCAAGCATCTCGACGAGATCGCGACGCGGCAGCACACGCCGAAGGTCGCATTCGTCGCGAAGCCGGTCGATTACGTGGCGTCGAGCGGCAAGCCGGTGCGAGCGGGCGACGTCGACCTGTTGGTGCGCGCGATGTCGATGGGCAAGCTGCATCACGCGATGATGGGCACGGCGGCGGTCGCGATCGGCACCGCGGCGGCGATCGCGGGCACGCTCGTCAATCAGGCGGCGGGCGGCGGCGAGCGTGAGTCGGTGCGCTTCGGGCATCCGTCGGGCACGTTGCGCGTCGGCGCGCAGGCGAGTCGGAAGGACGGCGAGTGGGTCGTCACGAAGGCGATCATGAGCCGCAGCGCGCGCGTGTTGATGGAGGGGTGGGTCAGGGTGCCGCAGCAGGGCTGAGGCGGCGTCGATGTCGGCCAACGTCAGCGGCACGGAAGGCTATGTAGAGCAGGCCGTCGGGCTGATCGAACGATGGCGCACGCTGTCGTTCGACGATCGGCATCGGCCGATTCTCGACTGGATACCGCAGGCGCCGTCGCGCATCGTCGATATCGGCGCGGGCATCGGCACGGATGCGGCCGCGCTCGCGGCGATGGGGCATGCGGTGCTCGCGGTCGAACCGGTCGACGCATTGCGCAACGCAGCGCGCGAGCTGCATGCGTCGACGCGCATCGAGTGGCTCGACGATAGCCTGCCTGATCTCGCTGTCGTGCTAGCGAAGTCGAAGCGCATCACTTTCGACGTAGTCATGCTCACCGCGGTCTGGATGCATCTCGATGCGCGGCAGCGCGAACGCGCGATGCCGCGCGTTGCGTCGTTGCTGCGCGACGGCGGCGTGTTGATCATGTCGCTGCGGCACGGACCGGTTCCCGCCGGCCGCCGCATGTTCGACGTCACCCCCGATGAGACGATCCGGCTGGCGAGCGAGCAAGGCCTGCGACTCGTGCGCGAGTTACGCACGCCATCGGTTCAGAAGGCCAACCGCGATAGCGGCGTGACGTGGACGCGACTCGTGTTCCGTTGACTCCCCGATCCAGGCGCGCCGCAGCCGCCGCCTTCGCCGATGCAAACCTTCGCGTCGTCTACAATGGCCGCTCCAGCCGCGCTTCCATAACCACTCCCCAGCGGCCGACTCAGTCCCGACGCAGAGGAGCCACGATGCAGAACAGGCTGGACGCCGACGCAACGAAGTCCGGCGACGCGGCGCACGACATCGCGCGCGCGCGACGCGCGGTGCTCGTGATCGCGATTGCGCAATTGCTCGGTACGTCGTTGTGGTTCAGCGCGAACGGCGCGATGCGCGATCTGCAGATCGCCTGGCATCTGAGCGCGTCCGATATCGGCTGGCTGACGAATGCAGTGCAGGCTGGCTTTATCGTCGGGACCTTGTTGTCGGCGACCACCGGACTCGCGGATCGCGTGTCGGCGAGCAAGGTGTTCGCCGTCTGCGGCGTGCTCGGCGCGACCTTGAATGCGCTGTTCGCGCTGTGCAGCAGCGGGCTCGCGTCGGCGCTCGTGTTTCGCTTCGGCGTGGGCGTCGCGCTTGCCGGCATCTATCCGCTCGGCATGAAGCTGCTCGTTACGTGGGACCCGCGCCGCGCCGCGCAGACGCTCGCGTTGCTCGTTGCGATGCTGACGCTCGGCACGGCGTCGGTGCATGCGATTCGTGCGTTGCTGTCGAGCGTACCGTGGCAAACCGTGGTGCTCACTTCGTCGGGACTCGCGGTGATCGGCGCGCTGCTGGTGTTCGTGCTCGGCGAAGGGCCGCACGCGCGGCGCTCGGGCAGCCGACGCTTCGGTTTGTCGGCGGGCGTCGGGCAGGTCGTGCGCATCAGCGAGTTTCGTTCGGCCGCGCTCGGCTATTTCGGTCACATGTGGGAGTTGTACGCGTTCTGGACGCTGACACCGCTGCTCGTGCAGCGCGCGTTCGCGAGCGGGGCGCCGGCGGCGCCGGGCACCGTCGCGTTGTGGTCGTTCCTGATCATCGCGATCGGTGCGCTCGGCTGCCTGTTCGGCGGCAGACTCAGCCAGGTGGTCGGCAGCGCGCGTACCGCCGCTCTCGCGCTGACGATCTCGGGCACGCTGTGCGCGATTTATCCGCTGACCACGGGGCTCGGCACCGCCGCGCAGCTCGGGTTACTACTCGTGTGGGGCATCAGCGTGATCGCCGATTCGCCGCAGTTTTCGGCGCTGTCCGTGAAGGCCTGTCCCGCCGACAAGATCGGCGGCGCGCTGACGCTGCAGAACAGCTTCGGCTTTTTCCTGTCCGCATGCTCGATCCTGTGGTCGACCAGCGTATTTCACGCGCTCGACGTGCGCGTCGCATGGCTGCTGCTGCCTGGGCCGATCATCGGTCTGATCGCGATGACGCCGCTGTTGCGCAAGCAGCCACGCTGGTGATGCTCGCGCTGCGTTACTTGCCGTCGTGCTTTGCCTGCCAGCGCTGCATGAACGCGATCTCGTCATGCTGCGCCTTGATGATGTTGCGCGCGAGCCGCTTGATCTCCGGATCCTTGCCGTATTTCAACTCCGCCTGGGCCATCTCGATCGCGCCCTGGTGATGCGGGATCATGTGCGCGACGAAATCCCGGTCGGCGTCGCCGGTGTATTCGGGGGCGCTCATCTCATGCATCATGCGCTCGTCGGCGGCCTTGAAGGCTTGCGTCGATGCGCCCGAGCCGGTATGTGCCGAATCCGGCATGTCCATGCCGGGCATGCCCTGATGTTGCGCGTGAGCGGGCAGAGCCGCTGCCGCGAATGCCAAACCGCCGAACACACAGAGAGCGCGCAACGCGCGAAGGTTTTTCATATTGGTTTTCCGTTGTTGAAGAGAGTGGCGACGTGATCCGCGCGATTCTAACGGTCACCTCGGACATCGTGGAGCTTCCTGCCGTGGTAAGGTCAAGCGGAGGCAAAGCAACGCACGCCTATAATGAAACGCGACTGGATGACCAAGCCAGCATCATTGGCAGCATCACTCACTCAACGAGGCTGACAGCATGTACATCGCGATGAACCGCTTCAAAGTGGCGCCCGGCTCCGAGGACGCCTTCGAACATCTGTGGACCACGCGCGACACCCATCTGAAAGAGGTGCCGGGCTTCGTCGAATTTCATTTGCTGAAGGGACCGCGCAAGGACGATCACGTGCTCTATTCGAGCCATACGATCTGGCGCGACTATGCATCGTTCGAGACATGGACGAAGTCCGACGCGTTTCGTGCCGCGCATCGCAGTGCCGGTAACGAAAACCGCGTGCTGTATCTCGGCCACCCGGAATTCGAAGGCTTCGAAGTCATTCAGACCGTCAAATAGCGCGGTGCTCGCGCGGCGCCTGCATGCCTGTTCGCATTCGCGCGGGCATGGCGCATGCACATCCGACGCGCATCGCGCGTGGACATCGAGCTGCTCAGGCAGCGCACCACTTACCAAGGATCGAAAACATGAAAGCCGTCAGAATCGGTTCGCCCGCCACAGTCGATAGCCTGCAGGTCGTCGATCTCGCCGATCCCGGTCAGCCCGAGGCCGGGCAGATTCGCGTGCGCATTCGCGCTAGTTCGTTGAACTACCACGACTACGGCGTCGTCTGCGGCAATCTGCCGGCCGAAGCGGGCCGCATCCCGATGGCCGATGGCGCGGGCGTCGTCGAAGCGGTCGGCGCAGGCGTGCGCGAATTCAAGGCCGGCGATCACGTCGTGTCCTGCTTCTTCCCATACTGGGAAAACGGTTCGCCCGCGATCGGCGATTTTTCGACCACCCCCGGCGACGGCGTCGACGGCTACGCGCGCGAAGTCGTCGTGCTGCCGAGCCACTACTTCACGCACGCGCCGGCCGGCTATAGCCACGCCGAAGCGGCGACGCTGACCACGGCGGGGCTGACCGCGTGGCGCGCGCTGGTCGTCGATGGTCAGTTGAAGGCAGGCAGCAGCGTGCTCGTGCTCGGCACCGGCGGCGTGTCGATCTTCGGCTTGCAGATGGCGAGGGCGATGGGGGCGTCGGTGATCGCGACGTCGTCGTCGAATGCGAAGCTCGCGAAGCTGCGCGAACTGGGTGCCGACCATACGATCAACTATCGCGACAATCCCGAGTGGGGCAAAGAAGTGCGTCACATCACCAACGGGCGCGGCGTCGATCACGTGATCGAGGTGGGTGGTCCCGGCACGCTGCCGCAGTCGATCACCGCATGCCGCATCGGCGGGCACATCGCGCTGATCGGCGTGCTGACCGGCCGCGCGGGTCAGGTGCCGACCGCGCATCTGATGGCGCGGCAACAGCGTCTGCAAGGGCTGATCGTCGGCAGCCGGCAGGATCAGATCGACATGGTGCGCGCGCTGGAGACCACGGGCATCAAGCCGGTGATCGACAGCACGTTCGCGCTGGACAAGCTCGCCGACGCGTTCCGGCACGAGGCATCGGGTGCGCACTTCGGCAAGATTTGTGTGGCGATCTGAGGATTCAACGCTCGCGCCCGGCCCGCATGACCCGCGGGATCGCTCCAGCGCAAGCCCGTTATTAGCGTAAACAGGCCCTAGCTCAAATGCCCCTCGCGAGGTCCGCGAAACAGACTCTCGTCGCCTCGCAGGCCTGCGTGAACCCTTCGTCGTAACTCGTGAAAAACACCGTGCGCGTCGAGCCGAGCGTTCTGAACAGCTCGGCGAGCACCGCGCGCGCCGACGCGTCGAGTCCGCCGGCCGGTTCGTCGGCGATCAGCACGCGGGTTTCGCCGAGCGCGGCCGCCGTCAGAAACACCTTTTTGCGGCTGCCATACGACATCTGCTCGAAACGTTTGTCCAGATGCGGCGCGAGGCCGAAGCGTTCGGCGAGCGCGAGCACGTCGTCGGTCAGCGCGGTGTGCCGCGCCGCCGCAACCTGCCGCAGATAATCGCGGCCGGTCTGATCGGGCCAGCTCATGCTGTCTTCCGGCACAAACGTGAGCAGCGCTTGCGCGGCATGCGGCGCGGCGCGCAGCGAATGACCGCCGAGCCATACGTCGCCTGTGTCGGGTTCGAGCGCGCCGGCGAGGATGGCGAGCAACGTCGATTTGCCGCTGCCGGATTCATCGTTCAACGCGACGCAGCCGGACGTCGCGTCGAAGTGCAGTCCTTCGAACAGGATGCGGTCGCTATAGCGCTTGCTGAGGTTGTCGAATCGAAGCATGGGTTGGCGCGCAGAGGGCGATGTGAACGCGGCGCAGGATCGCGCCACGCCTCGTGCATGCCGTGCGGGATCTTCGGCACGGCAATTTCGCGCCAGTGTAGCAGCGCGCGCCTGGTTCCTTCGCGCCGTTACGCAGACGTCGGCGTCTCCAGCAAGAACTCCACCATCCGATCACACACGCGTTCGAACATCTGCGTGCCCGTCACGGTCGGGCAACCGCGCGCGCGTGCCGCTTCGATCAGCGGCGTAAGTGGCGGTTTCGTTACGACATCGCCGACAAAAGTCGTGGCCGGCAAGCGCGCGACGTCGATCGGCAACGAATCGCCCGTACGCATGCCGAGCGGCGACGCGTTGACGAGCACGTCATACGGACTCGGGTCGAGGTCGGCCGCCGCACCGCGCGCCTTGCCTCGGCCGAGCGCATTGAGCCGTGCGGTCAGCGAGCCGGTGCGTTCGACGTCGTTGTCGCGCACGTCGAGCGAGCCGACGCCGCGCTGAATCAGCGCATGGCCGATCGCCGAGCCCGCGCCGCCCGCGCCGACCAGCAGCGCGCGCTTGCCCTGTAGTTCGCAGCCCGCCGCGACGAGCGCCGCAACGAAGCCGGTGCCGTCGAACATGCCGCCATGCCAGCCGCCATCGGCGTTGCGGCGCAGCGTGTTGACCGCGCCAAGGAACGCGGCTTCTTCGGCGAGCGTCGCGCAATAGCTCGCCGCGCTGAATTTGTGCGGCACCGTGATGATCACGCCGTCGACGTTGCGCATCGGCGCGATGCCCGCGAAAAAAGCCGGCAGATCGGCTGGCGCGACGTGCGCGGGCACCACCAGCGCATCGCGGCCGGCCGAACGCAACGCGGCGGTCACGCCGGACGGCGAGCGCACCTGCGCAATCGGATCGCCGACGATGAAATACACGCGCGTCGCGCCGCTCAGACCCGCGTCGAGCGACGCCGCGAAGGAAGGGGTTTCAGCCCGCTGCATAGTCGAACCTCCTGAAATGGGTGCCCCTATGCATCGTGCCCGATGGCGGACGCCATGTGTTGCCTGTTGTCGGCTCGAAGCGTTGCGCACGAATGCAAGCGGCGCGATCGACGGCATCACGCTGAGTCAGAACGGGCAGCAGAACGAAAAATCGGTGATGGGTGGTGTCTACCTTGGGCCCGGCATCACGCCTGGTCGCCGCGATGCGAGTGCGGCAATCCCGCGCGACGAGCTGTTTCAGCACGCAAAGACGGGCCATACCAGTCGGCATTTCTCACGCCCGCGCCCTATTTTGAGACGCACGGTCTAGCCGCATCCAAAAACTGCGCTATGGTCAAACGGTCAGATTGCAGATCGCTTTCGACTTTAGCGATCGATGCGGCGAAGTCATCAGGTCAACACCCAGGACGGGGGGAGCGAAGATGAGCCTCACCAGTAGGCAAGCAGCCGCGCAACGCGGCGGGCGGCTTCCGGCCAGATTCGCGGATAGCCACTTGCAGCATCTCGAGAGTGTGCTTGGCTTCGTAACGCGCAAGGGTGCGGCGCAATCCGGTGAACTCGACCACGTCTATTGGGAGCGGCGTATTCGCGCGCTCGAGGACACGCATCATCTGATCCAGAATCAGCGCACGCGCATCGCGAAGCTGCGCGACATGTTGCGCTTGCAGGCTCGGGCCAGCGGCGCACGGGGGCCTGAGATGTCGGGGTCGTCCGCGAAGACCGAAAGAAGTGCAGCGTAGAAAGAACCGTCGATGCCGCTCGGCGCCGGCGCCCAAGAAGCAGAACCTGAGAGAAAAGTGGCGATGACGCGAACGGGTCCACAGAGACCCGTCGCTCATCCGCCGGTATTGCCAGCCGATTCCAAAATCCTGACTTAATCGTGGCCTATTTTTCAGATAATTTAGGGCTGTCTAAATTGCGCCTTTGTCAGTAATTCTGACTGATTTTAATTGGGGTGCGGTTAGATATAGACATTTAAAAACACGCGCCGCTTTTTACGCTGATAAACTGTGCGCCGGAGCCAAGGCGGCGACGCCCTACGCGCGCTTGCCGCGTCCCCTTCCGGCGTGTCGACGGCCGGATAGACGGTACAAATAGGCCTTTTCCGCGACTTTGACAGAAGCGTACCGCCGGCATACTGCCTTCGGCTAACGCGGCTCACTGGGACGCACAGGTTGTCGTCCTTCTTAATTGTCCTTTGAGCCTCGCCGTGTGGCGCTTCGCCTCCAGCCGATTTTCCGCAGACTCCGTCTTCCG
The DNA here is from genome assembly GCF_014397665.1 of Paraburkholderia sp. UCT2. NCBI lineage: Bacteria > Pseudomonadati > Pseudomonadota > Betaproteobacteria > Burkholderiales > Burkholderiaceae > Paraburkholderia > Paraburkholderia sp. UCT2. The sequence goes on from NZ_VZQO01000080.1 coordinate 11,280, forward strand.
ATTTCGACAGGTAAGTTTGACAGACAGCTTGATTAAGTAAGGGCTTGTTCAAGTCCGCATTTTGGAAATGACTCATGAAGCCGGGAAATAATTCGCTTGGGAAAAAGCGCGCACGCAAAATTGCGGTGGCGGCTGTGGCGGTGCTGATCGCGGTGTTGGTCGGTTGGGGCGTCTGGTATATCCAGCATCGCGCCGAGCCGCAGGCGCCGGCGCTGAGCGGCATTGCGAGCCAGATGCGTCACGATGCATCCGCGTGGACGCATGCGGAGAAGGATGCGTCGACGATGCTGCGCGACATTCACGACACCAACGTCGCGGCGATCGGCGTGAGTCCCAACGCGATTCTGGTGTCGCTGCGTGACGGCTCGAAGTACTTCGTCACCGATCACAACGCAACCTTCTCGCACGCGCTGCTGCTGGGCGAGCGCTCCGACGCCGCCGCGTATCAGCTCGTATGGCTGCCCGACGTCGATATCCACAGCGACGGCGCACGCTGGACCCAGCTGTTCGACCAGTTCCGCGACGCGCTGAGCGTGCTACTGCCGCTCGTGCTGATCGGCGGCATGGCGTGGTTCATGCGACGCGAGATGAAGGGCGGCGCGAAGCTGCTCAGCGAAACACCGACGCTGCGTTTCGACGACGTGATCGGCGCGAACGAAGCGAAGGCCGCGCTCGCCGACATTCGCGGTTACCTGTCCGATCCGAAGCAGTTCTCGTCGCTGGGCGTGCGCGCGCCGTGCGGCATCCTGATGGTCGGCGCGCCCGGCGTCGGCAAGACGCGGCTCGCTCAGGCGCTGGCCGGCGAGTGCGGCGCGAACTTCATTTCGATCACGGGCAGCTATTTCAGCGCAAAGTACTACGGTGTCGGTATCCAGAAGGTGCGGCACCTGTTCGAACTCGCGCGCAAGAACGCGCCGACGGTCATCTTCATCGACGAAGCGGACGGTCTCGCGAAACGAACCGACACCGGCGGTGGTCCGGTCGAAGCCGAAAGCAACCGGATCATCAACCAGCTGCTCGCGGAGATGGACGGCTTCGAGTCGAACGAGGGCGTGATCGTCGTGGCCGCGACCAACCATCCCGACAATCTGGACGAAGCATTGCGCCGCCCCGGCCGTTTCGATCGCACGGTGCAGGTGCGTCTGCCGGATCGCGAAGACCGCGCCAAGATTTTCCGCTTCTACGCGCAGCGGCTGAAGTCGAAAGCGGCGGATATCGACTACGACCAGCTCGCGCGTTTGACGACTGGACTGTCGCCGGCCACCGTCGCGATGGTCGTGAATCAGGCGGGGCTGCTCGCGCGCAAGGCGGGCGATAACGAAATCGCCGCGAAGCACTTCATGGAAGCGATCAAGATCGCGCGCATCGGCGACGTGAGCGGCGCCGAGCGCGCGCTCACCGAGGACGAGCGCAGGCGCATCGCGGTGCATGAGGCGGGTCATGGTCTGGTCGCCGCGCTGCTTGGCACCGGCGTGCTCGAGGAAGTGACGATTCTGCCGCGTGGCGGCGCGCTTGGCGTCGCGCTGATCACGAAGGCGCAGGACAAGCACCTGTACCGCGAAACGGAAATCCGCAACGAAATCCAGGTGCTGCTCGGCGGACGCAACGCGGAGATTCTGATGTTCTCCGAAGCATCGAGCGGCGCCGCGTCGGACTTGCAGGAGGCCTCGCGTATCAGCCTCGACATGGTGTCGAAGTTCGGCTTCAACAGCGACGGCGATCTGTTCAGTCTCGCGGCGCTGCCGTCGCAGTACGCGGGCCTGCAAATGAAGAGCGCAATCGAGCATGCGAACGTGCTGCTCAAGGAGCTCAACGAACTTTGCTACGGGCTACTGCACGCGTACGAGCCGGTACTGCGCGACATTTCGGACCAGTTGCTCGAGCACGAGACCGTACCCGGGGACACCGTTTATCGGCTCATCGCCGAGCACAAGAGCACGCTGAAGATCGTGCACGAGCCTGCGGCGGCTTGACGGGCCTGATGATGCGCTACGCGAAGTCCGACGATCCCGGGTCGGTCGGCATCGCGGGAAAGCGCCGCGCGCATCGACCTGGTTCGATCTGTCAGGCTACGTCGGAAGCGACGTTCTCCGCCGCTTTCAATACCGATTCGCCGCGCGTCTTCACTCGCAAAATCGGCGCCTCGATCAACCGCCACGACAGCACCGCAATGCCAAGCGAAATCGCAAACGACGCGACGATGCCAAGCATATGTGCCCACATCGGCACGGTGCCACCAAACAACGCCTCGGCGTGACGGTTACGGGTCAGATCGGGGATCAGGTTGTGATACAGATAGAAGCCGTAACTGATACGCCCAAGACCGGCGAGCCAACGCGTCTGTAGCAGACCCATCACGGCAGCATTGCGGCAACACGCGATCGAAGCCACCAGCGCCGCGATACCGATCCCGTACGTTGCGCTGATCGCGGTAAACAGCAAGGGATCGTCGAGCATGTTCCACCTCGGCTCGGCCGCGCATAAGCCGATCACGACCAGACTCAGCGCGAACAGCGTCAGGCCATGACCGAGCCAGGCACGCACGCGGCCGCGATCGTCCTCGATCACCAGACCACCGATGCCGCCCAACGCGAGCAACCAGACATTGCTCAACGGGTGCGTATAGATCGTGATCTCATCCCAATGCGCGGCGCGCATCGCGAACAGCGCGGCAAGGCCGAGCGCCACGATCGCCCAACATGCCGCTCGATGTCGCCGCGTCGCGAGCAGCAGCAAAAACGGCGCAACGACGAGATAGAACTGCTCCTCGATCGCGAGGCTCCACAAGTGCGAATAGCGGCCCGGCCAGTAACGCAGCACCGAGCCGATCCAGAAGTTGGACAGATACGCGAAGTGAAACGGCATGCCGCTCGCCAGTTCCGGATTCGCGAGGCCGAATGCCATCAGCACGCACATCACGACGAGCATCAGGTAATAGATCGGAAAGATGCGCACCGTGCGACGAAACAGAAAGCGCCCGAGTTCGGTGCGGAAACAGCTGTCGCCCTCTTCGATGCGCGCGCGCCGCGACGACAGGATGCCGATGATCAGAAAGCCACTCAGCGCAAAGAAAATCCACACGCCGAGATGCCCGATTTCGCCGATGTCGCCGAAGAGTCGATGCTGCAGAAACACCATCAGCACAGCGATCGCGCGCAAACCGTCGAATCCGGCAATTCTGTTTTTCATAAACCTCTATTCGCAAAGCGGCGGAAAAGCACGAAAACATCGTACGGGGAAAAAATGCGAAAAAAATCGCAGCGCGCGTTCGATGATTTATTTTCGAGGCTCGCGTCCATCCATGAAGACGGGTGTCCCTGTTTCGTGCATGAAAAGCTGCAAAACTTTCCGCGTGTTCGCTAAAGACGCGCCGAGTATTACCAGTCGCCAACGACTCCATGTCAGAAAGCCGTTGTGAAAGCGAACATTAGAGGCGGATCGTCAGCGCCTTCGCCTGCGTCATATGTGATGCATTGAACGATCGAGTCTTTTGTCGTTCGCACAGGTCGGCACGCTGATGGGCACTGTCACGTTGCTGAGATGTTCGAGTAAGATCGCGTGATGAAGAATGAAAAATCGCTTTACCACGGTCATCGCTTTCCAGCGGCGGTCATCAGTTCCGCGGTCCGCTGGTATTTCAGGTTTCAGCTCAGCCTGCGTGATATCGAAGAGCTGCTATTCGAGCGGGGGTTATCGTCAGCTACGAAACAGTCCGACGCTGGTGCGATAAATTCGGTGCCCGTTTCGCCCACCGTGTGAAAGCGGCGCGTCGCAAGCCCGGCACGACATGGCACCTTGACGAAGTATTTGTGACGTTGCGCGGCGAGCCTTACCTGCTGTGGCGCGCTGTTGATCAATCGTGAAAAAGCGGGAGAGGGCACACGCACCCTTTCCCGCCGACCGCTTACCACTGATACGAGGCACCAATCCCGGCAGTCGTGCCACCCGCGGACATCCCAACACCCGCTTTCACCTTGATGTTGTCCTTGATACGAGCCGTACCGCCCAGTGCGATCGCCTGATAACCGTTGTAAGTCGCTGCCGCGATACCGAACGACAGTTTCTTGCCTTGATCGACTTCTGGAATCATCGTCAGCGCGGTAGCGGCGGCGATTCCCGAGTAGGCGTTCCTGGCGAGATTGTTGACCGCCTGGTTGGTCGCGTTGATACGCTGATCGGTGTAGTTGTTGGCCTGCTGAACGCCTTGTGCGACCGAGCTGTTCATCTGACCGACATTGACTGCATCCGTGTCCGCCGTACCCGCTGCGACGTTGGTGATCTGGCGTTCGTGACCCGCTGAACCCACCGATACCGAGTTATCGCGATCCGTCACCGAGCCCTGACCCAACGCCACCGAGTTCGCATTGCCAGCCCGCGAGCCCGTGCCGATCGCCGTCGAGTTGACGCCGGTCGCCGCCGCATTGGCGCCCACTGCCACCGCGTTCTCCGCTGCGGCGCTGGCGTTTGCCCCAACCACCGTGCTGCCCGCACCGGTACCCGGCATCGCCGCGTTAGCCACTGCTTCACTGTTGCGGTCCGACGACGAAACATCCGGAGTGACCGGCTGGATGTTCGACACCTGGGAACCGAGATCCTTCACCTGGCCGTTGAGATCCGTCACCTGGTCCTGCAACGCCGACAACTGGCCGTAGTTCACCGCGTCATACTGGCTCGTGCCGTTCGCCACATTGGTCAGGATTACCGGACCTGCGCTCTGGCCTCCACCCAGCGTCACGGAACCGAAGTTCACCGAACCGTCAACGTTACGGTCGTACTGCACCGCGCCCGACAGTTGTGTTCCGACGTCGCCCACCTGGGTCTGCAGCTTCGTGATGTCCGTGGTGTTCTGCGTGACCCGGTCATCCAGGTTGGTGACGGCATCGCCTACGCTATGCACGGTCGTACCGCCCACGCTGTAGCTCGGTGCGCTGATCGTGCCGTCCGCGTTCACGGTCGAGCCGCCACCCAGACCAGCGGCCACGCTCGCCGAGTTCGCATACAGCTGGCTGCCGTTGACGGCTTCCTTGCTGCCCGCTGCAATCGCACCGTCGGCAACGCCGCTCAGCGAGCGCGCGCCATCGGTGCCACCGAAGTCCACCGTCGTGCCGTCCAGGTCCCTGGCCACCGTGATGGTCTTGCTGGTCGCGTCCTGCTGCACCAGGCCGACGCTACCGCCGTCCAGCTGCTGCGTCAGG
>NZ_VZQO01000081.1:0-14338 GCF_014397665.1 Paraburkholderia sp. UCT2
CGATTATCGGCGCAACGATAAGGCGTTTCAGGCCGATCATGCTGACTGCCGCCGCCGCCGTCCTCGCGCTGATTCCGCTGCTGCGCTCGGGCTTCTTCGGTCCGATGGCGACCGCACTGATGGGCGGCATCACGATCGCCACAGTACTGACCGTGTTCTTCCTGCCCGCGCTGTACGCGGCGTGCTTCAGGGTCCGGCACGACGAGCGCGGAATGCAACCGGTCGTGGACGAGCATACGGAGATTTGAGCATGAGCCTCGTGTATAGAACATCCGTTCTTGCCGTGACAGCGGCACTCGCATTGACGGCCTGCTCGTTCGGTCCCAGCGGCGCGCCCCCGGCGATGCCTTCGCCTGCGCACTACGGTGCCGGGGCACAGCCGGCGAAGACCGTCGCAGCGGGCGGCGTGGCGCAGCAGTTCGATATCGGCGCAGTGGGCGTTCCACAATGGTGGCGGCTTTACCGGTCCGACGCGCTCGATGCGCTCGTCGAGGAAGGCTTGCACAACAGCCCCACGCTCGGGGCTGCGCAGCGGACGCTCGCAGCCGCGCAGCAGGAACTGCGCGCCCAGGTCGGCGCATCGACGCTGCCTTCAATCGATGGTGCCGCACAAGTCGATCGCGGGCGTTCACCGCTTGTGCCCGGCATTGGCCCCAGCGAGGTTCGCTATAACTTTTTTGCCGGACAGGTTCTCGCGTCCTACACCTTTGACCTGTTCGGTGCGACGCGTTCGGCGAATGCGGCCAGCGCCGCTCGTGTAGACGTCCAGGCGTATCAACTGGAGGCGGCGCGGCGCGCGCTCGCGGCAAACATCGTCGGTACGACGATCAGCGTGGCGGCACTCGATCGCCAGATCGCGCTCACCGAACGGCTCGTCGCCGTGGCCAGGACGGTCGCGGACGAAGACCAGCAACGTTACGCGCTCGGCTCGGTCTCGCATGCGCAGGCGCTTGCGTCGACGCAGGATGCCGCTTCGGCTGCGGCGAGTCTTCCTGCGTTACGCCAGCAGCGCGCCACAGCCATCCATGCGCTCGCGGTGCTGATGGGCCGCACGCCGGACAACGCCCCGGCCGTTCCCGATCTCGACAGCCTGGTGTTGCCCGAACACGTGCCTGTCGAGGTGCCGTCGGTCCTGCTGCGTTCGCGCCCCGACGTTCAGGCAGCCGACGCCGCCCTGAAGGCCGCAGCCGCCGATGTCGGCGCTGCGACCGCGCAGCTCTTTCCGAGCCTGTCACTGACGGGCTCGATGGGCCGCGGCGGCTTTAGCTGGCCAGCGGTGCTCTCAGGCGCGGGCGGACTCTGGGCCATTGGTGCGAGCCTGACGCAACCGATTTTCCATGGCGGCGCGCTGCTCGCGCACCGCAAGGCGTCGATCGACGCTTACGATGCGGCCGTGCTGAACTACAAGTCCACCGTTCTGTCGGCGTTCCAGAATGTCGCGGATTCGCTTGCCGCACTGGAAAACGACGCACAGACACTCGCGTCGACGGAAGCGGCGGCGGAGGCCGCGAGGGCGGCATTCGATGATACGGCGTCGCGCCATCGCATGGGCTCCCTGCCTTCTACGGCACAGTATGCCAGTGAGCAGCGGTTTCTAAGTGCACAGCTCAGTTCGATTCGCGCTGCAAGCCAGCGTATGAGCGATACTGCGGCGCTGTTCCAGTCGATGGGCGAACTGCCGGCCGGTCAGTCGGTAGCCGCGTCAAGAGAATGACCGTCCCTCGATGAGTTCGGGATGAGCGGCCCTTGACCGGGTCGCCATCCATCGAGAGTAGCTGTGGTGCCAGGCGCTAGTTAGGCACCCACAACATAAATGAGCCGGCATTTCAGCCGCGTCGAATGACACCAGAAAATTCATCCTGGTCGGTCCGTATGGAGCGTCAGAAACTGATTGCCTGCCAGGAATGCGATCTGCTATTTCGCAAACCTTCGCGTCTGAAAGGGCAGGTTGCCAGCTGTTCGCGCTGCGGTGCGAGCGTGAAAGGGATGCATGGCACCGGGCTGCCGCTTGACTGGATCTGCGCTGTGACCCTTGCGCGGTTGATCGGCTTCACCCGGGTCGCGGCCAATCCGGATAGCTGGGAAGGCTGGTACTGGGGCGCCATGCAGCATTTCGGCAACTCGATGCGCGTCGGCGTGCCATCCGGCAATGGTGGCGTCGAGGATTGCCTGAAGGAAGCCGACATGATCGTGTTCTGGTCCTGCGATCCCGAAAGTACCAACGGGGCCTACGCGGGATTCGAGGGCACGCCGCGGCGCCTGTGGGCCAAGGACCTCGGCATAGAGTTCGTTCATATCGACCCACACTGCAACCCTACCGCGCAGTTGCTGGGCGGGCGCTGGATTCCGGTCCGACCGCAAACCGATGCTGCTCTCGCCACCGCCATCATGTACGTATGGGTCATGGAGGGCTTGTACGACGAGGATTACATCGCCACCCGCACGACCGGGTTCGACGAGTGGAGGGCCTATCTTCTGGGCGAAACCGACGGCGTTCCCAAGACGCCCGAGTGGCAGGAGGGCGAAACCGGCGTGCCCGCCAAGGACGTCCGTGCGCTTGCGCGCCGATGGGGAAAAAAGAAGGTCCATCTCGCGGTCGGAATGACCGGCGCGGGATTCGGCGGCGCGGGCCGCGGCGCCACCGGAGCGCAATCGGCGCGCTGCATGTCAGGGATGGCACATAACCTCAGACGCTCGTGCGAGGCCAATCACGGCGGCGTACGCATGCGAACAACGGCCATTCGCCAGGCATGGTCGGAGCCGAGCCGCTGCAGCCGACTTCTATCCCAACTGCATCGTTCGCTCATAACACGCACACGCGGACGGCGAAAATCTACGAGACTACAGGCTGGCTCGTGTTTTGCCGGTCGACCCCGCGGTTCTGGCAAGTTCACCATGGCAATCCGTCTTCTAAAAGTACTCGTCATACTGCTGGTGTCAGGCGCAGGCTTCCGCCCAGTCGCGGCGCACGCGTACGCGCTTGATGGGCAATTCGACTGCAGGGCGAGTCCACACGCGTTTATCGGGCAGCTCATCAACAACCAGTACATCGACCCGAATCCGATGCACGTTGAGGCGGATTCGGTCAACGCGTTTCGGCCAGCGCAAGGCAGCGACATAACGGCCTTCGGCTTTCGTGTCTACGCCGTGCTTGGGTACGGGCAGGACGACGGGACGTTCAAGAAGGGCCGCGGCAATGCGTTCGCGGGCCCGCTGTACGGCGCTGTGCTGTCCGCTCCCAGCGACGCGGTCGAATCGCGCGTGCGCGATGCTGGCAGCAACGCTACCGTGCGCATGGTGATTCCGTTGTTGCTGACCGCGGTGGTCTGCAGCCCGTCTTGACGCGCGGCGTCCGTACCTTCACGGTGGAAGGCTTCCTGTCTGCCACGCCTCTTCGGCGCCGAAGTCAGGCTGGAGCCTGCCAATGACCGCTTCTCCGGAGAGCAGAATGGGTACTTCCGACCCATTGAACCCGGCACCCCATCTGCGGCAGCTACTGAATCCCTGAGCTGCCATTCGCCGATTTGCTTATCCATGTTTGTCAAGCGGTGTTGATCGGTTTAACGGAAGACTTCTGACGGTCTATTTGACAGACGAATCGTTGGTGGACCACAGCCGCACCATCGCGATGATCTAGGTGGACAACGGGCACAAGCATGAGCCGGCTCGCCAACGAATCCGCGTTGGGGCGTCCCCGCCTGCTCAACGATCGGAACTGGGACGACTATAATTTTTAGTTCAGGGGATCCGCACCATTGGCAACGAGGCGAAGCTTGGCGCACTTGCACCTGGACTTGCAAAGTCGCTCACCGATTCTGCGCTACGGCTTATCCGTCGTCTGCGTTGGGGCTGCACTTGGGCTGGCGCTCGTGTTCCGGTTTTTCGGGATCCACGACATCTACGGGTCCCCTTTCAACTTCGCCATCGGGGTTGCTTGCTGGTACGGAGGGGTAGGACCTTCCGTGCTGGCAGTCGTGCTATCGGTGGCATCCTACGATTATTTTCTTTCTGCGCCGCTGTACACCATCGGTATTCAAAGCAAAGATTTTCCGCGGTTTTTAGTTTTCACGGCATGGGGCTTGATCTTTGCCGGTTTCGTCGCTGCGCGACGGCGAATCGAAACTGAGCTTCGTCACACCAGCGATCGCCTTCAGGCCGAATTGCAACAGAGTCAGCATAAAGAAAGCGAGATTCACAGGCTCAATCAGGAAGTCACCGCGCGGGCTGAGCAGCTTGAAACGAGTAACAAGGAACTGCAATCCTTCGCCTATTCCGTCTCGCACGATCTACGTGCGCCACTTCGCCATGTGATCGGATACTCCGAGCTACTACAAAAACAGGCGGCCTCTTCGCTCGATGATAAAAGTCGTCGCTACATACAAACGATTGTCGACGCGGCAAAAAGAATGAGTAACCTGATCGACGATCTGCTGGCCTTTTCCAGGGTCGGACAGGTGGAGACCACAAAGGCGCCGGTGAGCCTCGATCAGCTCGTCAAGGAGGTCGTCGCGGAGATCGGGCAAGAAACGAGCGGGCGAGACATTGTATGGACAATCAACCCTCTTCCGGTCTGCTACGGGGATCGTCCCATGCTCCGACTGGTTATCGCCAACCTCGTCGCCAATGCGGTCAAATTCACGCGCATGCGAACGCGGGCCGAAATCGAGATTGGTTGCGTGGACCCGAATAAAGACGTGGTGGAGGTGTTTGTGAAAGATAATGGTGCAGGCTTTGACATGCGGTATGCGCATAAACTGTTCGGCGTTTTTCAACGTCTGCATCTCCCGGAGCAGTTTGAAGGTACTGGCATCGGACTAGCTATCGTTCAACGCATCATCGTCCGCCACGGAGGCAAGGTCCGTGCAGAGGGGGGGGTGGATCAGGGCGCTACTTTCTATTTCTCAGTGCCTAAGGCACACGGTGCAACGGCAAAGACTGCGAGGACACCATGGACCAACTAGGACGCATTCTGCTCGTCGAGGATGACCCGAGAGACGTCGAACTCACTCTTGCCGCGCTGTCAGACTGTAACTTGGCAAACGAGGTAGTGGTTGCCAGAGACGGACAGCAAGCCTTGGATTACCTCTATTGCAGGGAGGAATTTGTCGATCGCTACGACGAGAACCCTTCAGTCATGTTACTGGATCTGAAACTCCCCAAGGTCGATGGCTTGGAAGTCCTGCACACAGTGAAGTCGGACGAACGTTTGAAGCTCATTCCCGTGGTGGTGCTCACATCGTCGCACGAAGAGAAAGATATGATGCGGAGCTATAAACTCGGGGTAAACGCGTACGTAGTAAAGCCGATCGACTTTCATGAATTTATAAATGCCATCAAGGAGCTAGGCGTATTCTGGGCACTGATCAATGAGCCGCCGCCAGGCAGCATGAGGAAGGGGCAATAATGTCGGGGCTTCGCATTGTGTTGCTGGAAGATAACGCGAATGACGCCGAACTCATTCAAGAGCTCCTTCAAGCCGATCATCTCTGCTGCGAAATCGTTCGCGTGCAATCGCGTGCGGACTTCGAGGCTGCGTTGAAAACCGTTGGAATCGACCTGATTCTCGCGGATTACAAACTTCCGGCGTTCGACGGCCTCTCGGCATTGGAGGTCACTCTGCGCGAACGTCCCGAGGTGCCCTTTATCCTGGTTTCCGGCACGCTTGGCGAAGAACTGGCGGTAGAGGCGCTAAAGAGTGGCGCTACCGATTTTGTTCTGAAGACGCGGCTGTCGAGGCTCGTGCCCGCAGTGCGGCGCGCGCTGCGCGAAGCAAGTGAGCGAGCCGAACGCAAGAACGCCGAGCAGGCGCTACACCGGAGCGAGATGTATCTGGCGGAAGCCCAACGACTGAGCCACACAGGGAGTTTTGGCTGGTACCTGTCGAGCGGCGAGATCTATTGGTCAGATGAGACTTATCGAATATTCGGGCTCGACGCTGCCGTCAAGCCCACCGTGCAGGCCATCATCGACCGGACGCATCCGGACGATCGTGTCCGTCTGCAGCAAATCATTGACCGCGCCGCAAGCGAAAGGAAGGCATTTACGGTCGAGCATCGTCTGCTGATGGCTGATGCTTCTATCAAGTATGTTCGAGCTGTGGCGCATGGCGTGAGCGGCTGTGATCCGGATCGCTTCCGTTTCGTGGGGGCGGTAATGGATATCACCGAGCGCAAACGCACCGAACAAACACTGCTCGAACGCGAGTCGAAGATCCGGCGCCTCGTGGATGCCAACATCATCGGGATCATCGTCTGGAATTTCGATGGTGAGATTCTCGAGGCCAATGACGCATTTCTGCGCATCGTGGGATACGAGCGTGAAGATATAGGCTCAGGTCGCGTAGGCTGGAGGGATCTGACGCCGCAGGAATGGCTCCCGCGCAGCGAACTGGCCCTGGTGGAGGCCGGGCAGACGGGGCGCGCCCAGCCTTACGAGAAGGAGTACATCAGGAGGGACGGTAGCCGTGTGCCCGTTATGGTCGGTTTGGCCACGTTTGACGCAAGCGGGACGGAAGGTGTGGCATTCGTCGTGGATCTGACCGAGCGCAAGCGTGCCGAAACCGAAGCCCACGAGAGCGATCGGCGTTACCAGGAGGTGCAAAGGGAGCTGGCGCACGCGAATCGTGTCGCAACCATGGGCCAACTCACGGCCTCGATCGCTCATGAAGTCAACCAGCCGATCGCCGCGACGGTCACCAACGCCCAGGCGGCGCTGCGATGGCTCGCCGGCCAGCCTCCTGAAGTCGAGAAGGCCCGGCAGGCGCTCGGCCGGATCGTCGACGACGGTAACCGAGCGGGGAACGTAATCGGCCGCATCCATGAACTGATCAGGAAGACGCCGCCACGGAAGGAACCGGTGGACATCAACGAGGCAATCCGCGAGGTGATTGAGCTCACCCGTGGCGAAGCGTGGAAGCACGGCGCCTCGGTGCAGACGCATCTCGCGGACCGGTTACCGCTAGTTGAAGGAGATCGGGTCCAGTTGCAACAAGTCCTCCTTAACTTGCTCATCAACGCGATGGAGGTTATGAGCGGTGTCAGCGATGGCGTGCGGGAATTGCTCATCAGCACGGCAAGAGCCGACTCGGGCCGTGTACTCGTGACGGTGCTCGATTCGGGGCCTGGCTTTGCCGCGGACAGTGCCGAGCGCCTTTTCGCTCCTTTCTACACCACCAAGCCGACCGGTTTGGGGATGGGGCTGCCGATCTGCCGTTCGATCGTCGAGGCACACGGCGGCCGATTGTGGGCAAGCGCGAACGTGCCGCACGGCGCGATCTTTCAATTCACGGTGCCCGCCCATCCAGACGCTTCATCGTAACTGCGAGCAGCACGAGAACTTCCTCGCGCTGCTGTCCGTCCGTTGGCCAAGGCAGAGATGCCATGTGGGACTACCCAAGCCAGACCCGTGTAGGGCAACGCTAATTAAGTCCACCGAACCGGTACGTCAGGCGTCAGAGATCGGATCGAACGAGGAAGGCGAAATTCACGTCAGTGCGAGAATCTGTCGGTCACTCCGTGTACTGAGAAACCCAATATGGGCTCCGACCTTGCCGGATAAAACCCAAGGAAAATCATACTTTGCCTGGACGGATTGGCTAAGATGTCGCAGGTTCGCGCGCGCTCCGGATGACGACAAAGCCTTGCCGCATTCCGATGCGCCGCGGCGTCGCGCCGGGAAAACAGAAAACGTTGTCACGCTCCCGCTCGGAGGCCATTCATGACTATTGGCGTATATGCCACGCTGGTTGCGACGTCGCTCGTGCTGCTGCTCGGCGAAAAGCTCGTGCAGTGGATCGGCGTGCTAAGGACCTATTCGATTCCGGCGCCGGTGGCAGGCGGGCTCATCGTCGCGATCTGCGTGCTGATCACGCGCCTCACCACCCACGTGCAGGTCAGGTTCGATTCGACGGTGCAGGTGCCGCTGATGCTCGCGTTCTTCTCGACGATCGGTCTGAATGCGCATCTATCAAGTTTGAAGGCGGGCGGCCCGGTGTTGATCCGCTTTCTCGCGCTGGTCTGCGGGCTGCTGATCCTGCAGAACGTGGTCGGCTTGCTGCTCGCGTTCGCCCTCGGCGTCGATCCGCTGCTTGGGATTCTCGGCGGCTCGGTCACGTTGTCGGGCGGCCACGGTACTGGCGCCGCGTGGAGCCAGATCTTTAGCGAGCGTCACGGACTGGCGTCGGCGACCGAGATCGCGATCGGCTGCGCGACGTTTGGACTCGTGATGGGCGGCGTGCTCGGCGGTCCGATCGCACGGCTGCTGATGCGGCGGATCAGCGCCGACGAGTTGCTGCGCGTCAAACAGCTAGAGGACGAAACGCTGGTCTTCGAAGAACCGAAGGCGCAGCAGGCCACCACGCCCGCCGCGATCATCACGACGCTCGCGCTGATCTCGATCTGCCTCGCGGGCGGCGAAATGTTTGCCGACTGGATCGCGGGCACCGCGTTCGAATTGCCGACGTTCGTCTGCACGCTGTTCATCGGCGTGATCCTGAACAACGTGCTCGCGCTCGTGCGTGTGCGGATCGACCAGCACGCGGTCGCGCTTGTCGGCAACGTCGCGCTCGCGCTCTTTCTCGCGATGGCGCTGATGCGGCTCGACCTATGGGGGCTTGCCGCGCTCGCGGTGCCGATCATCTCGATCCTCGCGGCACAGACGCTGCTGATGGCGCTCTACGTGGTATTCATCACGTTCCCCGCGATGGGCCGCAACTACGACGCGGTTGTGTTGTGCGCGGCGCAATGCGGCCTCGGACTTGGCGCCACGCCGACCGCGATCGCGAACATGCAGGCGATCACGAACCGCTTCGGCCATTCTCATCTCGCGTTCCTGATCGTGCCCTTGACGGGCGCGTTTTTCATGGACATCGTCAACGCGATCGTCATCAAACTGTTTCTCGCGCTGCCGTTTTTCCATTGAGCAGCGGTGGCATTGGCACATCAACCCAAGCGGGCAAATACCATGAGCGATCCACGACACATCGCACCCGACAGTACCGCTGCGCGCGTCGCGTTATGGCGTGCGCTGCACGTGCAGGCCGACGCGCCGCCGCACGTGCTCGAAGACGAAGTCGGCTTGCAGTTGCTGGCACCCGCCGAAGACTGGCGCAGCCGTGGCGATATGGATCCGCGGTTCACGCGGCCGTTTCGCGCGTCGATCGTCGCGCGCGCACGCTTTATCGAGGATCTGGTCGTCGAGCAGACCGGGCGCGGTGTGGATCAATACGTGATTCTGGGCGCCGGTCTCGACAGCTTCGCGCAACGCCGGCCCGACATTGCGTCGCGGCTCACCGTGTTCGAGGTCGATCCGCCGGGACCGCAAACGTGGAAGCGTCAGCGGCTCGGCGAGCTTGGTTTCGGCCTGCCGGACTGGCTGCGTTTCGTGCCGGTCGACTTCGAAGCGGGCGATAGCTGGCGGCAGCGTCTCGTCGCCGAAGGCTTCGACGAAAGCAGGCCGGCCGTCGTCGTGTCGACCGGCGTCAGCATGTATCTGACGAAAGAGGCGAATGCGGCGACGCTGCGCGAAGTGGCCGGGCTAGCGCGCGGCTCGACGTTCGCGATGACGTTCCTGTTGCCGTTAGAGATGGCGGACCCGGACGTGCGCCCCGGACTCGAAATGGCAGAGAAGGGCGCGCGTGCGAGCGGTACACCGTTCATCAGCTTCTTCATGCCGCAGCAGATGATCGCCATGGGGCGCGAAGCGGGCTTTGACGACGCGCGGCACGTGTCCGCGGCCGATCTGACGCAGCGCTACTTCGCGGCTCGGACGGATGGGCTGCGACCGCCGGGCAATGCGGAGGAATTGCTGGTGGCGAACACCTATGGGCGATGACGCCAACCGAAGTTACCAACCCGGCATGTGAGTCGTGAATACGCAATCGCTTTCCCCGCACCGCTATAATCGCGCTCGACCATGGCCTCCGAAGTCTACTCATGAAAAAGATCGCAGCCTTCGCACTCGTCGCATGCGCACTCGCCGCCTGCTCGTCTCCGGAAAAGCAGGCGCAGCGCGCCCAGCAGGAGATCCTTCATAGCGAGCCGAACCTCCGCGCCGCGCAACGCGACGCGGTGATCGACTGCACACCGGCGAATTGCGATGCCGCGTGGGCGGCGACGAAACGCTATATCGAGCAGCATTCCGACACGCACGTGATCCGCACGGACGCGGTCGCGATCGATACCGACGTGCCCGACGATTCGGGCAAAGCCGCTTTCTCAGCGACCCGCGCGAACAAGAGCACGGGCGGCGCGACGTTGTCGCTGTTCGCGCAGTGCCGCGGCATGTATGGGCCCGACAACGCGAAGGGCGACGACTATGACGAGTGCGCCGAGAAGATCCTGAAGATTCAGAACGGCTACGTGCCATATCTGCGCTCGCACGCATCGGCGCAATAGGCGGCAAGCTACCGGAACCACGGGGCCCCGAACGCGGCACTCGCGTAGCGATTCGCCGAACCCTCGCCACGATGCGGCGGGAGGCGCTATGCTGATGCCTCTTCGCCTCGCGGAACCTTCTCATGCAAGCTCCTGGCGCAACCGTACCGATCTCGCTCGTCAACGGGTTCCTCGGCAGCGTCGGGACGCGGCCGGATATCGTCGACCGGCATCTGTCGGGCGCGAACATTCCGCGCGCGCTTCTGGACCAGCCTGGAGCGCGCGTCACCGAGGAACAGTTCTCCACGCTCTACCGCTCGCTCGCGATCGAACTCGACGATGAGATGCCCGGCGTTTTCTCGCGCCCGCTGCGCAGCGGTGCGCTCAAGTTTCTCTGCCTGAGCCTGCTGGATGCGCCGAATCTCGAATCCGCGATGCACCGGTTCGGCCAGTTCTTCCATCTCGTGCTGGACGACTTCCGCTTCGAGTCGCGCCGCGGCGACCTCGTCACGAGCCTGGCGCTGCGTCCGGGAAGCACGGGAGCGCTACCCGGCATGCTGGGCCAGGAACTGATGCTGAAGCTCGCGCATGGGATCGCGTCCTGGCTGATCGGTCAACGGATTGCGTTGTTGCAGGTGCAGTTCGCCTTTCCCCGTCCCGCTCACGCGCTCGAGTATCTTTATCTCTTTCCCGGACCGGCGAAGTTCGACTGCAATCAGACCTCGATGCAGTTCAGCAGTAGCTATTTCGACCTGCCCGTTCGTCAGCGCAAGGCGAACCTGCGCAGGTTTCTCGCTCGCGCGCCGGAAGACTGGATCTTCGTTTCGTTCAACGAGCAGCTGTTCAGTCATCGCGTGCGGGAACATCTTGCGTCCCGGCTGCCCGACGTCCCGTCCATCGAAGAGGCGGCGGAAGCCCTGCACTGCTCGGTCAGAACGCTGTGCCGTCATCTTGCCGCCGAGGGCACGGCGTTCCAGGTGCTCAAGGACGAATTGCGCCGCGACATCGCGATCCAGCGCCTGACGGGCACGCACGAGCCCATCGCCATCATCGCGGGCGACGTCGGCTTCGGCGACCCCACCGCGTTCCACAGAGCGTTCCGTCACTGGACCGGCAGCACCCCGGCAGCCTATCGCCGGGGTGGCTGATCGCGTCATATCGAGGCGTCGGCAACACCCGCCGACGCAGTTCCCACGGGGCGCGTACTCCCTCCGACGTGGCCAGAGATGTCAATAGATCGTCCGGTTTGGACAACCAGGCAGGGCCCGTCCGACGCTACGATTCAGCCATACGTTACCCCGGCCGCATCGGTGCCAGACGGGTGACTTTCCCTACGGACTATCTGATCGGAAGAATGGTAATGAGCTACGTCGCGCCTCTCAAAGAGATGTTGTTTGCACTCACGGAACTGGCCGGAATCGACCAACTGGCGGGCTTGCCCGGCTGCGAGGACGCAACCGCCGACACCGCTCGTGCGGTGCTCGAAGAGGCCGCGCGGCTGCACGAAGGCGTGCTCGCGCCGCTGAACGTCGACGGCGACCGCAGCCCGAGCACCTGGAAGGGCGGCGTGGTGACCGCCACGGCCGGTTTCAAGGACGCGTTTCGCCAGTTCAGCGAAGGCGGCTGGCAGGGTTTGCAACATCCGTCTGAATACGGCGGTCAGGATCTGCCCAAGCTGCTGTCGACGCCCTGCATCGAAATGCTCAACGCCGCCAACCTGTCGCTGGGGCTGTGCCCGCTCCTGACCGACGGCGCGATCGAAGCGCTGCTGACGGCAGGTAGCGAGGAGCTGAAGCAGCGCTACGTGCCGAAGATGATCGCAGGTGTTTGGACCGGCACGATGAATCTGACCGAGCCGCAAGCAGGCTCCGACCTCTCGCTCGTGCGCAGCCGCGCCGAGCCGCAGGGCGACGGCTCGTACCGGATCTTCGGCACGAAGATTTTCATCACCTGGGGCGAGCACGACATGACGGAAAACATCGTGCATCTGGTGCTCGCACGCACGCCGGGCGCGCCTGAAGGCGTGAGAGGTATTTCGCTGTTCGTCGTGCCGAAGATCCTCGTCAACGAAGACGGCTCGCTCGGCGAGCGCAACGACGTTCACTGCGTATCGATCGAACACAAGCTCGGCATCAAGGCGAGCCCGACCGCCGTGCTGCAGTTCGGCGATCACGGCGGCGCGATCGGGCAGCTCGTCGGCGAGGAGAACCGCGGTCTGGAGTACATGTTCATCATGATGAACGCCGCGCGGTTCGCCGTGGGGGTACAGGGCGTGGCGATCTCGGATCGCGCGTACCAGCAGGCCGTCGCGTATGCGAAGGAGCGCGTGCAGAGCCGTCCCGTGGATGGCTCCGCGAAGCAGTCGGTCGCGATCATCCAGCATCCCGACGTGCGGCGCATGCTCTCGACGATGCGCGCGCTGACCGAAGGCGCACGTGCTCTGGCCTATGTGTCGGCGTCGCATTGCGATCTCGCGCATCGTCATCCGGACGGCGCGACGCGCGCGAATCATCAGGCGATCTACGAATACCTGGTGCCGATCGTGAAGGGCTGGAGCACGGAGATGTCGCTGGAGGTGACGAGTCTCGGCGTGCAGGTGCACGGCGGCATGGGCTTCATCGAGGAAACCGGCGCCGCGCAGTACTACCGCGATGCGCGCATTCTGCCGATCTACGAAGGCACGACGGCGATCCAGGCCAACGACCTCGTCGGCCGCAAGACCATGCGCGACAACGGCGAGGTGGCCGGGATGCTGCTCGCGCAGATCGACACGACCCTGGCCGCGGTGCAAGCGCACCCCTCGTATGGTTCGAGCGCGGCTTTTCAGGCGATGCATCGTCATCTGTCCGCCGGCCGCGAGGCGTTGTACAGCGCGGTGCGCTACGTGGTCGAGAACGTCAAAAGCGATCCGAATGCGGTGTTCGCCGGCAGTGTGTCCTATCTGATGCTCGCGGGTATCGTGCTCGCGGGTTGGCAAGTCGCACGGTCGCTCGTGCTGGCGGCCGACAAGCGCGACGAAGATCCGTCCTTCCATGACGCGAAGATCGCGACCGCGCATAGCTACGCGACGCAGGTGCTGCCTCGTGCAATCGCGCTCGAAGCGGCGGTTCGCGGTGCTCGCGATGGCGAAGGCGCGCTGGCGCTGCGCGAAGACCAGTTCTGATCGATCAACGGACGTAATGTGTCATTCAAAGCGGTAGGGCTCGGCCCTATCGGTGTGGGAAGGAGAGTGTCGTGAGAGTTCTTGTAGCAGTCAAGCGAGTGGTCGACTACAACGTGAAGGTCCGCGTGAAATCGGACGGTACGGGCGTCGATATCGCGAACGTGAAAATGTCGATGAACCCGTTCGACGAAATCGCAGTTGAAGAAGCGGTGCGTCTGAAGGAAGCGGGCGTCGCGACCGAAGTTGTCGCCGTGTCGGCCGGTGTTGCGCAGGCGCAGGAAACGCTGCGCACCGCGCTCGCGATCGGCGCGGATCGCGCGATCCTGATCGAATCTGGTGAAGACCTGCAGCCGCTCGCAGTCGCGAAGCTGCTCAAGGCGCTCGTCGACAAGGAGCAGCCGCAACTGGTGATCCTTGGCAAGCAGGCGATCGACGACGACTCCAATCAGACCGGCCAGATGCTCGCCGCGCTTGCGAATCTGCCGCAGGCGACGTTCGCGTCGAAGCTTGTCGTGGCGGACGGCAAGGCGACGGTGTCGCGTGAAGTGGACGGCGGTGCGGAAACGCTGTCGCTGACGCTGCCGGCCGTGGTCACGACCGATCTGCGCCTGAACGAGCCGCGTTACGTAACGCTGCCGAACATCATGAAGGCGAAGAAAAAGCCGCTGGAAACGCTCAAGCCCGAAGACCTCGGCGTCGATGTCACGCCGCGTCTGAAGACGCTGAAAGTCGCCGAGCCGCCCAGGCGCTCCGCCGGTGTGAAGGTGCCGGACGTGAAGACGCTGGTCGAGAAGCTGAAGAC
>NZ_VZQO01000082.1:0-13937 GCF_014397665.1 Paraburkholderia sp. UCT2
GGTCTTCTCCTATCAGGCGAAAGTGCCTGCAAAGGGAGAATGCCAATGTCTAGCGTCGATGCGGGAAAGCCACGCGGGACAGGGGTTCTCAGTGAGCACCGGACATAGTTCCGCGCGGGAGATAGTCCAGCCTATTGACTGCAGTCAATAGGCTGGAGACAACCGCGCTCTATGCGCAGGTCGCGACCGACCTGCTGCGCGAAGTGATCAGTCCGCTGGAGAAGCTGAACAGCAACGGCTGAACGGCGGCCCACCGCCGTGCCCGAAGTCGCGGACATCTTCCGCGCCCATGGGTCTGCGTGGCGACAGACCGTACTGCTGAGCCTGGGACAGCTGAAGGTCATGTCGGCGATTGAACAGTGCCGCAGCGCGGCGCTGGGAGGACATGTGTTGCGCTGTTCCGGCTGCGATCAGATCGAGGTTGCCTACAACTCCTGCCGTAACCGCCATTGCCCCAAGTGCCAGGCAAGCGCCGCACACCGGTGGCTCGAGGCACGTCAGGCCGATCTGCTGCCGGTCGAGTACTACCACGTCGTCTTCACACTACCTGCGGCGATCAGCGCGATCGCCTGGTGTAACAAGTCGATCATCTACGGGCTGCTGTTCGACGTTGCCGCCGAAACCCTGCGCACGATCGCTGCCGATCCAAAGCATCTGGGCGCGCAGATTGGCGCGACCCTGGTGCTGCATACGTGGGGTTCTGCGCTCACGCACCATCCTCACGTGCACGGCATCGTTCCCGGTGGAGGCCTCGCGCGTAATGGTGAGCGGTGGGTCGCATGCCGGCCCGGCTTCTTCCTGCCAGTACGCGTGCTCTCGCGGCTGTTCCGGCGCCGTTTCCTGGAAGAGCTCACCCACGCGTATCGCCAGGGCAAGCTGCGGTTCTTCGGTGATCACGCCGCACTTGCCGATCCCGCTGCCTTCGCGCGGTGGCTCGCGCCGCTGCGCGCATGCGAATGGGTCGTATATGCGAAGCGGCCGTTCGCAGGACCAGAAGCTGTGCTTGCGTATCTGTCGCGCTATACGCATCGCGTGGCCATCTCCAACCAGCGACTCATCGCGCTCGACGAGCGCGGCGTGACCTTCCGCTGGAAGGACTATCGGGCCAGCGGTCGTACACGCCACAAGACGATGACGCTCGCGCCTCAGGAGTTCATGCGGCGCTTCCTGCTGCATGTGCTGCCCGAAGGCTTCCACCGCATCCGCCATTACGGTCTGCTCGCCAACCCGGTGCGGCGGCAGAGCCTCGCGACGATACGCGCGTTGCTGCGCGCTCCGGCAACCACTGCCGCCAGTGACGACGCGTCAGCCCACACAACGGCACCGCCATTCGTCTGCCGGCACTGCGGCGCGCCGATGGTCGTCCTCGATATCCTGCTGCGCAGCCACCCGATTCGCGCGCCACCTGGCTCCCGAGGTAAGGCGTGAACCAGAATGACCAGGCATCATCAGTCCGACTGTCGGCTCTTCGGCAACGAGCGCCAACAGGAGACGCTCGTGTGCATCTCACCCGGCAAAGGTTGCCGCCTGTTGAGAATCCCGACAGAGGCGCTGTGCGACAGCATCGCTATTACAACGGCATCAAGCCAGCCCCGGCTTCAGCTCATCAACGTGTGATCAACCGGGCCGCGCGATCACTTCAATCCCCATAGCCGCGTCGGTACACTCCGCGGTTTCCTCCCTCGAGCGTTGTCCAACGCCTGCCCACATACGCCGCTGCGGAGTCACGCGTCCGCAGACATGGGCAGACGTCGAACAACGCTTAACACAAGTACTCGTTCGCTTTCCGTGGGACGAGTCATTCGCGACCACCGACCTGTGAATGACAGGAAAGCGCCCCATACCCGCCTGACCGGCACCGATGCTCGAATGACGGCTCAGGCCGAGAAGCTGTATTCAGCCTCGCGTCGGTGAATGGCCGCTAGTCGTGGTTGAACAGCCGCAGAACCCGCGGCGCCCCTAACGACGGCAGATGGACTGCAGGGATGATTGAAGACAGCGAGCTGTCGCAGTATGAACCGGGCCGCGTGCCTCGTTCAATCCCGTCTCGGTCACCAAGCCGCGGCACAGCCATACCCCACTGTCTATTTCGGTATCACGATCAATCACATCGCCGCGGGTCCTGCGCCAAACCCTGCCCGGTCAACCCGAGGCACGGCATGCACCCGACTCCCAGCTCCCCGCCCTTGACCCGCGACCGTAGCCGATAGCGGCCACGCATCAAGGGGCGAGGGACCGTGTTGCCCGCACCCCTCCCTCGCCTTTTTCCTTGACGCCCGCCCGCTATCGGCTCCTCGAGTCGCACGGGCGGGAACCAGGGAGCCAGGCGGCAGCAAAGCCAACTCCGAGTTCCACCGGAAAGTGTCCAGCCGCAACGGCAAACCACACTCCATCGCCCGGTTCAGGTCCTCAACCTTGACTGTGGAGACTGCCATGCAACTCGCTTCCTCTTTCCACTACGGCTCCCCGATGCTGCGCGCTGACTCGCCGCTTTCAGACGATCAGATCCGGCGCGTCGCCCCGTCCATCTTCGCTGCTGGCAAGCACGAAAGCCGTTCGGAACGTTATACCTATATTCCGACCATCGACGTCCTGCGCGGTCTTCGGAACGAAGGCTTCCAACCGTTCATGATCTGCCAGACCCGCGTGCGCGATCAGGGCAAGCGCGAATTCACGAAGCACATGCTGCGGCTTCGCCATGCTGATCAGATCACTGGAGAGGAAGCCGATGAGATCGTGCTGCTGAATTCTCATGACGGCACCAGCAGCTACCAGATGCTCGCAGGCACGTTCCGCTTTGTCTGTCGGAACGGCATGGTCGCGGGCGACAACATCGCCGATATTCGCGTACCGCATAAAGGCAACGTCGTACAGAACGTGATTAACGGCGCGTTTGACGTTCTCGACGGCTTCGACCTGATCCGCGAGCAGAAGGAAGGTATGCGAGCCGTCGAACTGAACCTCGACGAACAGCATGCGTTCGCCCGCTCCGCCCTCGCCCTGCGCTACGACCCGACCGACGCCGAGGCAGCCGCCCCGGTCACCGAAAGTCAGCTACTGGTGCCGCGCCGTTTCGAAGATCGCCACGACGATCTCTGGACGGTCTTTAACCGGGTGCAGGAAAACCTCACCAAAGGCGGCCTGCACGGGCGCTCTCGCAGCGGGCGCGCCATGTCCACGCGCCCCATCACCGGCATCGACCAGAACGTGAAGCTCAACCGTGCGCTGTGGATGCTCGCTGACGCCATGCGCCAGATGAAGGAATAAGCGCCGCAGGGGCGGGAGCGTCCCCCCCCTCGCTCCGTCACATTCCATCAGAACTCCTATCCGGGTCACGTCCTGGTGGAATCGGACAGCACCCGACCCGGAACCTTCCTTTTTATTTTTCTGGAGTCAGTCATGCAAGCTCAAGTCGAAACCGTCAAGGCGAACACCGACGAAGCCGTCTCGCCGCTCGAAACCAACTTCGGCGACGAATAGCCGCTCGTCACCGTGCCGTATTCCAGCCTGCGGCCCTCACCGCTCAACGCCCGCACGAAACCGCTGTCGGGGATCCCGGCGCTCGCCGCCAACATCCGGGCGAGGGGCCTGCTGCAAAACCTCGTCGTCCACGACATGAAGCGATCGCGTGACAAGCAGCGCCGGTATGGCGACTGCGCGGGCCAGCGCCGGGAAGCCGCGCTCGACCTGCTGTTCGAACAGAAGCATATCGTGGCCGACTATCCGGTGCCGGTGCGAATCGTCAGCGAAGGCGAAGCCCTCGCCATTTCGCTGATCGAGAACAGCGAACGCGAAGCACTCGACCCGTTCGACGTGCTGCGCGCATACCGGATGCTGGCCGAGGAAGGGCGTAGCGTCGATTACATCGCGGCGCTTTTTTCCGCCTCGCCGCTCACGGTCAAGCGGCGCATGAAGCTCGCCAACGTATCGCTCAAGCTGCTCGCCAAGCTGCGCGAGGACGCGATCACGCTCGAACAGCTTGCCGCACTCGCCCTCGCAGACGACCACGAAACGCAGGAACACATCTGGTCCGACGCGAACGAGTGGCAGCGCCAGCCGAACTACCTGCGACAGGCGATCACGCGCGCCGAAATCGATGCGAGCCGCAGCCGCCTCGTCCGATTCGTCGGCCTCGCCGCCTATGAAGCAGCGGGCGGCTACATTCGCCGCGATCTGTTCAGCGACGACGAAAACTCGGGCTACATCGCCGACGCCGAACTGCTGCAGAAGCTCGTCGCGCAGAAGCTCGACGCTGCTGCCGCCGAAGTGCGGGCCGAGGGATGGGGCTGGACGGAAACGCGCATCGAACGCGATTTTGTCGAACTGAACCGCCACGGCAGGTTGCGCCCGGTGCAGCGCCCATACACCGAGGACGAGCAGCGCGAAATGGACGCCCTCACCGCGCAGCAGGATGAACTCGCCGAAAAAATCGAAGCACTGGCGGAGGACGACGAAAGCGCCTATGAGGAAGCCGACCGGCTCAACGACGAAATTGAGCGGGTCAATGCGATGCTCATCGCACTCGAAAACCGAGCGCTCGCATGGGACACGCATCAGATGGCCGAGACGGGCGCATTCGTGATTGTCGGGCCGCAGGGTGAGTTCGTCATCGAGCGCGGCCTCGTGCGGCGCGAGAACAGCGCGGCACTGGACGCGGCAGGGGCAACCGTCACCGGCATCGCCGCAGCCGAAGGCCCGGACGCGCCGTCCACCAAGGCTCCGAAGATCAAACCCGTCCACAGCGCGAAGCTCTGCCAGCGGCTCACGGCACACCGTACCGCTGCCGTCCACGCGGAACTGGTCGCCCAGCCCGCCATGGCGCTCGTCGCCCTGCTGCACTACCTGACCCCGAAGGCACTGCCCGAGCACTTCGGGCACACGTCTGCGCGCAGCTATCTCACACTGTCCGGCGAGAACAACCACGACAGTCTGCTGCGCGCGGCCGACGACCTGCCCGCCAGCCCCGCGTGGAACGCCATCGAGACGCAGCGGACGCGCTGGATCGATGAACTGCCTGCCAGACGAGCGGACCTGCTGCCGTGGCTGATCGAACAGGACCTCGTCACGACGCTGCTCGACCTGCTTGCATTCTGCACCGGCACCCTGCTCGACGGCATCGCGGGCGAGGAAAAACCGCATGCGATCAACACGCTTGCGGGTGCGCTGAGCCTCGACATGACCCGGTACTGGACGCCGACGCGTGCGACGTACTTCGATCACGTCAGCAAGGCACGCATCGCGGACGTTGTCTCCGCTGCCGTGTCACCGAAAGCCGCCACCGACCTCAACAAGATGAAGAAGACCGACGCGGCAGCCGCCGCCGAGCTTCGGCTCGCAAAGGTGGCATGGCTCCCGGAAATACTCACCGATCGCGAAGCCCCGGCCACGCCGTCACGGGAAAACCGTGACGACGAGGATGAAGCCGGCGCCGATGCGGGCGATACCGGCAACGGCGCGGACGACACACCGGAAGACGAAGACGTCGATGCTGAGCCGGATGCCGGTAACGGCACGGAAGACGTCAACGATACGCCCGCCGACGCAGAAGCCGCCCCTGTCGCCAGTAGCCCGCTGACGTCGTGGCCGTACCCGACTTCGGACAGCATGAACAGCGCGCGATCCGGCCCCCTCGTAGCGTGATCCCACCCTTCGCCCCGGCAACGGGACGAGGCAGGCGGCAAGCCCGAATGCGCCGCCTGCCAGACTTGAACCGGTGGAACACATCATGACCAACCGCATCCGCATGGCCGTGCTCACCATCAATGCCGAAGGCTCGCCCGACCTCTCCCTGACTTTCGTTGAAGCCACCGATCTGCAATACAACGAAGGCAAGCACTACGACATGGCCCTTGCCCGCGCCGAAGATGAAGGCTACCGGGCACCGATGATCGCCTTCGACCAGAACGACGCGGCTGCAGACGTGCTCCGCCACGCCGCTGAATTCATGGAGGGTGACACCGACGAGGTATAACCCGTGCGGGCAGACGGCGAGCCGTCTGCCCGCACCCAATGGACGCCAGCCCACCATCCGGCCAGCCCGCCTGCACCCGCGGCCAGCAGCATCACAATCAGTCCGCCGACGACCAGCCCATAGCACGCCCGCACGAGCCGCCGCAGGGCGACGCGCTCGAATGACGTGAGCGTCGTGTCGATCCGTTTCTGTTGGTCACGTACGGCGACAGCCGTCGCCCCCACGAGCCGGTTACCGGCAACGCGGGCAATGTGATTCGCCGCCCGCTGCGTGAGTGTAGCCAGCGCCTCATCGTTCAGCGCCGCAAGCGCGGCCCGGTAGCGCGCCTCATGTTCATCGATCATCTGCCCGGCCAGTTCAATCGTGGCCTTGCAGCGCGCGAGCGCGTCACGATGCTGCGTCATCAACGCATCCGTCGCTGCCCGCGCCTCCGTCCGCACGACATGCAGACTGCCCGCGCCTGCCTGCCGGATGCGCTCCGGCATGGCCTCGTAGAGTCGCCCGTAGTGCTCGAGCATGACCAGCACAGACCACAGCGCATCGTTGTCGCGGAGGTTGAGCGCACTCGATACCCGACGCATTCGCAGCACACTGGCATCGTCGGGCAATTCGCCCGTGATGTCGAGAAACAGACAGGCGAGCTCGTCCACCGGCCTGCCCTGCCTGCTATCCATCGACCGTTACCTTGGCGAACATGGCATCGCACAACGAACGCCAACGCAATAGCTCGACCCGTTCACCGATATGCATCGTCGCCGCTGCCTTGCGAATCGACATGCGCTGACTGCGACGCTCGTCCGCGACCCGATCCGCAAGATCAGGAAAATCCAGTGAGTGACCCCGCGATTCGATGGAACGGCGAAGCTGCGACCCCTGATACAGCGTGAACTTGTCCGCCGGACCGAAGTAGCCATTGCGTACGACGTTCATCACCGCGTCCGGGAACGTCTCGTTGAAAGCGCTCAGCAATTCAAGGCTGTCGCGTTGCCGGTTGATCATCCACAGGACAACAAGCCGGCGCCGAAGCTCGCCAAGCGCGCCGGCCAGTGTCGCCCCGAACTGCTCAACACCCGTCTGGCTCCGCGCCGCCGTGTTGACAACGATCGCTGCGTCTCGTTGCTCGTCGCAGAAATTGACAAGGCTGATCCAGCCGTCTGCATCGTCCAGGTTATAGGCAATGCAGCGCATATCATCCTGGACTGCTTTCATCACGTCCGGGTTGGAGGTATCCGTTTCCACAAGCGCCACATGAATATCCCGCCGTAGCAGATAATCGGCCAGCGCGAGCGCAACAAAACTCTTGCCTACGCCGCCCTTGCTGCCACCAACGAGATAGATGGGGTAAGTCGTCATGTCCATTTGAATCCTCTAAAGGTTCTCGGTGTCAGGCCTGATCTCGAATGAGAACGCGTCACGCATCACCATGCTTCCCGGCCTACTGACAATCTCTCCCGCATCCTGCTTTTGATTTTCTCTGAGAGCCTCCGCGCGCGGTACATCGTCCTTGCTTACCTTCTTCGTACGAGGCGATGGCGCGGCATTGTCTCGTGCCGATTCCTTTGCAGACTGTCGAGCTGGTTTGTCTTTCTTCGATGGGTATAACGCGTACTTGACAGAGCCAACGCTAAAATCAACGCCCTTCTTCCGTGCATGTTCAACGATTTCTTCCAGCGTATATCCCTTCTTCCTCACCGCACCGATTATCAGACGCATCTCTTTCATCGCATCGGTAATAGAGACGCGCTGCTCGGCCTCTGGCTTGACCGGCAGTGATTCCAGAGTGCGGACAAGCTCATCCCATTGCGCCCGGGTATAGCTTTTCGCAACTGGCATGGCTCGCTCCGTCGTGCTCTCTTTATCCCATCTTGTTCACTCGGGAAGACCTCGTCAACACCTGTTTTTGGCCGGATTTTCGCTATCGGAACGTCATGGAATCAGACGGATCGCGTTGGAATAAAAGAAATATTTTGGACACGTCTGGCACGAGCAACGGACCGGGCCGATGTCCGGAAAGACGTAGCGAAGGGATTCCGGGCAAACTTCACGACGGCGCAGGCGCAGAACGATCACAGGCAACGGGCTGAATCGTTCTGGCCATCAGGATTCACACAATGGAACTGCGAGCCGATAGAGACACGATAGTCTCGCAGACTATATCCCTTACTCTACGAACTCCCGATAGCCCTGCCTGCATATGTTTGGGAAAGACCGGCGAGATTTTAGGAGATCAACAGTCGCCCGAAGCTGAATCGACGTTGCCGATTCAGCGCGTGCGATTACCGACTCCAGCCGCGGTCCTCGCAGACATCTGACATTCAGGTAGCGGCAGTGGACCGGATCACAACGCAGAAATCCGCCTGCCCAGTATGCAGACTCGTTCAATCGACATCCCGCACCATGAGATACGGTGTGCGGTCGAGCAAAGGAAGAACAGCGGATTCATGGGGTGCATCCCGCGGACGCATCTGGCCGCCTTACGGAAATTCCCGGCTAACCTCGCTGAAAGCGCTTAGCCGGGAGATAAAAACGGACATTGAAACGAGGTAAGGCAGGATAGGCTTGCGCCGGCTTTGGGCGCCCGGGGGGTCAACGCTTGAATTCCAGAGGGTCGTCCGCGCTGCCTCCGCATCGTCATCGTAGTCGTACGCGTCGTATTCGTCGCCGACGCACTGAACTGGATGTCCAACACCGGGCCTACACAGAACACGACATTTCTATAAAGCCCTGACATGTCAAAATTTTGCTCATTTCTTTTATGTCTACATGAACGCCCCCGTTTGCGCCAGATGTTCGAGGTCTTGACGAATAGGATGGGCTGCAGCTCTACATCCGGCCTCTTTGCAGCTTCCGCTTCGCTGCCGGCCCCTATGAAATCCGCTGACTCACGCCTCATTCAAATCGCGAGCTTGTGAAGCTCAGACATAAAAGCAGGTTTGGTGAATCCCGGGTCCCGCCCGATTTGTCATTACACTCGAATGCCGCCGCAACTTTTGACGTTCCATCCCTTGAAACAAGAACCTCTCCGGCAAACCGATGAAATCAGGCTGGCCTGGGGCTGACGTAATCCTTCCGGTAGGGCTGTTGATGCGCCAGCACCGCCCAGATTATTCGGGCAAGCTTGTTAGCCATTGCGACGATGACGACATTCAATGGGCGCCGCTGTTTCATCTGTTGGACCCAGAGACCTGGCTCTTTCGCGCGATAGATGATGCTCCGCGCGCCGTGAACCAGCAAAGTTCGGAGATACGTGTCACCTCGCTTACTAATTCCCTGTAACTTGATGGTGCCGCCGGAACCCGTCTGTCCCGGCACAAGTCCTAGCCAGGCCGCAAACTCACGGCCAGATTTGAAGGCTTTGGCATGCCCCATCGTTGCCACGGCAGCTGTTGCGGTAAGCAGCCCTACGCCTGGGATTGCTGCGATTGCCTTGACCGCCTGATCACCTTTCATCCACTCCCGCATCCGGCGCTCGATCTGGCCGATCTGACGGTCCACGTCATCCAGACCTTTCCATTGCTCTCGCAGCGTATCGATCAGTATCGCAGGCAAGCGTCCTGACAATCTTTCCAGAAACTCCGACCATTGCCTTGTCCAGCGCCGCCCTCCCTACTCCCATCACCTCGCCGTACTCGCTGAGCAATCCGCGAAGACTATTGGTTTGCATCATGCGAAACTTCACCAGTTGTTGACGCATACGATGCAGTGCAAGGATGGCCTGCTGCGCTTCGCTTTTTACGGCAACTTCCTTGCAATCCATCTGGGTGGCCATCCAGATTGCCCGCGCGTCGGCCGCATCGTTCTTGTTGCGGATGTTGAACGCCTTGACGAACTTCGCCGGCATCAGCTTTACCCGGTGCCCCATTTCGATCAACCGTCGGGCCCAATGCTGTGATCCGTTGCACGACTCCATGCCGACGAGGCACGGTTTGCGATTGGCAAAGTATTCGAGAAACGCCGCTCGCTTGATCGGCCGGTTCACGATTTCGCCGCTATCCGGATCCACCCAGTGAACCTGCATTACGTTCTTTGCGATGTCCACGCCCACGATCATATATGCCATGACAGATCCCTTGGTTCGGTTGAACAGATGAGTATGATCAATCACTTCTCGAGTTGACAGAAAGTGCCGCATAGCAGTGGATCGCACACACGGACCGACCGGGTGGGGGCGTTCATTTCATTCAAAGACATAGCAATACGAATTGAACTGTCGGTCCGACCAATGCCCACAAGCGCCGTCCGAACGTTGCAAGTCTCCTGCCGCCTCTCAGACAGACATCCCAGGATGATCGACCCACCTGCGAACATCAATTACTCATAGGTCAGAAACATAGAGGGCAGATGAATGCATGACGAGTTCCCGACGACGCCGATGAAAGGCTTTCAAACGTCAATTCGCCGTGCGACTTCGGATTGACGAACAACCTCAACCACTGCAAAGGCTGCGCGAGCCCCGTTCGGCTCAGCGTGCTATCGAGCGCATCCAACCGAGCTGTCTCCGATCTCGGTATTTGCCCTATATTGATCATATTCATGGCACTGTATAGATTAATGATCATGAAAAGCGCCATATATGATCAAAACAGCGCTACCGCCGCAGGTATATTCAAGACGTGAGGCAGCGCCGCGCGCCGACGTTCTCAGCCAACCGCAGCAAACAATAGACTGAGCATTGGAAGAGCCAACAAGCAAAAGAGTAGTACTCCGGTTAATTTTTATGTTTGGTAATCCCAATTACTGCAGTGACTGCGTTCGTACTGCGCGGTTTCGGGTGGAATGTATCGTCAACCAGAAAAAGGTAATGCAAGATGAAACTTCGAAAGTTGGCACTCTGCGGATGCCTTACGATCGCAACAAGTGCATATGCGCAAACACAACCCACTATCAGTTTCGATGCTGGTGCGGCGTCGCCGGGTACCGTCTATCCAAATCTGTTTGGTGCAAACCACCGTTACGGCGTCAACGCCAGCGGCAGCGCGGACCCGGCGACCGGCATTACCTATGCGACGCTTGTCTCGCAGATACAAAGCGTCGGCATTACCATGCTGCGCTTTCCGGGCGGCACCATGGCCAATACGTATCGCTGGAGCAACGCCATTGGCCCACAAGCGCAGCGCAAGAACCAGGTCAACGGCAATCAGGCTTACCCGATTCCACTTCAAAGCACCTTCGGCCCCGACGAGTTCGGCAATCTGCTGGACCAGACTGGCGCGACCGGTAACCTTTTAGTCAACTTCGCGACGTCAACGGCGGCTGACGCAGCGCACTTTGTCGCCTACATGACAGCGCCGCAGGGTGCTGGCATCGTGGACGGCGTCGACTGGGCGGCGATGCGCGCCGCGAACGGTCACACCGCACCCTACAACATCACGTATGTCGAGGTGGGCAACGAGATGGATATTGGTGGCGAGTACTACTGGATGGGTGGTACGGCCGTTACCGTCAACTCTTCGTGTTCGTCGAGCAAGGTACCCTGCCTATACTCGTATGGAGGTACCACCAGCTTTTCCAATTCACAGGTTGTCGCGCCTGACAGTTGGCAATCGTCCGCCTCTCTCAGCACCGGCGCGCAAAATCAGACGTTTTACACCATGTATCCGCCAGTTGTGCCGAGTTCGCAAACGGTCTTCGTAGCAGGAACGGCATGGACCGCTGTAGCAAGTTTGTCCACGGCGGGGCCCAGCGATCAGGTGTACGCGTTCGATCCGGTATCCGGCGCAATTACCTTCGGCGACAGCGTGCACGGTGCGATTCCGGCGAGCGGAAAGAAAATCACCGAGACATATCAGTCCGGCGTACACGAGGGCTTTAACGCGTTTTATACGGCGATCAAGGCGGCAAACCCGGCGGTCAAGGTGTGCGCGTCGACCGGCGTACCCAACATCCTCGGGCCGACCAACCCGTATGACTGTGCAGTCATGCACGAGTACGCCCAAACCCCTACCACAACAGCCAACATCGATGATTTCTTCGGCGAAAGCATGCTCGGGATGTCGCAGCTCTCTTACAACGTTAAGCAGATGCGAACGAACATCAACAACACGGCCGGAAGCAATGCACCTAACATCGACATCCTGATCAGCGAGTATGGGATGAACGGTGCGAGTCCAACTTTTGCACCGCATTTTCTGCGCTCGATGGGCGAGGCCGTTTTCCAAGGACTCGCCCTGACTGCGTGGATGAGTAACAGCGTGCCTGCGGCCGAGCGCCATTGCCTCACGGACTATACGTTCAGTACGTCACCGGTCAACACGGGCGTGAGTTTCCCCGACAACGTGCTGTTTGGCGGCCCCGGCCCGCAGACGATCGCCACTCCGTCAGCCCTGGCAATAAAGCTCTTCAAGAATTACAGTGGGCCGACTCTCATGAAGAGCCAGGTGACGAACAATCCAACGCGCACGCTCACGAGCGGCCACGTCCTTAGCTCGCTCGTCCCAATCGCTTCGCGTGACGCCTCCGGCAATGGCTATCTGATCGTCACTAACCAGGACCCCGAGAATGCGGTGACGGCCACCGTTCAGCCGAACAACCTCACTTACGTTTCAACGGCCACGGTGGAAACGCTTGCCTCCCCTTCCATCACGGACGAAAACTCGCCGTCTGCGCCGACCACCGTACAGTTGGTGGATCAGGTCGCCAATGTTGATGGTTCGAGCTTTCAGTGGACATTCCCAGCGCATTCGATCACGGCCATCCATTTCTCGCCGCACTAATACGCAAGGGAAGCGTCGTGTTCGCACCCGCGTCTCCATAGGCGCAACCGACAAAAAGCTTGAAAGGTGCTGTCGCGATTGCGGAACAAATCGCAACGCGCGACAGCACCTGATATGTGCCAAACAGGCGGCGAGCTCAAGTTCATCTTGAGTTGCTTCTGCTGACAGATGCCTCCTGACCATCGGTAGACGGGTGCCAGACCGGCTGCGCTTACGTCCGCTAACTACCATTCGTAATTGACGGCCCACTGCGGCAGCTGATCCCCGTTTCTGCGCATCTGGTGCGAGTACACGCGTCGACAGACAGCGCGATTTTCGGAAGTCCCGGTGGCGAAGCTCACAGAGTCACATCGCGCAGTCGACGTAATGCGCGTTTGCGCTTCTGATTGAGCGGATGCGGGCTGTATGGCTGCTGCCGACACTATTCCAAGGGAGAGAACAAGCATTCTGGCATTCATGATCCGTCTCCGAGCATAAGGCGAAAAGCCTGTGCGGATGAGTGACGATGCTTAGGTTTTGGCTGCTCTTCCCACAGGGCCAATTTCATACTAGTCGGTTCCTGCTTCGTCAACCATATGACAAAACTGCGACCGCATTCGCGCTCGCGGCAAGCAGGCGTCCAGATTGAGGCAATTGTCTCGAGCCGGAGTGGCTTTTCCCACTTACTGGAGATGGGCGCCAATCTCCGGTCTGTTTGACCGGGCCGCGCGCGTTGCGTCCGATGAACCCAGCAGATTGATCCACGACCCGTAGTTCTGCTTAAGCGAACCGCGCAGCTACTGGCTCTGCGGTCCGTAATGCGCCAGCACGCTGTCGAGCCGGATGATGTTAGCGGCATTGTGGATGAGGTCGTTGTCGACGGTATCGAACGCCCCCTTGGCGGAAGAAATCAGCAATCCGAACGAGTGCCGTAGTAGTCGCGACGAGTCCAATCGCGAGCTTGATCGCCACTCGATTCTTCGCTGAGATGGGGCTCGGGCAACACCCTGCGCAGATACAGGCCAAGCAACGCGCTACCGACTACACAAAAATACGCCAGAAGCGATGAACGGATAAGTCACGCTGCAATGCTCCCGCGTGGGTTACATGCATGCATTTGTGCCGCGTCCTGGCGATCGGTTCATCCAGGGAAGCGCTGATCAATGGACCAACTGCCCAAGTTGCAGACGAGATGCCGTCGAATTTTCCGGATGACGAAGCGAATCGATGCTCAACTCGGTGAATTGGACGCGCAAACGAGGCTCCCTGCTCGC
>NZ_VZQO01000083.1:0-12161 GCF_014397665.1 Paraburkholderia sp. UCT2
CTTGCTCATGGTGGATGGTTTGTTGTTTGCTGGTTTCCGACTTCGACAATCAGATTCTCAGCTGAAACCTCCACCGCCTTCAATCTCCCGCCTCAAATCCCCCATACACCAGATTCGAGCTTAGCTCGCTCGGCCTCCGAGCTGGGACTGCGGCCGAATATGCTCAATCACTATGCACGCGTCACGCATGACGTCGGTGCGACTGCCGACTTTTACGGCCGCATCCTCGGAATGGAACTCGCGAGCACGATCATGGATGATCACGTGCCGTCTACGGGTGATGCCTTTCCCTATTTCCATATCTTCTTCCGGATGGCGGACGGGTCAACGATGGCTTTCTTCGAATGCACCAGTTTGCCTTTGCCTTCGTCTCCGTCCCATCCCGCCTACGACGTCTTCGATCACATCGCGCTTGAAGTGAGCGACACGGACGAACTCATGCGCTGGAAGGAATGGTTGGTCAGCGAGGGCGTAGATGTACTTGGCCCTGTCGATCACAAAGGCATTATTCAGAGCATCTATTTCCGGGACCCAAACGGTTACCGGCTCGAATTGACGACGCCGATCGATCCTGCATGGAACCAGCACACTACCCAGGCGAAGGAAGATCTTAATCATTGGCTCGCCGCGAAAGCAGCGGCGCAAGCCGAAGGTCGGGACGTCTCCGTCGCCATGATTGAGTTGATCGGACAGATCAAGCGCAAGCGCTACGAGACATCTGCGGAAGGAAATAATTGAACATGACCCGTTCCAATCACACCCATGACGTTTCACGGAAGAGCTGGGTCCGCTCAGCCAATGACGGCGCGACGGATTTTCCAATTCAGAACCTGCCCCACGGCGTATTCCGGCGGGCTTCGGGAAACGAAAATTTCCGCGGCGGCATCGCGATCGGCGATCAAATCCTCGATGTAGGCGCTGCTCTGGCAAGGAACCTTTTTCCCGCAGAAGCGCGGGAGGCAGCGCAGGCGGCTGCACGTGCGCCGCTCAACGATTACATGTCGCTATCGCCAGTCAAGCGAAGCGCTGTGCGCTCGGCTGTGTCGTTCCTGCTATCTGAGGACTGTCCTCAGCAAAAGGAGGTTTCCGAATGCCTCGTTCCGCAGGCGGATGCTGAATACGCTCTTCCGGCGCGCATCGAGAACTTTTCCGACTTTTACTCATCGCTCAGCCATGCAACAAACGTCGGCCGTCTGTTCCGGCCCGACAATCCGATCTTGCCGAACTATCGCTGGTTGCCGGTAGGCTATCACGGCCGTACGTCTTCGATTCGTGTGTCGGGACAGGATTTCCGCCGGCCAACCGGTCAACTGAAGGACCCGGGCAGCGCCGAGCCGGAGTTTGCGCCCAGCCGGCGACTTGATTACGAAGCCGAGCTCGGTGTACTCATCGGACAAGGAAACGAACTCGGCACGGCCATTGACATCCAGAATGCTGACGCGCATGTATTCGGCGTTTGCCTGTTGAACGACTGGTCCGCGCGCGACATTCAGTCGTGGGAATACCAGCCGTTGGGGCCGTTCCTTGCGAAAAGCTTTTTCACCAGCCTGTCGCCGTGGATCGTGACGCTCGAGGCGCTCGAGCCGTACCGCACCGGCTTCTCTCGGCCTGAAGGTGATCCTGCGCCGATGCCGCACCTTTGGAGTCCGGAGCTGGCGACACGTGGTTCGATTGATATTCGGGTCGAGACCCTGTTGCAGTCAGCGCAGATGCGAACCAGCGGCGCACCTCCGGCGAGCTTGTCCATCTCGCGTTATCCGGACGCTTATTGGGCAATGTCACAACTGATTGCACATCAGACATCAAACGGGACGAATCTTTGCCCAGGCGACCTGCTCGGCAGCGGGACGCTCTCAGGCCCCGATCCGGCTTCGCGCGCCTGTCTTCTTGAACTCACGGAAGGCGGCAAGCATCCGTTCACGTTGCCGGGCGGAGAAACCCGCACGTTCCTGGAGGACGGCGACACAGTCATCATGCGCGGATGGTGCGAACGAGACGGCTATCGTCGCATCGGGTTCGGTGAGTGCCGCGCGACGGTGCTTCCCGCGCGCCGGCCGTGACGGGTGACGTGAGGATGTAAGGAGCGGCGGTGGCCTTGGCCCACCGCTGGTAGGAAAACATGAACCGTATTGTCCGTAAGAGATAAGCGGCTACCCAGGAATCACCTGGATCGGTGAAGGACAAGGCAACCCAGTGACATGCCCAAAGGGTTTGTCCAAAGCCGGTCCACCATCGTCCGGATGGAGGAGACAAAATGAAATCCGATCAAACCGCCGCGAGCCTCGCGGCAGGCACAGCTTTGCCTGAACATTCCGCAGGAAAGCGCTCGGGCGCGAGCCTTTACCAGATTGTGGTTGCTGCATCGCTTGGATCGTGCTTCGAGGCGTACGATTTGTTCCTCGTCGGCACTATGGCTGCCGTGATTGGCAAGCAGTTTTTTTCCGGTGTCAATCCCGCGCTGTCGCTGATCTTTACGTTGCTCGGATTTGCGGCAGGCTTTCTCGTCAGGCCGCTTGGCGCGATGGTCTTCGGCGGCATAGGCGACCGGCTCGGTCGAAAACAGGTTTTCGTCGTGACGGTCGCGCTGATGGGACTCGCGACCGTGCTAATCGGTCTGCTGCCGACATATGCAACCGTCGGCGTCCTCGCCCCCGTTATGTTCGTCGGGCTACGGCTTGTGCAGGGGTTCGCGTTGGGCGGCGAAAATGGAGGGGCGATGGTCTATGTTGCG
Source organism: Paraburkholderia sp. UCT2 (assembly GCF_014397665.1). Lineage (NCBI taxonomy): Bacteria > Pseudomonadati > Pseudomonadota > Betaproteobacteria > Burkholderiales > Burkholderiaceae > Paraburkholderia > Paraburkholderia sp. UCT2. The sequence continues at coordinate 2,732 of NZ_VZQO01000083.1, forward strand.
GAACACGTTCCGGCAAACCGGCGCGCCTTCTATACGTCATGGCTCCAGATTGCACCGATTGCAGGTCTGATCCTCTCTCAACTGGTCGTGCAGAGCACGCGTTCTACATTCGGCGAGGCGGCTTTTCTTGAATGGGCCTGGCGTGTGCCGTTCGTGCTATCGCTGGTTTTGCTGGCGTTGTCGTTGTGGATGCGTACCCGCATGGGCGAATCACCTGAATTCGAACGGCTGCGCAATGAACACCAGATCTCACGCGCGCCGCTCAGGGAAGCGTTCACCGGTCGTCGCAACATCGTCGCAATGATCTGTTCGCTGTTCGCTCTTGGACCCGGCGCGGCGGTGACTTTTTACAGCGCATTTTTCTACACGCCATTTTTCCTGACTGAGGTGCTGCGCGTTGAGCCCGCAACAGCCAATCTGCTTTCAATGTTTTCGCTCGTCATGGCGGTTTCGATCTTTCTCGCTTTCGGCGTGCTGTCCGACAAGATCGAGCGTAAGACAGTCATCTGCACAGGGTTCATTCTGGTTGTCCTTTGTTATCCGGCGATCTACCGCGGCCTGACGCATTTCGCCAATCCGGCGTTGGAACGCGCCGTCGAGACAGCGCCCGTCGTGGTCGTGGCCGATCCGCATGAATGCTCGACGCAATTCAATGCGCTCGGAACGTCGAAGTTCCATACGTCCTGTGATCTCGCGAAGAGTGCGCTTGTCCGTGCCGGCATCAGCTACACAAATGAGATAGCGAGCGCGGGTGCCGGTGCAATCATCAGGGTGGGCGATAAGGTCGTCGCTTCTTACGACGGCAGCGGGCCGGACGCCCCTGTAAAGGCTAAAGCTTTCGCCGCCTCGCTACGCAGTGCGCTGGACTCCGCCGGATACCCGCAGAAGGCCCCGCCGCACGGTGTGAACCGGCCAATGGTCTTCCTGCTGCTGGTCGCCCTCGCCACTCTTGCAGCCATGACCTACGCACCTTTAGCAGCGGCCATGACTGACCTGTTTCCCGCCAGGATTCGCTTCACCGCGCTTTCCGTGAGCTACCACATCGGCTTCGGCTGGTCGGGAGGATTCCTTCCGGCGGCTGCATTCGCCATCGTGGCTGCCAACGGTAACATGTACGCGGGACTGGCCTATCCGCGAGTCTTCGCACTCGTCGCCGCTGTCCTGGTCATCCTGTATGGTTTGACGTCTCGCTGGGCCCGACAAAACCCTGATGCTTGATACCAATCGAGCGGTCAACGCGTAGTCGTCGTAGCATTCGCGCTGCTCAGATAAGAGCGCCGATGTCGGGGGACGAACTGCGAGGCCGCGTGGACGATATTGGTCGAATGACCCCTGTAAGAACAGAGGGTCGCGTGAAACTTTACAGTTACTTCCGAAGCTCAGCTTCATACCGCGTGCGGATTGCCCTGAATCTGAAACGCCTTCCGTACGAATGCGTGCCGGTGCATCTGGTACGCAATGGTGGAGAACAGTTTTCAAGCGCGTACAGCAATATAAACCCCGAGCGACTCGTGCCAACGCTTATTGACGGCTCGCAACCGCCGATGACGCAGTCGCTTGCAATAATTGAGTACCTTGACGAAATCCAGCCGGATCCGCCGCTCCTGCCGCGAGACTCTGCGGGACGTGCCTATGTACGCTCCCTGTCGCTGCAAATCGCATGCGAGATCCATCCCCTCAATAACCTGCGCGTGCTGAAGTATTTAACGGCGAATCTGGGCCTGACTGAGGAAGCGAAGCTCGCCTGGTACAGGCATTGGGTCGAGGTTGGGCTCGAGTCGCTCGAGACGCGGCTCGTCGCCGACAGGCGGACCGGCAGGTTCTGCGTCGGCGACGCACCGACAATGGCTGACCTCTGCCTTGTGCCACAAGTTTTCAATGCGCAGCGCTTCTCCGTCGACGTCGGCCGCTTTCCGATACTTGCACGCATCAATGAGAACGCAATTACGCTCGCCGCTTTTGCGCAGGCGGCGCCGGACCGGCAACCTGACTCGGCATGAGCGCGTGGGTCGTGAGGAAGGACAGACGTGCGTCCGAACGGTCGCTTCGCTTTGATTGAATGAGGCCTTGTCGTAGAGAAACTTCAGCCCACGCTGACGCAAGGGCCACGGGACAGAGAACCCGCCCGGGCGCTGGATACGGCGGGCGACGACGGGCGAGCAGCAATAACCTGGAGGCTGTCGGATAGCACTCAAGTGATTGCAATATCAGCCGCCTGATGAATTTATAAGGAACTCGCTAGCAAACTCAGTTGCACGCCGCGAGAGGAAACGAAAACCCGCGTTGCCTCTAGCTGCCCGCGCGGACTTTGAGCGGTGGGCGGCTGTTGATCGCTGTGAAGCGGACAAACCGACGTCCCGTGTGCATAGGCTTCGGCCGTCGCCTATCGGCCGTGAACGCCAGTTCAATGAAGGTGGTGTAGAGCAGCCGTTGAAATCTTCGACGGCTGCTCGCGGTCAACGTCTGTGAATGAGTACAGTCGGCCACTTTCGGCCGTTCGACAAGGCCGTTCAGATCCGCGACAATCGCCTCCGATGCCGAGCTTCGGTTTTCCATCTCAACGGTTCGACTTTCCTATGCGGGTGGCATTTTGAATGACGAGAGCTACATCGGTTGGTTGAGACAGAAGGTCGGTAATGGTTTGATACTGAGCCCGTCGGTTGGGGCCGTGATTCACAATCACGAGGGCAGACTTCTCTTGCAAGAGAAATCTTCGGATGAGGCTTGGAGTTTGCCAGCTGGGGGAATTGAACTGGGTGAAAGCCCCCAAGAAGCAATTGCCCGGGAGGTGATGGAAGAGACCGGATACGCCATCCGCATTCATGGCATTCTCGGCGTCTTCGGCGGCCGAGCATTCCGGTACCCGTATCCCAATGGCGATCAGGTTGAATACGTTGCGACGTTGTTTCAGTGCAAGATCACTGGCGGTTCCGGAATTCCTACCGACACCGAAACCAAGGACACCCGGTATTTCAAAAGGCACGAAATGCCCGAACTGGCATTACCGTATACGATCGACGATTTGTTCCTCAAGTTCTAAAAGCTGATGGCAAGCCAGGTACGCGTGATCGGCAGCGGCCGGCCATCGACGCCGGTCGACATACGCCTCGGAATTGCCGACAATCGCTATCCTGAGCAAGATCAAACGCTGCCTAAACTACGGTTCCATGATCATCGACTTTGTCTGGCGTATGGCACTTCGCATCGGATATCCGCTTGCTCGTGTCTGGTGGCACCTTCGACGACCCAGCCATCAAGGCGCGCTTGTCGCAATCTATGTCGGGCAGTCGCTGTTGCTCGTGAAAACATCGTACCGGACCGCTTGGAATCTTCCGGGAGGAAGTGTCCATCCCGGAGAGACGCCCGAGGCAGCCGCGCAGCGCGAAATGGAAGAGGAAATTGGTCTGTCGTCGTACACATTGCTCCCGGTGGGCAGCGTCTGCGGCGCCTGGGACGGACGACGAGACCGGGTGCATTTCTTCGAACTACACCTCGATCGCCTACCCGAGCTGCGGATCGATAATCGCGAGATTGTCGCCGCGCATCTGGCAACGCCGGAGGAATTGCATGGCTTCGGACTGACAGCGCCAGTGGCTGCGTATCTGAGCGGAGATCTTTGCCGTTAGATGTCGACCGGGTGGCATCCCCCGGCTGCCCGGAGCTTGAGAACGCCGCTCGCATCCAGTATGACCGCGCCCCGCCCGCTTGTCCGGCTGACTATCGTGCGCACCAATCTTATGTGGGAAAACAAAAGTGATGAAGAAGACGAGAATTTCGATCATTCTGTTCGTGTTGGCCGTGCTCAGCCCGCTGGCGCATGCGAGCCTGGCTACAGGTGCCCACGAGTTCAAGAACGATGTCAAGACGGCAGTAAAGAAGAGCGGGCATGCTGTGCGCGATGCCGCGCACGCGGTCGGCCACGGTGCGAAGGAGACCGGCCATGCCGTTGCCGATGCAACAAGGCACGGCTATCACGCGACGAAAAAGTTCGTGACAGGGCACGGATAAGGGTCGCTTCGCGGCAACTGAGGCGGCGACTGCGGATCCAGAGCGCCACAGCAGGCCGCTCGTGTCATGGACGATCGCCGCTCTTGGCTGAGTCGTATCAACTGCGACAGCGCGGTCGTTCTGCCGCCAATCTGTGATGTCCAGACGGTGGCCGGCGCTTGCCTAGCCGTTTTCCCACGCTAACTGCCGTTACCGCAGCCTTGCAGCGAGGGGGAGAATTGTCGCCGGACGACCCGCCGGCCACAACCGCCCGACCGCATCCAGCTTTCGTGGCATTAGGGGTTCAGCTGCTACGTCACGTGGGGTTGGACGCCCGGCAGTTTGCATGTGGCGTCATCGGGCAGAAGCCGGCCAGGAAGCGACCTTCGCAGGTAAGTGGATTTGGACATTCAGGCGTCTGTTCCGCCCCAAGAAACGGCCATTCAAATTGCAGTGATGGCAATCACTTCACCGGCCTAAAGGACAGATTCGACAAGCCATCCGTGGTTGCCCAGACGACCGCCTACGTGAACCCGTCCATGTGGCGCACTCCAAAACCGATCGTTTGGCACGGGCCGCCGCCGAGTTGTTGCGTGAGGTGATTGTGGCGTCAGGTGCAATTGCGCTCGCAATCGTGAGCCGGGCGCGCAATGTGCGGCCTGATAGGCATCAGCGCTTATTACAGGTTTGTTTAAATATTCGTACGACCTATATTGGTATTAAAAATGAGGGGGTCAGTGCGTTAGAATGCGCCCTCTTTGTCCATTGAATTTTAAAGAAAAATCCTTTGCCGGCAAAGAACCTCAAAGTCCAAGACGTTGAGCTCATCGGATGCGCGCGCGGAATAAACTCCGTCATCCCGAGCCACATAAGACCAACAATGCCGGTCGCAGCATCACTATGCTGCCCTATGGTCATGGCCAGATAGATGGAACGGTCGCCTCCCGCCTCAACGGGCCGTCCGGCGCCGCAGACTTCGCATGCTGAGCGTAATACATTTGCTGGTTCGGCAGTCCCATCGCCAAGGAGAGTCGCCGCGAACGCATGCTGTCCCTGGGTCGCCAAGACCAAGCGCGAAGCTGTTGAGCTCGGCTTAAAGACGATCATCCGGCTCAAGCAGCAAGAACAACTCCGCCAGTTCCGACGGAAACTCCGGCGAGCTCACCCTCGGCAACCTGTACGACTTCATGTTCACGTCGCTAACCGAGGCGAGGAATAGCCCAGGCGTCTTTTTCGGCCGCCTTTATAACTTTGCTGCTGGCCCGTTCCAGAAACTCGACACTCCCCAAAACCCGACGGGATGGTTTGACTAGAGTAGAACCACTGGAATTCCGACGGGTAATTCGATCAAGTACTAGTCCCCGGTATTCGCAGGCGTGTCCGTCGGCGCCCTGTATTCGCCCGGTGGCGTCGCAGGTTCTTTCGGATCGAACTCCGCGATGAGCTTTGGCCTGAACTACGCGGCGGGTCCGTTTGGCCTCGGTGCGGCGTACACACAGAAGAAATATCCGGGCGCCGGCAATGGTTCACCGCAAATCCCGGTCTGGAATTGGGGTGTCGGGGCGCACTACGTCTGGAGCCCTGCCTACACCGCCGCTGATTTCGCGACCGTGCGCAATTCGTTCTCGGGCGCTGGGGCCTACGCTGGACAGGTCGCCGCAAACTGGCAGATTACGCCCGCCTTGTCGTTCGGTGCGAGCCATATGTACATGAAGGGAAACGTCGTTCTCGACAACAACCATGCGAACCGGTTTGGCGCAACGGTGAACTATTCGCTGTTGAAGAGAACGATGGTCTACGCTGAAGGCGTCTTCCAGCGCGCAAACTTAGGCGCCCAGGCACCAATCAACGGCATCATGGATCTGGAGGGATCGTCGGGCAGCGCGTCACAGCGATTGCTCGCGTCGGCATGCGCACTGTTTTCTAACGCCTTACAGTATTTCGCGAGCGGATTTCATCGATGGGACCGATTGATACCACCGAACGAAAGCGAAACGTCGCCCGGGCGGGCCCGGTGGCACGACCACGCGCAAATCTTGCCGAGAATTGCACATCACATACGCGACCTTAAGACCACGTGCGTGCTCGCTCTCAGCGAGTCGTCACCGGTTCAAACGAAGGCAGGCAACGTGTGCTGGTCGCGATAATAGGCGGATTATCATCGCCAGCCTTCGTCCTCACGATGCATCGCAGAGAGCCGCGCCTGCAGTTGCGCGAGGACCGCCAGATCGCCGATGCCCAGCACGGTAGCGGTGTACAGCATGTGACCCCGGCAGACCGCCGGCCAGACCGCATCATCGTCGTCGAGCGCGAGCCACGCCTCGGGCCGCCGTCGGCAAACGTCGCCCAGACCTGCACACCCCGCGGCACGGACCGGAACCACACCCGATCCATCCAGCTGTGGAAGGTCGGGCCGACCACGCGCCGACGCAACTCCGGCGGCAGACGGCGGGCCACCTTGCGCACGCTGCGGAACACCCGCACCCAGCTCGTGGACCGCACGATGCTCAGCGCGGGGTGCGGCTCAAGGCAGTTCGCCAGCAGCGCCGCGTGTTCAAACAGCGCGTGGCCCGGCGGGCTCGCGACATACGGCCCGGCGTCCGGCCGGCGCCACACCTCCTCCCGATGCAGGACCCCGTCGAAATCGAGATACAGCCCGACGCCTCCCCGCCAGCGCGGCAGCCTGTCCGGCTCCCCAATGGCCCTGCCCGGCCCCACGTCCGGATGCGCATCCACTGCGAGCCAGGATTAGGCACTAGCCGGTGCGGCTGGTGCCTTCGCGCGCCAGAGCCGCCTGCCGCGCGCGGGCTGTGTCGCCAGCGCATACGGCACCGACAACGTCCGCCCCGCAGCGGTCGTGAACCGGGTCACCGTGAGCAGTTGCTTGCCCTGGCCGCGATGTTCGTACTCGGTTGCGCCCACCCGGATCTCGGAAAGCGGTTCGAGCGTCCACTGGCCGACCTCCCGTGCCAGCCTCGTACTCAGTACGGCCGCGTCGCGCAGAACGACATCCCCTCCGACGAACTGCTCGAGCGTCGCAGCGGTTGCGGGCAGGTCCAGCATCACGATCGTCGGGACGGCCCGCGAGCGCGCCCGCGACACCCTGAGAATCAGGACGTCCCGCGGTAACAGTTGCTGAACCGCTGACCATACGCCCCTGCCGGGCAACCCGCCGAAAGGCACGTTGGACGGAGGCACACGGTTAATTTCACTTGTTACAAACATACAGCTACGACCTCAAACGCTTTCATTACCAACGAACTGCTCGCCGAGCATGTGGTCTTCACGACAAAAGCCGACGAAAAAGAACCCACAGACAGACGACCGACAAAATTCCCGCCACCTTATTCACTTATCCCGCGTCTACGCTCGCCGCCACGCCCGCACCTGCGCCAGCCGTTGCCGACTGAGGCGGAGGACGCTTTCAACCCGACATTAGAAACGTGATCCAAAAGTGAAAAGACGATCGCCATCATAAATGGGTCGTAAATGCCGTGGCCAAACGACCATCATACCGCGACCATCATGGGATGCAAAGGGTATCGGTCAAAATGGACGATGCGGGACACCTAGCCGCCATAGGCGCGACGGTTCGCGCTCGTCGGCAGGAATTCGGTGTCTCACAGGAGGCCCTTGCGCACGCGACGGGAATTGACCGCAGCCATATGGGGCGAATCGAGCGAGGGGAACGTAACCTATCTGTTCTAAACCTCATTCGAATTGCTGACGCCCTACACATTCCACCGTCGAAACTTTTCAAAAGCGCTGGTCTTTGAGGCAAAATTGAATCGATCGATTGCAGTTTAGAGCGATGCCCTATTTGCCTCCCGTCTCGCGTAGACATCAAATGAGCCTCGATCGTCAGAAGTAGCTAATGACGACGCGGCACCGATCCCGCTACCGCGAAGAAGCGGTAAGTTCGTCGGGAAATCTACAGGCCACAACATTCAGGTCATGTCCTACGTCCATCTCTACTTGAATGCCCTTTGTGTTATTTAGTTAAGCATACTAAAGATAAATTCGCTCTTTTCTTTTATGTCTACATGAACGCCCCCGTTTGCGCCAGATGTTCGAGGTCTTGACGAATAGGATGGGCTGCAGCTCTACATCCGGCCTCTTTGCAGCATCCGCTTCGCTGCCGGCCCCTATGAAATCCGCTGACTCACGCCTCATTCAAATCGCGAGCTTGTGAAGCTCAGACATAAAAGCAGGTTTGGTGAATCCCGGGTCCCGCCCGATTTGTCATTACACTCGAATGCCGCCGCAACTTTTGACGTTCCATCCCGTGAAACAAGAACCTCTCCAGCAGACCGATGAAATCAGGCTGGCCTGGGGCTGACGTAATCCTTCCGGTAGGGCTGTTGATGCGCCAGCACCGCCCAGATTATTCGGGCAAGCTTGTTAGCCATTGCGACGATGACGACGTTCAATGGGCGTCGCTGTTTCATCTGTTCGACCCAGAGACCTGGCTCTTTCGCGCGATAGATGATGCTCCGCGCGCCGTGAACCAGCAGAGTTCGGAGATACGTGTCACCTCGCTTGCTAATTCCCTGCAACTTGATGGTGCCGCCGGAACCCGTCTGTCCCGGCACAAGTCCTAGCCAGGCCGCAAACTCACGGCCAGACTTGAAGGCTTGGGCATGCCCCATCGTTGCCACGGCAGCTGTTGCGGTAATCAGTCCTACGCCGGGGATCGCTGCGATTGCCTTGGCCGCCGGATCATTTTTCATCCACTCCCGCATCCGGCACTCGATCTGGCCGATCTGGCGGTCCACCTCATCCAGACCTTTCCATTGCTCTCGCAGCGTATCGATCAGTATCGCAGGCAAGCGTCCTGACAATCTTTCCAGAACTCCGATCATTGCCTTGTCCAGCGCCGCCCTCCCTACTCCCATCACCTCGCCGTACTCGCTTAGCAAGCCGCGAAGACTGTTCGTTTGCATGGTGCGAAACTTGACCAGTTGTTGACGCATACGATGCAGTGCAAGAATGGCCTGTTGCGCTTCACTTTTCACGGCAACTTCCTTGCAATCCATCTGGGTGGCCATCCAGATCGCCCGCGCGTCGGCCGCATCGTTCTTATTGCGGATGTTAAACGCCTTGACGAACTTCGCGGGCATCAGCTTTACCCGATGCCCCATTTCGATCAGCCGTCGGGCCCAATGCTGTGATCCGCTGCACGACTCCATGCCGATGAGGCACGGTCTGCGATTGGCAAAGTATTCGAGAAACGCCGCTCGCTTGATCGGCCGGTTCACGATTTCGCCGCTATCCGGATCCACCCAGTGAACCTGCATTACGTTCTTTGCGATGTCCACACCCACGATCGTATGTGCCATGACAGATCCCTTGGTTCGGTTGACCAGATGAGTATGATCAACCACTTCTCGAGCTGACAGAAGTGCCGCATAGCAGTAGATCGCACACACGGACCGACTGGGTG
>NZ_VZQO01000084.1:0-10480 GCF_014397665.1 Paraburkholderia sp. UCT2
TCAACGTGACCTGACCGCGGCCGCTGCGGCCAAGCGTGTTGCCCAGCCTGGTCGCGAGCAGAAGTCCAGCGATGCCGCCGCCGACGATGACGATCCGGGTGGTCTGGCGCGTTGTCAAATATCTCTCTTGCATGATCTCCTACTCCCTTTCGCGTTTTACAATGCTGGGCAGTATAGTTATCAAGGTCACCGCCCACGCCAACGAAAATAAACTGTACGGTTTATGTATGGCAAGATCGCAGCATTGAGAGTCGTAGGCCAGCGGCTTGGACGGGATGCTCATCGACATGGCTTGTTCGTGCGTGATCGTCATCGGGGCGAGTCTCCACCTCAGAAATTCAGCGCGATCGCGACCGCTTGTGTATCGATGAGAACGGGTGAATGAAGTGCGCGGTGAGTCTACGTCCAGTACTTGAAACTGGTCACGCTTCGCTCGTAGCCAGTCATGCTACGGCGCTCGCGTCGAATGCGCACGGGAGAGTTGTATTCTTCTAGCATTTGCGTGGCGGGCGGCCTTGCGTCGGGACATGCCCCTTCCATTCGGAACGGTCGGCGACGGGAACAGCAGGCGAGGGCTCGGCGTTCTCTGGACTCTCTGCGGCCAGGCATTCGAGCGGCAATTGCGCATTCGCACCGACGACGAGAATGGCCTGCATCAGACCGGGCGTTCGAGACTCACACATTGCGGCAATTGCCACAATACACGCGGCAACGACATAGCTTGCCCGAATGCGAGGTAGTCTGATCGTGTGCATCTTGCGTTCTCCATCACGCGCGAAAGAAAGTCACACAGCGCGTTTTTAATTGACCAACGACGATAAATGTCTGACGGTTCAGGTTGTATTGCGTACATCAGAAAGGCCCGAAGCCAAACAAATCTGCGCAACGCGATTGAGCGCTTCACTGGCGGGCACGCTCCCGAAACTGCTATCGAGCGTTTCCCTCAGGGGCGACGTCATAAAGTCGACGTAGGTTTTGATCTTCGCGTCGATATGATGTCTACATGAATAGACGACGAACACTCTCGTGCGTTGAAGACGACACTCAGGGAATAACTGAATGAGCTTTCCATTCTGGATGTCGTCAATCACGCAATGGACCGGCAATGCCGCGATGCCTGCGCCTGCCAGCGTCGCGAGACGGGTCGCCTCGGTGTCGTTGATGACGAACTGGCTGCCCGCTTCAGGTTCCGCGGACCTGACGAGGCTCAACCCGATGGGATGGTCGTCGGGTTTGGCGTTGAAGGGGATCGGCGTCAGCGCATGATCTTCGAGGTCGCTCGCTCTTTCGATCCGATGCGTCTGAAGAAAGGCGGGCGCGGCCACCAGTACACGTTCGCATTGCCAGATCAGCTTGCATACGTTGCGCGAGTCGGGCAGCGTCGGCGCGGACACGATGGAGACGTCCACCTCGTCTGCGATCAGGTTCGCCATACGCGGCAGGAACTTAAGATGCACTGAAACGGCAGGAAAACGCCTGCGATATTCGATGATCGAGTGCGTCAACTGTCCGAGGCCGAGATCGGTTACGCAGTGAACGCGGAGTTTTCCGCGCGCGCGGGTGTGGGCGTCGCGTGCTTCGGCTTCGGCATCGTCGAGGTCGGCCAGGATCCTCTTGCACTTCTGGTAGTAGCGCTTGCCGGGTTCCGTCAGCGATACCCGACGTGTCGTGCGTTGCAGGAGCCGCGCCTGCAGCTGGTCTTCGAGTGACAGGACGGCACGCGATACTTTCCCCTTGCTGCAACTCATATGCTCCGCAACGACGCTGAAGCTTCCCGCCTCGACTACTCGGGAGAAGATGCGCATGCTCATGAACTTGTCCATGGAACCGTTCACCTCGTGCTGTCTGATTCGGGTCGCTCTTCAGCGGAATGAGACTTTCCCGCTTGGAAGAACGATAGACCGAGGCGAACGATTGAACCATCCCTACATTGGGATCGTCGCTTAATCCATGTGGTCAGCCGGCGATACGTTGGTATAGGTGTCGATCTTGCTGCGCAGACTGTCGCCAGCCAGCGGCATTTCGCCGGCTCGGTAGCCTGTCGCGTCGAACAGGTCCAGTCATGGCAGAGAGAGGATATCAATGCCACCGCGCCTTTCCGACCATGCGGCGCATTTATCAACCGAGGATCAAACATGACTGTCAAACACTACGTCATTGCCTTGCAACAGGCGTTCGTGACTGGAGAAGGGCTCGCAGAAGCCGGCACGGTCGTTTCGTCGCATAGCGAGCGTTGCGGAACAGCGGGCTCGCGTCGACGCGGAGCGCAACGACCTCGTCGCGGAGCGCAGCCAATTCACCGACACATTTCCGGCTGTGGCGCACGTTATGACCACCGGAATGTCCGCTTATCAGTGCGCCGGATGGCAGCTCAGGCCGAAGACGAGTCCATAGACGAAGGCGCAGTATGGTCGTTCCACTCCGAAACCTGCCGTTGGAACCGCGACGACCCGACCGTCGGCAATGGATCGGCAAAGAGCATTCGCTTTCCTCAGCGTCAGCGACTCGCGGCCGACGAGTTTGACTGATTTCGAATCACCGCGATGGTCGATGAGCCACCCCGTGAAAAGAAGGAACGGTCACAATACTTCGGGGGCCGACGTCCAACTTCCTCCGATCGCGATCGGACCGGTTCGGCCAGGTGCGCGTTGATCACTCCGGCTGGTTGTTGCGCCGCCCTGTAACGAAATGTAAATTGGGCAGGCGATTTTTAAACCGATTAACTTCCAGACGGAAGTTTTATGGTTTCCTTCACATTTCCCGGTGTGGAGGAACTCGATTGGCTTCCGGAAAATTAACCAAATAGCTTCCGCGTTGGCTGGATTCTGAGGGTAAAAATGGGCTTCGGCACCGGTTTTTTACTCAAATAACTTCCAAGATCGACAACTTTCAACCATAAATCTTCTATCGTCGCAAAAGGTCGTCAACCATCGTTGCCGCTGGCCCTCGTGAGCGTCTGTGACCGTTACAGGCAAGAACGTCCAAGCCGCGCGTCTCAAGATCGGCCTGAGCCGTCATTCGAGCATCGGTGCCGGTCAGACGGGTATGGGGCGCTTTCCCGTCATTCACAGGTCGGTGGTCGGGAATGACTCGTCCCGCGGAAAGCGAAAGAGTACTTGCGACCCGGAGCGGTCTCTCGCACTTTGGCGGCGAATGTCTGCTGAGCTTCCACGGACGGGACGCTCACAGACGACGGTCCTTATCCGCTCATCGGCTTTTCATTCCGGCCCGCGCATCAGAGGAATGCCTATAATGTCAGCCTTTGTTTTGGGCTGGAGCTTACTCCCAGTCCGACTAGCCACTCATTGATAGTGGCGCCGATGACCTCAGGATGATCCTCCTGCAAGTAGTGAATTCCAGCACCAAGCTCAACTACTCTGCAGTCCTTAAGTTTCTTCGAAAAACTCTCGGCGACGGTCGGCGAGACCAGAGCGCCTGGATTTGCAGTGAAAAGCAGCTTCGGATAAGACGACTGTGCTAGAGCACGATGTGCGTTCTCCAAGGTTAAGTACACATCCGCCGGTTCTCCAGCGATCGGCAGTTCATTCGGGAAACGCCAGGTTGGTCGACGCGACTCGGGAGTTGGAAATGGTGCTCTGTAAACCGACATTTCCTCATCCGTCAGTTTTCGTACGGTTGCAGCGGGAAGAACCTGCTCTACGAATGCATTTCCTTCAAGAATCATCTTTTCACCGACGCCAGGCGTCCTGAATTTCTGAAAGGTTTCGCGTGCATCCGCGTGAAAATCCTCCCAGGTAGGCATTGGCCAGGTGAACTCCATAAAAGCAAGCCCATGGATAAACTCCGGCCTTCGGGCAGCCAGGTGAAATGCGAGTGCGGTTCCCCAGTCCTGCGCTATGACAAATGTTGACGAGATTCCAGCGTTATCGAGGAACGCATCCAGGTATCGAACATGATCCACAAACCGATACGCAATGTCCGGTTTCCCCGATTGACCAAACCCGATGAGATCCGGCGCTATGCAGTGCGCCACGGGTGAGACCAGGGGAATGATGTTCCGCCATATGTACGACGACGTTGGGTTTCCGTGCAGAAAAAGCGCGACCGGTGCTTCGGGATTTCCCGCTTCCCGATAGGCCATGGTGGAACCCAGCACATTCACTCGCGGCAATACAACGTCAGAAAGGACGATCATTTCTGCTCCTTGAATATGGTTTGGAAAACGATGTTCTTGAAGCGATCGAGGGCGGCAGGGCCGCGTTCCACCTTCATGCGAAGAATTGCGCCTTCCCAGGAAGCCAGGAGAAATTCGGCGAGATCCACCGGATTGAACGTTGAATCGATTTCACCGGCGGCTTGAGCCTCGCCGATGCACGAGGCAAATGGAGCACGCCATTCTTGGAATATCGCCTCGAGCCTTTCGCGCAAAAGCTCGCTTTGAGAGGCGGTCTCAAGACTGAAATCGCCGATGAGGCAACCGCGATTCCATTTGTCGTCTGCCAGCACGCGGCTGATGATGTCCAGATACCGCTTCAGTCGCTGCCGGGGAGTAAGTGACCTGTCGTTCAAAGCCTCTTTGACTAATCCCTTGGTGTGAGCAAAATAGCGGTCCAGCACTTCCTCCGCAAACGCCTCCTTGGAGCGGAAGTGATTGGTGAAGGAGCCGTGCGGAGCACCTGCCGCTGCGCAGATATCGCGCACACTCGCCCCTTCGTATCCCGACCGAAGCATCACCTGGAGGCCGGCAGCGAGAATGTCTTCGCGAAATGATGGTTTGCTCATGATAGGAATACAGTCGTACGTATTTGCGTAGAATACAGTCGTGCGTATTTATGTGTCAAGTTCTAATTTAACCGCCCGGAGCCTGCCCATCGCATGTACCGTCGCCTGAATGGAACCGCATTAATTTGACCGGCAGCTACGCGTGGCACGGCAAGGGCGCTTCCGGCCGTAGACGATAGATCGGGCACGCCAAAGCCTTAGCAGTGGCAAGGATTCGTACAAATTGGCCGGATGAGCCGCACCTTCATCTCCCAGACGATTGGCTTATCGACGGCCGTTTGTCAGCCGTGGAACGGGCATCGCGAAATCCTGAGCTTCGTCTCAACCAGAGAGTCAGCCAGGGCCGAGGAGTGGCTTCCATTACGGATCAAACGGCGGCTCGCCACTCTTGCGCAGACATTCGCCAATGAATTGCGGAGGACCGTAGATGGCCGATAGGACCTGTTCGATGAGCGTTTTTGAGATCCGACGTTGGAATCCTCAACGCCGGCTTTCCGGCGACTTGCGTGAACGCGTACTGCCGGCCAGTTGCGGACCTGCGCAGCGAAGGCGCAAATGCTCGATAGTAGCCATTGGCCGCGCGACCGCCTGTTGGAAGTGTTAGGGCGGGTCGAGCGCACTCACCATGACGTAGTACCCGTCAGGATCGCGGAGCGCAAACTCTTTGGTTCCGGTGTTGGGGTTCACGTTGGGCTCCTCTTCGAGTCCGGCGACAAGCGCGCGGGCTCTCAGCAGCGCATCGTCGAAATCATCGATACGAAAGAACAAAAGCAGTCCGTTGCCAGGTTCCGCACGGTCGCGACTAGCCAGCGGAGGATGCTCGTGCGCGCCCCACTGATGAAGGCATAGCAAGACCGTTCCATCCGTGTCGACGATTTGCCCGAAGTAGTCATGCGCTGGCAGCGTTTCCGGTTGTCCGAACAGCGACTGATACCACTTGAAGCTGCGGGCCACATCAGCAACACCAATGATTGTCCATGTGCGTTTCATCGGCTTCTCCTGCGGCCAGTATATGACGTCCGCTTTCCAGCGATTGAACGACCGCTGCCAGGCAGCTTGAAGGGCCGTTCCGGGCCGCTATGCAAAGCTTTACATAGAGCAGAGATTTTTTTGGTTGGCGATCGCGGTGCGTATTTCAGCCCATCGTGGACGGCGTTTCACGCTGATCGTGGACGGCATTTCAGGCTGATGGTGGACGGCATTTCAGCGGGATCGTGGACGCTGTTTCAGCGGGATCGTGGACGGTGGGGGTAGCGCAAGTGATGTTCTGACCAGGCCTCAAACTGCTCGGTTTTTTCCGGGCAGGCTGATGCCAACCAACAGAGTCACGATGCGATCAATCCGAGAAACCTTACGTCTGTGTCTACAGGCGGGACTGAGCTACGGCGAGGCCGGCCGCACGCTCAAGCTGTCCAAGAGCGTGGTGGGCAAATACATGTCGCTGGCCCGTGTGGCCGGCGTCAATTACGAACTCGCTCAGAGCCTGAGCGATGAGGCGCTGGAGGCCCGGCTCTTCCGCCCGGCGGTACCCCGCGCCAGCCACCAGCTAACGCCCGATTTTGCCGCCGTTCACCAGGAGCTCAAGCGCCCTGGCGTCACTCTGATGCTGCTGTGGGAGGAGTACGCCCGCGACAACCCGCTGGCCTACAAGTACACCAGCTTTTGCATCAAGTACCGCGCGTTCGCCAAGACCCAGCAGCGCTCGATGCGCCAGATCCATGTCGCCGGCGAGAAGCTGTTCGTCGACTACGCCGGCGATACGGTGCCCATCGTCGATGCGGCCACCGGCGAGATCACCCGGGCGCAGATTTTCGTGGCCACTCTGGGCGCGTCGAACTATGCGTTTGCCTGCGCCACGCCGCGCCAGAGCACCGAGGACTGGATCGGTGCGCAGGTGCTGGCGCTCGAATTCTTCGGCGGCGTCACGCGCCTGATCGTGCCCGACCAGACCCGTGCGCTGATCAAGTCGCCCGACCGCTACGACCCCCAACCCAACCGCAGCTACGAGGAATTCGCCAGCCACTACGGCACGGTTATTCTGGCCGCACGCCCGGCTCATCCGCGCGATAAACCCAAGGTCGAGGGCACCGTGCTTTTGGTCCAACGGTGGATTTTGGCGCGGCTGCGCAACCGCCGTTTTTTCCACTTGGCCGAGCTCAACCGGGCAATCGCCGAACTGCTGGCGGACCTGAACAACCGGCCGTTCAAGAAGCTGCCCGGCTGCCGGCGCAGCGCCTTCGAGACCCTCGACGCGCCCGCGCTCAAGCCCCTGCCGGCCCAGCGCTTCGTCATCAAGCGCTGGAAGTCGGCGAAGGTCAACATCGACTACCACGTTGAATTTGAGGGCCACTACTACAGCGTGCCGCACCGGCTGGTCGGCGCCAGGCTTGAACTGCGCGCCGGCGCCGGCCTGCTGGAGTGCTTCGCGTCGAACCAGCGCGTGGCCAGCCATCCGTTGAGCGCGCTGCGTGGCAAGTTCACGACCACACCCGATCATATGCCGGCGTCGCACCGCGCGCACCTGGAGTGGACGCCGGCCAAGCTGATCGCCTGGGGCCAGCGCATCGGCGTCAGCACCGCCGCCGTGGTGACGTGGCAGATGGAGCACCGCCCCCATCCCGAGCAGGGCTATCGCGCCTGCCTGGGCCTCCTGGCGCTGGCCAGGCGTTACTCGGACGAGCGGCTGGAGGCCGCCCGCACGCGCGCCATGGCGATCCGCGCGCCCCATCTGAGGAGCGTTACCAACATCCTCAAGAGCGGCCTGGACCGCCAGAGCTCGCTGCTTGCCGCCGACGAGCGAGTCGCCATCGAGCACGACAACGTTCGCGGGCCCGACTACTACCACTGACGGTGTGGATTCCCTCGACCCACCCAATCCAATTCACAAGCATAACGAAGGAATTTCCATGTTGAACGAACACACCCTTGACCAAATGCGCAGCCTGCGGCTAGACGGCATGGTCCGCGCCATCGAGGAACAAGCCACCAGCACCGCCGCCGCAGCGCTGGGCTTTGACGAGCGGCTGACCCTGCTGGTGCAGCGCGAGATCGCCTGGCGCGACGACCGCCGGGTCGCACGGCTGCTCAAGGCCGCCAAGCTCAAGGTCAGTTCGGCCTGCGTCGAGGACATTGACTGGCGCGCCAGCCGCTCGCTCGACCGCTCGCTGGTAGCCGCACTGGCCGGCGGCGATTGGCTGCGCCACGCCCGCAATGTGCTGATCACGGGGGCCACCGGTTGCGGCAAGACGTGGCTCGCTTGCGCCCTGGGCCACCAGGCCGCGCGCAGCGGCTTCTCGGTGCTGTATGTGCGCGCCGCCAGGCTGTTCGACGAGTTGCAAGTTGCCCACGGCGACGGCAGCTTCGCGCGGCGACTGGCGGCGCTGGCCAGGCTCGATTTGCTGATCATCGACGACTTCGCGATCTCGCCGATGACCGGCACCGAGCGCAACGATCTGCTCGAACTGATCGACGACCGCGTGGGCACGCGCTCCACGCTGATCACCAGCCAATTGCCGGTCAAGGCCTGGCACACCTATCTCAACGACCCGACCCTGGCCGACGCCATCCTTGACCGCGTCGTCCACAGCAGCCAAAAAATCGAGCTCAAGGCCGCCAGGTCACTGCGCGACACCGCCGACACGACCGCCGTTTGCCCCCCCACACAGGGGATCGAATCATGGGGACATAGCTCAACCGGGGGGGCCTCCGGCGGCCTGGCGGGGGCCTAAAAACTGAGATAAACCAACCCAAAAACCACCCCGCCCACCGACTCGGCCCCTACGCCAGCAACGGCGATTTCAGGCTCATCGTGGACGATTGCGGTATATTCCACCGGGGCTTGCGCGCCTCTCCGGCGCGTCCACGATCACGCTGAAACGGCGTCCACGATCAGACTGAAATGGCCGTCCACGATCGCTGAAATACGCACGCGGCTACTGACGCGTGTACAGGCTGGTCGGGGCCAGTCCGCGATCGGTAATCAAAAAAATGTTTGTGCTAAACCGCTCCGCAGGCGCTGGCGTTTATGGGCGTTGAATGATCGTCGCGGTGATTTGTGATGCCCGGCGCACGGTTGGCGCACGCCGGAGCCGGGCGGTTGGCGGGGCCCGTCGCGCAAAGACAGCGGAAATGCGGACATCAATGGGCAGGGAATGCGGAGTTTCGCGGCATTGTGATGGTGCGACGACGCTAAAGCACGAGTGGGTTCGCGTTGGCCGCATGGGGGAAGACCAACGTACGCGCGGGTGTGCTGATGCCGGTCAGTGCACATGGCTCGGGTCAGGCGGAGCCCGCGGCAGGATGCCAGGCACACCGCCTTCGATACGGACCATGTGGCCCTTGCCGCACACGGGGCAATCGCGCAGTGACCTGCCGGTGAGCCGTTGGTAACGGTCACGGTAGTCTTCCGCGATGGCGGGTAACGCAGCGGCGGGAGGCTCGACGCCGAGCAGCCGCCGGCAGGTCGCCAGTCGCGCTGCCCGATGACAATTGGCGAGCCACCCGTAGCTGCGGATACGCTTGAAGCCGTCGGGCAGCACGTGCAGCACGAAGCGGCGGATGAACTCGTCGGCCGTCAGGGTCATGGTCCTGTGGCGGGCTTCGTGACGGTAGTCCTTCCACCGGAACAACACCGAATCGCCATCAAAGCGCAGCAACCGGTTGTTCGAGATGGCGACGCGATGCGTGTAGCGGCCCAGGTAATCGAGCACCTGTGCAGCGCCGCCAAACGGTGGTTTCGCGTAGACGACCCACTCCGCGTGAGCAGCGGGCGCGAGCCAGGCGGCGAACGCTCGCGGGTCACGCAACGGCTCGAGCTGGCCATGGAAGCGCAGCGCGCCGGCGTCGAACGCGCGGCGCAGCTGGTCAAGAAAGAGCCGCCGGAAGAGCCGCGAGAGCACCCGCGCGGGCAGGAAGAAGCCGGGCCGGCAGGCGAGCCAGCGCTCGCCGTCCGGGGCGATGCCGCCGCCGGGTACGACGCAATGCACGTGCGGATGGTGCAGCAGGTTCTGCCCCCACGTGTGCAGGACCGTGATGAAGCCGATCTCCGCGCCCAGGTGTTTCGGATCGGCGGCGATCGTGCGCAGCGTCTCGGCGCTGGTGCGAAACAGCAGATCGTAGAGCGTCTTCTTGTTCTGGTACGCGAGCGCGGCGACAGGCTCGGGGAGTGTGAAGACGACGTGGAAGTATTCGACCGCGGGAAGCAGCTCGGCGCGCCGGCGTTCGAGCCATTGCGCGCGGACGAGCGACTGGCACTTCGGACAGCAGCGATGGCGACACGAGTCGTAGGCAATGCGCTGATGGCCGCAGGCATCGCACTGCTCGACATGACCGCCGAGCGCGGCGGTGCGGCACAGCTCGATGGCGCTCATCGCGCGCCGCTGGGCACGACTGAGGGCGTCGGCGTGGGTCTGCCGGTACTGTGGGCCGCAGCGGCGGAAGATGTCCGCCACCTCGAGCGCCGGTCGCATCGCCGGCTTCAGAAGTACTCGGGCGCAGGCGGCTGGGAGGGAGTGGGTGCGGGATGCGGCAGCAGGTCGAAGGGACTGGTGGTGGCGCACACGGTGCTCGTCGCCAGCTTGAGGTACTTGAAATGTGCTGCAGCACATTTACGGTATTACCGACAGTAGATCGTTATGTAGAGTAGCAACGTCAAACGCATCGTGAGAAGGCATCAGGTTTGAACAACTGCACATAAAATTTCATGATGGGCTCCTGGCGGCCATCGGGATCGCCTTTG
>NZ_VZQO01000085.1:0-10295 GCF_014397665.1 Paraburkholderia sp. UCT2
CCACCGTGATGCCGGCGTGCGCGGTCTTGCGTACGATCAGACGCGCGTTTTGCGCGGTTGTGGTGGAGTCCGGCGCCGTTGCCGCCAGCAGCGCGCACGGCTCGCACACCCCATCGACGCCGAGATGCGCGTGTGCCGCCGCCGACGGCGACGCGACCGGTACCGCGGCGATCTGCTCGCGGCTGAACAGTTGCAGCGGCAGCTGATGACGTGAGCAGAATTCGAGCAGACCGGCTTCGTTGGCTTTGGTGTCGATCGTCGCGATCGCGCGGATCTGCTCGAAGGCATTCGATCCGAGCGCTGCGCGGACGGCGGCTTCGATATCAGCGGCTTCGCTGTGCAAGCGGCAACCGATGCCGACGCTCAGCGTTTTGATCGCGCGTCCGAGTCCGTGTCGTGTCGCGCTCGCTGCCAGTTCGTGAGCAACGCCGGCGTCGCGTTTGGCCGCATCACGCGCCAGTGCGAGCGACGCCACAGCGCCGATCACGACGATCGCCGGCGAGCCGAGCCCCGCGCGCGCCACCGCCTCGGCGAACTCGCGAAGCGGCGCGAGCACATGACGCTGCTCAGGCCGCGTCGCCGACTCGATCGCCGCGCACGGCGTGTCGGCGGACATGCCGGCAGCGAGCAATGCGCGGGCGATCTCGCCAAGCCGGCGCATGCCCATATAGATCACCAGCGTCATGCGCGTCGCGGCGAGCGCGGCCCAGTCCGGTTCGCCACTGCCGGCGCCGTGGCCGGTGACGAACACGACGCCCTGCGCGTGATCACGATGCGTGACCGCGATACCGAGCGCCGCGGGCGCCGCGATGCCGGCCGTGATGCCGTTGATCACGTCGACTTCGATACCCGCGGCCCGTAGCGCCTGCAACTCTTCGCCGCCGCGGCCGAACACGAACGGATCGCCGCCCTTGAGCCGCGCGACGCTGCGCCCCGCGCGCAGATGCCCGAGCATTTGCGCGACGATGTCGGCTTGCGGCGTCGACGGATGGCCGCCGCGTTTGCCGACGTACACGACTTGCGCGTCGGTGCGCGCGAACTGCAGCACGTCGGGATTCACCAGATCGTCGACGAGCACGACATCGGCCTGCGCGAGCGCGCGGGTGGCCTTCAGCGTGATCAGTTCGACGTCGCCGGGACCGGCGCCGATCAGCCAGGCGCGCGTCATCGCGGCGTGCATGGCGCGCGCCATGCGGTGATGGAAGAAGAGAAGCGGCGTGCGACAGCACACGCGGCGGTGAATATAGAGGTCATGCGCAACTGCGAATCCGGGCACGCGCGATGCCGCGCTGCTACGCCTTCACATCCGTTCCCCGCGGATTCCGGCGGCCGGCGGCGCCACGTGATGCACGGATGCAATGCGGCACCGCCTCCGCGTCTGGCCGGTATCCGGGCTGGCGGCCTCATGCGCTTCGCCTTCCCGTCCCGGTTTGTGGATTCGCGGGACAGTGGCATCAAAAAACGCATGCGCGGCACGTCGGAATCGAAGGCGAATCGAATCGCGCGCCGCAGGTCGCTTACCGTTGCGGGGACAGCACAGGTTGAACGCGCGAGGCGCTGCCTGTTTCCCGTTTAACTGCACACGCGAGCGCATGTGCGGGCACCAAACGCGCGCATACGATAGCACATGGCGCCTTGCCGGATAAGCCTCGGCGGCGCTTTCCGGCTCGGTGCGTTGCTTGACTGCGCAAGTCCCCGGGCCTACACTCGCACGCACTTTGGGTGCTCGCGTGCGCGCTCGTGCGCATGCAGTTAAACGGGAAACAGGGAGCCACCTGCTCTGGAGCGGCTAACCTGTGCTGTCCCCGCAACGGTAAGCGAAAAGCGGTTCCGGCTTGATAGCCGGGCACCGCAGTGCCGGCTTCGATGTCCTCGCGCAAGGTCGCGTGGACATTTCACCACTGGACGAGAAACCACTCGGCCGGGAAGGGGAAGCGGCGCTTTCGCCAGCCCGGATACCGGCCCAAAGAAGCAGAACGACCGCCGCGGGGATGCGGCGGCGCGTTCATGACCTCAGTTCCGCTTTCTGTATTTCCGTTGTCGCGGCCATGCCGTCGTTCGTCCCCGTGTCTGGTGATCGCTGGTACTGCTGCGCGTGCTTCATTCGCTCCATTCGCCAGCCGACGCGGACCCACGCGCGGACTTTCCGGCATACCGATCAACGCCAAGGGATGGACCTCACGATGCAAACTCAATTGCGCAAGATCCCCGTCACGATCGTCACGGGCTTTCTCGGCAGCGGCAAAACCACGCTTCTGCGGCACATTCTTCAGCATGCGGGCGGCAAGCGCATCGCGGTGATCGTCAACGAGTTCGGCGAGCTCGGCATCGACGGCGAAATCCTCAAGGGCTGCGGCATCGGTTGCGATGAAAACGGCGTCGAGACCGAAGGGCAATTGTATGAACTCGCGAACGGTTGTTTGTGCTGCACCGTGCAGGAAGAATTTTTCCCGGTGATGGAAAAGCTCGCGGAGCGCCGCGATGAACTCGATCACGTGCTGATCGAAACGTCGGGCCTGGCATTGCCGAAGCCGCTCGTGCAGGCGTTCAACTGGCCGCAAATCCGCAACGGCTTCACGGTCGACGCGGTGGTGACGGTGGTGGACGGCCCGGCCGCCGCGAGCGGCCAGTTCGCCGATAACCCGCTCGCCGTCGATGCACAGCGCAAGGCCGATCCGAATCTCGATCACGAGTCGCCGCTGCACGAGCTGTTCGAAGACCAGTTGTCGGCGGCCGATCTGGTGATTCTGAACAAGACCGATCTGATCGACGAGTCGCGGCAGCACGAGGTCGAAGCCGCGATCCGCGCGGAGATTCCGCCGCAGGTGAAGATCGTGCGTGCGCAGCAGGGGCGGCTCGACCTGCATACGCTGCTGGGCCTCGAAGCGGCGTCGGAAGAGACGATCCACCTGCGTCATGACCACCACGGTTCCGCCGGCGACCCCGATCATCACCACGATGAATTCGATTCGGTCGTCGTGCAGGCATCCGTACCGTCGCGCGACGCGGCGCTCGCCGCCTTGCAGACGCTCGTCGAAACCCACACGATTTACCGTGTCAAAGGCTTCGCGGCACTGCAGGACGCGGCGATGCGTCTCGTGATCCAGGGCGTGGGGCGGCGCTTCGACAGCTACTTCGACCGGCGCTGGCAAGCGGGTGAAAATGGCGACGGCGCGTTGAGCCGCTTCGTGCTGATCGGCGCAGACCTCGACCAACACGCGCTGCAACAGGCGTTCGACGCGGCGCTCGGCGCGACGTCGAACGCGACGGCATAAACGGGCGCACCAGCATGCATCTGCTGCGCACGACGCCGGGCGGCTTCGTCGACGATACGCAGGGCGTGATCCGCATCGATCAGCAGCCCGCCGAGATCGTCGTGCTCAGTTCCGCCGACACCACGCTGTCGCTGCTCGCGAGCGTGGTGCCGCGTCTCGGCGACGGCTTTCCGAGCGTGCGGCTCGCGAACGTCACGTATCTGCGTCAGCCTGCCTCGGTCGATTTCTATCTGGACGACGTGTTGCAGCATGCGCGCGTGGTCGTCGTCGATCATCTCGGCGGCGAAACGTATTGGCCGTACGGCATCGAGCAGGTGGTCGCGCTCGCGCAGCGCAAACAGCAAACACTCGCGATGTTTTCCGGCGATCTGCAGGAAGACCCGAACCTGCTCGCGCGCAGCACCGCGAGCGCCGAGTTGTGTCAGCAGCTGTGGCGCTATCTGCGCGAGGGCGGTCCGCAGAACGCCGAGGCGTTTTTGCGCTGCATCGCGTATCGCGCGCTCGACTGGGGGCGCGAACCCGATCTGCCGCGCGCGTTGCCGGCCGCGTCGTTGTATCACCCCGAGCGCGATACCCCCATCGTCGCCGACTGGCAGGCGCGTTGGCGGCAAGACGCGCCGGTCGTCGCGATTCTGTTCTACAAGGCGCATCTGCAGGCCGCCAATACCGCGGTGTTCGATGCGCTGATCGACGCGCTCGAAGCCCAAGGGCTCAATCCGCTGCCGCTCGCGATCACGTCGCTGAAGGATGCGGTGAGCCGCGATGTCGTGCAGTCGCTGTGCGCGCAACATGGTGTCGCGCTCGTGCTGAACACGACCGCGTTCGCCGCTTCCGCGATCGACGACCCGGAACCGCTCGCGCTCGCCGGCGACGCGCCGGTGTTTCAGGTGATCCTGAGCGGCGGCAATCGCGAAGACTGGCTGAAGGACAACCACGGCCTCAATTCGCGCGACATCGCGATGCATATCGCGCTGCCCGAAGTGGACGGGCGCATCATCACGCGCGCGATCAGCTTCAAGGGGCTCGCGTATCGCTGTGCGCATACGCAGGTCGACGTGGTCCGCTATCAGCCCGACCTCGAACGGGTGCGCTTTCTTGCCGAGCTGAGCCGGCGCTGGTGCCGTTTGCGTTCGCTCGATAACGCCGACAAGAAAGTCGCGTTGATCCTCGCCAACTATCCGATGAGCGAAGGGCGCATCGGCAATGGCGTCGGGCTCGATACGCCGGCGTCGGTGGCCGGCATTCTGTCGATGCTGCGCGATGAAGATTATCGTGTCGGCGAATTACCCGAAAACGGCGACGCGTTGTTGAACAGGCTGACCGAAGGCGTGACCAACGATCCGGTCGTACGCGATCTGCGTCCGGCCCTGCAAAGCCTCGCACTCGACGACTATCTCGCGCATTTCAACGCGTTGCCGGCGAGCGTGCGCGACGCGTTGAACGCGCGCTGGGGCAAGCCCGAGCAGGACCCCACGCTACGGCGCGGCCGCTTCATGATCGCCGGCTGGCGCTGCGGCAAGGTGTTCGTCGGCATTCAGCCTGCGCGTTCGCGCGAGCACGGCGACTACGCGAGCTATCACGATGCGGAGCTCGTACCGCCGCACGCATACCTCGCGTTCTATTTCTGGCTGCGCCATCAGTTCGGCATCGACGCGGTCGTGCACGTCGGCAAGCACGGCAACCTGGAATGGCTGCCGGGCAAAAGCGTCGCCTTGAGCGACGCGTGCTGGCCCGATCTGATTCTCGGACCGATGCCGCATCTGTATCCGTTCATCGTCAACGATCCGGGCGAGGGCAGCCAGGCGAAGCGGCGCGCGCAGGCGGTGATCATCGATCATCTGATGCCACCGCTTACACGCGCCGAAAACTATGGGCCGCTGCAGGACCTCGAACGCCAGGTCGACGAATACTACGAAGCATTGATGGTCGATTCGCGTCGCGCGAAGCTCTTGCGTCGCACGATCCTGACGACGATCGTCGAGCATCGGTTGCACGAAGAGCTGAGTCTCGCGGCGCCGAACCGACAGGACGATGAAGACGCGCTGCTCACACGCGTCGATGCGTGGCTGTGCGAGCTGAAGGAAGCGCAGATTCGCGATGGCCTGCATACGTTCGGGCAGTCGCCGCGCGGCGTGCAGCGGCGCGACACGCTGCTCGCGCTCGGGCGCTTTCCGGTCGGCGATGGGCAGGGCGGCAAGGCGGGGCTCGTCGACGCGCTGGCGCGCGATCTGCGCATCGATCATCGGTTCGACCCGTTGACGGTGGATTGGGCCGCCGCATGGGACGGCCCGCGACCCGAGGTATTGCAGCGGGTCAGCGATGCGCCGTGGCGACATTACGGCGATACGCGCGAGCGGTTGGAGTTGCTCGCAGGCGAGCTGTTGGGCGGCGTCTGCGGTGTCGATTGCGATGACGCGGATCGTTCGCAGGCCGTCCCCGTAGCCGACGAAAGTCTGCCGCAAGCGGCACAGGTGATCGCACGCCTGCGCGACGACGTGCTGCCGCGTCTCGACGCCTGCGGCCCGCAGGAAATGACGCAGCTGAAGCGCGGCCTCGAAGGACGTTTCGTGCCGCCAGGTCCGAGCGGTTCGCCGTCGCGCGGTCGGCCCGACGTGCTGCCCACCGGCCGCAACTTCTATTCGGTCGACACGCGCGCGGTGCCGACGCAAGCCGCGTGGGCACTCGGCCTGAAATCGGCGCAGCAACTGATCGAGCGGCATCTGCAGGAGCACGGCGACTATCCCCGCGCGATCGGCCTGTCGGTTTGGGGCACCGCGACGATGCGCACCGGCGGCGACGATATCGCGCAGGCGCTCGCGCTGCTCGGCGTGCGGCCGAAATGGGCGCCGGGCAGCCACCGTGTGACGGACTTCGAGATCATGCCGATCGACGCGTTCGATCGGCCGCGTATCGACGTCACGTTGCGCGTATCCGGTTTCTTTCGCGATGCGTTCGCGAACGTGATGCATCTGTTCGATGCGGCCGTGCAAGCGGTGGCCGAACTCGACGAGCCCGCGGAGCTGAATCCGATTCGCGCGCGCGTGCAGCGCGAACGCGATGCGTTGATCGCGCGCGGCATGGACCCGGTCGAAGCGCGCAAGCGCGCCGGCTGGCGCGTGTTCAGCGCGCGGCCGGGCACGTACGGCGCGGGTCTGCAGCAGATGATCGACTCGCGCCAATGGCAGACCGACGCCGATCTCGCGAACGCGTATCAGGCGTGGGGCGGATATGCGTACGCGCAGAAGAGCGCAGGCGAGGAAGCGCAGCAAGCGTTTGGCACGCGCCTCGCAGCGATGGACCTCGTGCTGCAGAACCAGGACAACCGCGAGCACGACGTGCTCGATTCGAACGACTACTACCAGTTTCAGGGCGGCATGGTCGCGGCGGTGCGGCATCTGGCAGGTCGGCAGCCGCGCGTCTATCATGCGGATCACAGCAATCCGGCCGCGCCGCGCGTGCGGACGTTGCACGAGGAGATCGCGCGCGTGATCCGCTCGCGCGTGGTCAATCCGAAATGGCTCGACGGCGTGAAGCGCCACGGCTACAAGGGCGCGGCCGAGATCGCCGCGACCGTCGATTATCTGTATGGCTACGACGCGACCGCGCGCGTGATCGCGGATCATCAATACGCGCTCGTCGCCGATGCTTATCTGAATGACGCCGATACGCGCGCGTTCATGCAACGGCACAATCCGCATGCGCTGCATTCGATCTGCGAGCGTTTGCTCGAGGCGATGCAGCGGGGGCTGTGGCAGCAGCCGGGTGACTATCGCGCGCAGGTGGAAACGCATCTGCTGGCGAGCGAACAGCAGATCGAAGGAAGACAAACATGAATGGAGCGATGCGAGGAGCGGACGACGCAGGTTGCTCCGCCTGTGTATCGGGTACGGCGGCGCGGCCCGTTTTTCCGTTTGCGGCGCTGATCGGCCAGGCCTCGTTGCAGCAGGCGCTGGTGCTCGCGGCGATCGACCCGGGCTTGGGCGGCGTATTGATCAGCGGACCGCGTGGCACTGCGAAGTCGACTGCCGCGCGCGCGCTTGCGGAACTGCTGCCGGAGGGAGAGCTCGTGAATCTGCCGCTTGGCGCGAGCGAGGATCGTCTGATCGGCACGCTCGATATCGAAAGCGTCTTGCGCGACGGCTCGGTGCGCTTCTCGCCGGGGCTGCTCGCGAAGGCGCATCGCGGCGTGCTGTACGTCGACGAAGTCAATCTGCTGCCCGATGCGCTCGTCGATGCGTTGCTCGATGCGGCGGCGAGCGGCGTGAATACCGTCGAACGCGATGGCGTGTCGCATAGTCATGACGCGAGCTTCGTGCTGATCGGCACGATGAATCCCGAAGAGGGCGAGTTGCGGCCGCAATTGATCGACCGCTTCGGTCTGATGGTGGAGTTGCAGAACGCGTTCGAGCCGCAGGTGCGGCAGGCGATCGTCAAAGCGCGGTTCGCGTTCGATCTCGATCCCGCTGGGTTTCGGACCGTTTACGCGGAGCAGCAGGCTTCATACGTGCAGCGAATTCGCTCGGCGCGCGCGGCGCTGCCGCTGCTGTCGTTCGATGACGCCGTCCATGCGCGCGTGAGCGCGCTATGCATCGACGCGGCCGTCGACGGCCTGCGCGCCGACCTCGTGATGCTGCGCGCGGCGCGCGCGCTGGCCGCATTCGAACGGGCAGGTGCGGTGACGGTGCGGCATGTGGAGCGCGTTGCCGATGCGGTGCTGCTTCATCGGCGGCGTCAGCATGATTCGCAACATGCGAATCAGCGCCGGCCAGAAAGCGAGGCGCCGACACGGGACGTCGCTGCGGGTGCGTCTGGCGATACGGCTGGATCCACGACACCTTCCGCCGACTCCGACTGGGGCTACCTGCCGCCCGAGCCGGCCGCGGCTTTGCCTGTCAAAGGCGTCATTGCGCTCGACGCAAAAAAACGCTGAGCCATCGGAAAGGCGCCCCCGCTGACTCGCGCAGCGGTTTTCGATGGCGACAAGGCGTGGGGGCGGATTCGCGCGACACGTCGCGCGGCGAACCGGGCAGGCGCATCGCATGGCCACCGACGCTCGCCGCGATGCGCGAGCACACGCTGCGTCGTGAGCATCTGCGTTTCGTACGGGAAGTGCCGCGTGGCGGTGTGCTGCATTGCTTCGTGCTCGATTGCTCCGGGTCGATGCTGGCGGGCCAACGCCTCGCGTTGGCGAAGGGTCTACTGACTGCCTTGTTCGACCGTGCGAGTGCGATGCGCGTCGAGGCTGCGCTGATCTGCTTCGGCGGCGCGGGAGCGGATGTGCGCTTCGGCCCGGCCGTGCCGCGCTGGTGGAACGAGCGATGGCTCGCGCCCGTGGGCGGAGGCGGCGGTTCGCCGCTCGCGTCGGGCGTGCGCAGCGCCGCGCAACTGCTCGAACGCTGCGCGCGGCGACGGCCGGCCCAGCAGCGCTGGTTATGGATTCTGACCGACGGCCGCACGAGCGACGAACCCGCGCGGCCGGCCGACGTCGATGAAGTCGTGTTCGTCGATTTCGAGCGTGGTGCGATACGGCTCGGTCGTTGCCAGGTGCTCGCCAATGCCTGGGGAGCGCGGCGGTTGACGCCGGAAGAGTTGCTCGGCTGATCGATGTGTGCGCAGCGAGGTCGACGCTGCTGTGTCCGCACCCGCGTTGCTTTTCTGGCCGTACCGCTTATTTCAGTCCGTTGGACCAGTGCTGCACATCCTCCTGACGATCGAACACGAACACCTTCATCGCCATCTGTTGAACGGAATCGAGTTGATCCAGTTCTAGCCCATGCATGGACGGCTCGCCAGGCGTTTTGCCCTTCTGAACGTTGCGGATCACTGCCGTCGTCTCGATCTGTGAATCGTATTCGGCCGACTTCAGCCGGAACGCGATGCGCAGCCGCTCGCCGACTTCGCCCAGTGTCCACGACGCACTCAACGACATGCCGAGCGCGCTGATGCCCTTGGCGAGTCCAAGGCCTTCGTAAGTGTCACCGCTCCCGCCGATGCCAAACCGCACGGGCAGGTGCGCATGGACGCGGATCGATTTGCGCTCACGGAGCCGGCGGACCATACCGGGCCTCGACAACACGGCATAGTCGAACGGCACGCGGCAGACCGCTTCGACCGTGCAGACGAAACGGAACACGGCCTGACTCGCGATCGCGATGACCTCGACGTTCTCGCCGGGCGTGAGCGGCAGCGGTTGGCCCTGCTGCATCGGCGGCGTGACGAACAGCGCATGATTCGGCGCGAAACCGATGATGCCGCAAGGTTGCATCGGCGCGCCGCTGCCGAGTTGCGAACGCATGCCGATCAATGCGCCGATCTCGAGGTGCATGTCCTTCAGCGTCAACTCACCGGCGTGGTCAGGCTGGGCGGTTGGCGCCGGCGGTTGTTGTGCGCCGAGGTCGAACAGGTCGCCGCGTTGCGGGCGGAAGTGTTGAAACAGAAAGGCGCGCTCGTCGGTGGTCGCGAGCGTCGTCGCGCTTGCGAAGAGCAGCGTGCCGTCGGCATCGACGATCGGCCATGGGAGCGGCGTGCCTACCGGCACCGTATCAGGCTCGAGCACCGGGGATGCCGCGGCGGGCTGGGTTTCCTCGACGTGTGCGTCGACGAGATTGTCCATAGTCGGCAGCTAATTTAAGTGGCGGGATGATCTGATTGACGGCGGGGAAGGGTAGAACTTTAATTTGGGGAGCGGTGGTGAGTTCGAGCCGTGCTCGGACTACTTTGTTTTGTCGGTATTGGGACTTCGGCGGGTTGAATTGGATGACTAACTATTTTCGCTGATTTCTTGGTCTGGCCAGAGTTGACTCTTTTGAGGGCTGGCGCGGCAGTGCGATGGAGATGGCAGTCTTTGCTCTCAAAATAAATTGTGAGAAGGGTATTGACGTGTTGTTGACCGCTCTCCATAATCTCGCTTCTCTGCTGCAGACGCAGCGACGCAAACGAAGCAGTGCCGGGTAGTGGTGGTTCAGGCGCGGCGGGTTTGGCGGACCGATCTTTAAAAACTAACAGTCGATAAGTGTGGGC
>NZ_VZQO01000086.1:0-8984 GCF_014397665.1 Paraburkholderia sp. UCT2
TCCTAGACCTCGCCGACCCGGCGCCGCCGGCAGTTCGTCGTCTCCGGCGGCTACGCCGCCTCCGACTCCTCACTACCGGCCAAGATGAATGTCGGTACACCGGACGTAGTCATTGTCGCCGCCCACCAGTTCGAGTTCACGCACGAAGCGTACATGCCCTCTATGGTCAAGTCATGCGCCTACGCGCTCCTAGCCACAGTGGCGGAGGAAAGCGGAAACGCTGATGACGCACGGTCGCACATCGGAAATGCTCAATATTTTTTGGGCCTGCTGGAGGGATCGGTGCTAGTGGAACCCGCACTTGCTCACATAAATGCTGAACGCGCCAAATCAGGTGCAACCAAACGCGACGAGAAGTTCGCGCCGCTCAGAGATCTGGCGAGAAAGCTAGCAGCAAAAAAGGACTATCCGAGCAAGCGCAATGCTGCCTTGTCGATCAAGAACGATGTTCTAGCTGCGGCAAAGGATCACAAGATCGCCCTGTCGGAGATGCAAGCGGAACGCACGATCACTGGCTGGCTCGACGGTATGCTGTTTGGTCGCAAACAGTGAACTACTTGCCTGCAAACGGTTAACCTCTTGCAGGCAAGCATCGCATGTTCAGTAGCACGCGGGCTATTTTGCATTTCCACTCCTGATTAAAGTTCGTTTCGTCGATTAACTGATCGACATTCACAAACTTTTCAAGGAGTTGAAATATGACCACCGCAAATACGCAGAAATCCATCGCGTCACAAAATCTCGCTGCCCACGCAGCCGAAGCCGCCAAGCAGCTCGGGTTGCCCCAATCGCCCACGGATTCAAACTCGCAAGCTGAAGTCATCAAATTCGGCGATATCGCGCAGCAATCCAATCAGGCGGAGCAACCCGCACAGTCCTCGACCGCATCGACATCCGAAAACGCTAAGTCCGAAGATCGTACCTGCGACGCCACCGATGGTTTCGCCCGCCTGGTTACGGCGGCAATTACGCTTGGCAGCGGGTCGCGCGAAAAGTCGCGGCAGGCTCTGCACGCAGACTACGTTGCGGCGCATGCATACGAGAACGCGGGGGACCATAAGGAAGCGTACAAGGAGCGTACAAGGCCGCGCTCGAAAAGCAGTGCGCTGACGCCAAGCCCAAGATCGAGGTAACCGACCGCAAGACCACCCCGTTTCACATGATCGTCAAGCTGACCTTCACCGACGTCACCAAGCAATTTGTGTCGGACAAGGTTCACGTTCTGCGAGTCGCACTCGCCCACAAGGTCAAGCCGGACTCGTTCCTTACGTGGCTTGAGGCCGAGAAAGGCGAGCGCAATGTTGTCGTGACCTACAATCGCGACGGGGCAGCAAAGCCGCCAAAGAGCTCGAACACTGGCGACAGCACCACTGGGACTGCGACAACCCAGCGTGCGTCAAAATCCCATGTGGATCTCGTTCGCGACCAGCTGAAGTCGTCGGCTCTCATCACGCTTGCCAAAGGCAGCGTCGGAAAAACGCTCGACGACCTGAAGACTGACATCGAGCTTTCTGCCATCATTGTGCGCCAGGCCGACGGTACATTTGTCGTCAAGACCGTCGTGGAAGACAGCGAAGCAGTCGATGCCGTCTATGCTGGCTACTATCGCGCAAACGCGGAGCAGGTCGAATCTGCGGCCAAGCAGAAGAAGATCGAGGAACTGCTCGCAAATCCCGAAGATCTCGCGGTTGCCGATATCCGCAAGCAGCTCGGCAATGACATCGGCGACAAAGCAGCTGAGGCCGCAATTCAGGCAAAGGCGTTCCGTGATGACTTGAAGACGACGCCACCGGAACTCAAGCATTACGTCAGCTTGTTGAAGGCTGCCGATTTCGTTGCCAAAGCCCACAGCGGGAAGTCGAGCGATTCGCATTATGAAAAGGCACTGGAAGAGCTTGAACAAGTACTTGGGCGCGACCCGTCGCTGGGCGTCTATCTCGACCGCCCATTCAGCCCCGACATCGATCCAAATCAGGAAGATGCGCCGCGCCCGATCAACTCGAAGTCACATTACGCAAAGGCCGGCGGCGCAACCATAACCAAACAAGACATGCTGCGCCAAACGCTTCGACAAGAGCTTGACGACCTGCGCGGCGTAAGCGATGCGGATGCGAAAGCAGCGGATGCAGTGATCGCCAGCGGAATGGCCCTGCTGAACAAGTACGTGACACGTGGCTAACAATACGCATTGCGCCTAGCAACTCGCCCGCATGGGTCGCGACGCTCGCGACCCAAGCGACACTCCCAGCGGCAGAGTGTCGCCAGTGCCCGAATCACGTCCGATACTCGGACTTCCCATCGAACGCTGGGACTGCTTCCGACGCGACTTCGACGGCTGATTCGACGCCCTCCATCTGCCGGATGATTCCTCGCGAGTAACGATAATGCTTTCGTCTATGGTATTTTTTGTTACTCGCTGCCGTCCTCAACATATGCATGCACGCCAACGCACTTCTCTCCACGTCCGACTATCGGACTTGGCCTGTGCGCAGTTGCGATATGCCGCCGACGAAGCGCCGAGGACAGTATCCAATCCGGGCCAACGCAGCATGTTGGTTAAACGAGAACTACCTCTGACGTAAAGTCCCCACAAGGCTGGCCAGCACAGCCACCAGAGTTACTGTCAAATCTGGTGTTTGGGATTCGGCATGATCAGGCGGCCAGCGGTTGCTGAGCCGGTGTGCTGTCGGTCA
Source organism: Paraburkholderia sp. UCT2 (assembly GCF_014397665.1). Taxonomy (NCBI): domain Bacteria; kingdom Pseudomonadati; phylum Pseudomonadota; class Betaproteobacteria; order Burkholderiales; family Burkholderiaceae; genus Paraburkholderia; species Paraburkholderia sp. UCT2. The sequence continues at coordinate 2,694 of NZ_VZQO01000086.1, forward strand.
CCGGTAGCCCGTCTTTGAAAGGTATGCCTTCCAGGAGCGAGGCGATTTTCTCTGGCGCACGAATGCGCCGCCACGATTGTTCGGCTGACTCGATGAGCTTGAATGCCAGACCGAGGAAGGTCGCGCGCGAAACGCAATTGCGCGTGCGGGTGGTTCGATGCCGTACGGTCGCGAACGTCGATTCGATGGGGTTTGTGGTTCGCAGATGCTGCCAGTGCTGTGCAGGAAAGTCGTAGAAAGCCAGCAGTTCATCGCGATCGTTTGTCAGCTTCCCGGCCGCCTTGGGATATTTGGCCGAATAGAGCTCGACGAAACGATCGAAGGCCACGAGTGCGTCTTCACGCGTGGCGGCTTGCCAGATTTCCTGCAGGCCAGCTTTGGCCCGACCATGCTGTGACTTCGGCAATGCGTTGAGCACGTTGCCGGTCTTGTGAAACCAGCAGCGCTGGTGCCGCGTCTGCGGGAACACTTCGGCCAGCGCCGCCCACAATCCCATGGCGCCGTCCCCGCTTGCAAGCAGCGGGCCGCCTTTCAGGCCACGCGCCTTCAGATCCAGCAACACGTCGCGCCACGCGTCCTTCGATTCGCGATAGCCGTCGGCAATTGCCACGCGCTCCTTCGTTCCGTCCGGCTTCACGCCGATGATGACGAGCAGGCACTGGCCGTCGGAATCGTCGCTGCGCAGCCCCGTGTGAATGCCGTCAGCCCACCAGTAGACCCAGCGTGCTTCCGACAGGTCGCGCCGGTTCCATAGCAGGTGTTCCTCTGCCCATTGAGCCTTCAGGCGGCTGACCACGTTCGGCGAAAGCCCTTTAGCCTGTTCGCCCAGCAGCACACTGAGCGCCTCGCTCATGTCCCCGGTCGACACGCCGCGCAGATAAAACCACGGCAGCGCCGCCGACACGCGTGATGACTTGCGGATGTAGGGCGGCACAATGTTCGAATTGAACTTCACGCCCGAGCCTGAGCGGTCGCGTACCTTCGGCACCTTGACGGAAACCGGACCGATCGCCGTGACGACCTCACGTTCAGGCAGATAGCCGTTACGCACCACGGCCCGCCGGCCGTCGAGCGTCTTCACGTTCCCGTACTGCTCGAGCAATGTCGCCAATTCCGCCTCGATCGCCTGCTGGATGATCTGACGGGCACCGCGCTGGACCAGATCGTCCAGGCTGCCCAACGTTGCTGCTTTACCGCCGTTCGCTTCTTCCGTAAGCTCATTCATTGGTGGTGGATTCCGGTTAGCTGGTTGTTACTCTCGACAAGCAACATTCTCGGCTAACCGCCACCGCCTTCTCAATTCCCCGCCTCAACCCCGTACACCAGATCCGACGATAACTCCAGCCACCAAGCGCCTCGCGTAATGGACGACGTTTTGGCGCGTTGGCCGCCCGGGACGTGCCCAGCTTCATAGTCGCTTAAGCTGCGCGACTTAAGCGCAAGCGCTTGCCCACACGTTCGCCGGTCGCCGTCGACAAATTGTCTTGGAAGACTACCCGGACGGACTCACGTCAGTCTTTTCTTGATGATCCAGCAACCCCTCGCTACCCTCGTTATATCAACAGCCATAGCTCGGGATTACATGTTCGCGATCACCCGCTTTCACAATTTCATGTCGCTCTACCAAGGCCGGTATGCAACTGCCTTTGCAAAAACACTCAATACATCCGTGTTCGCGGCGAAAGCACTCGACATCGGGCTGTCCACCGGCGAAATCTCACTCGACAAACTGTATTTGCTGCTCGGGTGCAGTCGCGGTCAGGCAATGGGCGCCGCGTTCGGCTTACAGGAACAGGGGCTGGTCAACGATATCGAATTCACAAAAAGCCAGAACGGGGAATATTTCCTCGTTCCGGTCGATGCGCGATGCGAATCCGCCCGGCTATATCGCGCAAAGCTGGAACAACTCAGCCGCGAGATGGGCCTTTATGACCTCGTTGAAGAAACGTTGCCACTCCTGCAGGTGATTTTCATGGAAGCGCTATCTGCAATGGAAGCCAAACATACAGGGCATTGACATATGACCCCTGCTTTGGCGCACGGTCAACGCTGCATAGCAAGACGGCTCCGCCGCCAAATTCTCGCGACCGGAGCCCGTCCTACAGTGCTAGCACACCATCGCTCAAGGTGGCGCGTTTCCCGCAAACCCTGCACAAACGCTCCTACCGTCATGCTGCAGCCCTGAAAGTCTTTCGTTCGCAGTCATTTCGACGGCAGTCGAACTTCTGGAAGTTGACTCAGGGTAACGATCCCGCGCGACAAGGTGAACAAAGGGTAGTTGACCGCCGACAGTTACTTCAACCAATACACCTTGGGACATTCATCCGCTATAGTGCAACGAGAGTTGTTGAAGTTCAGCGCATTGATGGCGTGAAACGTGGGAAGAGCAACCTCGATTGATTTTTATTTAACCTACGATTTAGTGGAGATGTTTGTGAAAAAAGTCACCATAGATCAAAAAGTGCGAATTTTGGACGATTTTTTCAAGGTAGAGCAAGTTCACTTGCGCTACGAAAAGTTTGACGGCCAGATGAGCTCCCTAGTTCGAAGGTTGAATTTTGAGCGAGGCGATTCGGTAGCCGCGGTAATTTTTAATCCTAAAACGAAGACCTTGACGTTGGTTAACCAATTCAAGTATCCAACGTACGAGAAAGGTCCTGGCTGGATAACCGAGATCGTCGCCGGAATGATTGACAAGGGCGAGAGCCCGGATGCAGCTATTCGCAGGGAAATTATGGAGGAGACGGGTTACAGCATCACTACGCTGGAACACATTTCTACCTTCTACGTCTCGCCAGGGGGGTCCTCGGAGCGGATTATTCTTTATTATGCGGAAATTTCCAATGAAGGTAGAGTCGAATCGGGTGGCGGCGTTGCAAGTGAAGCGGAGGACATCTTAACGATAGAAATTAGACTAGACGATGCCTTGAAAAAAATTCAAGATGGCGAAATTGCTGACGCCAAAACAATACTCGGAATTTATTGGCTGAAAAATAGATCTAAACAAGTCAACCAATAGACTTTTCAATTGCCCTACAAAATCAAGGTATCGAAATGTCAAACAAAACCGGACGCCAAAAATGTTTCGTTGTGATGCCGTTTGGTGAAAAAAAAGATGCCAATGGGAATTCGATTGATTTCGACAAGATATACAAGTACTTCATAAAACAAGCGATCGAGGCACTTGATATTGATTGTGTTCGGTGCGACGAAATCGCCGAGGCGGGCTGGATCCATTCAAAGATGTTTCAGCACATTTACGAATCGCGCGTAGCGGTGGTTGACATAACCTCGCTTAATCCGAACGTGTTCTATGAACTCGGGGTTCGGCATGCTCTCACGCAGTCGATCACAGTGCTGATTCGCAGGGACGGCACGGATATCCCATTCAATATCCAGGGGTTTAAGGTTATTGATTATTCTGAGGATTTAGAGAAGTTAGACGAAGCGAAGAAAAAAATAACTGATTTCATAAAGAACGGCCTGAAGATCAGGAAGAACGACAGCCCGGTTCACGAGGCTCTGAGCCTCAACATAGGTGCGGCATCGAAAGAACTCACAAGGACCGAAATTTATAACTATGGAATGCACCGAGCGCCCGGAAAGAAGATCGGTTTGATTACAGGCGATATTCGACACATCAGAATGATCGATGTGTGGGTTAACTCTGAGAATACCAATATGCAGATGGCGCGACATCATGATCGCTCCATTTCAAGTGTCATTCGATATTGCGGCGCCGAAAAGAAAGATGGCAAAATTGTTGCCGACACTGTCGCGAACGAATTAACTCAGATCACAGGGGAGAACGCCAATATTCCGGCTGGTGAGATTATTGTAACGGGCGCAGGAGAACTCACGCGCAGCCACGGAGTGAAGAAAATATTTCATGCAGCGGCGGTTGTCGGGCAACCAGGTAAAGGATATACGCCAATCGCAAATATCGGGATGTGCGTCCGTAATGCCTTGGAAAAAATCGACTCAGAAGAACTACGCGGTACGCAACTGAAGTCGATCGTATTTCCTCTTATGGGCACCGGGACGTCGAGGGGTGATCTTGAGCCTAAGGCAAGCGAGTTAATCGACGCTGCGATAGCCCACCTCATCGCGCATCAGGAGTGTACTGTTGAGCGAGTATATTTTCTGACACGAACCGAACAAGACCTCGAGGTTTGTCAGCGCATCCTTCAAGAAGCTGACGAAGTGACAATTGACCTAGAGTCCTAGCCATCGCAACTTGGCGATATTAATGGTGCGAATATCGGCGTTCAGTCACGGTGGCAGGGTTTGTCTTAGGCTCGACGGTCGTGTCGGGACAACTCTAAATTTTGTGTGTAAAGCACAACATGTTGCGAGGGCGCTTGGATGCGCCGCAAAAGGAAGGGGGCCGCTGCAGCTACGATGGCGCTGCCGTTGATCCCTAAAGAGATCGATCAGTTTGCGATGTACCCGATGCGTGTCGAGGCGGTCCAAAATCAGCTCTCAACTAGTTTTATCTTTGCTCACTTAACGTGGAAATCCGTTAAGGCATTGAGCAAGCCGTTTGACACTGAAAAACCTTTCAAAGCAAGGGCCAATATTTTTGGGTTCGGTCAAGCGAATGAGGCGAAGGCCGCCTGACCTCGGATCTTTTCGAGCGGTTCGGGTCGTATGGGCGTGTTCGCTAGCCAAAGTACTAAGTGGATAGTCTTGGTCGCTAGCAAAACGCATCGACCACATCAAAGGCTACTGATAATTCCCATTGCGCTGGCCTGCGGTTAGGAGTTCCGTACGGCAGGACATAGACGCGAGATCTCCTGCGATGGAGCGCCGCGATAGAATCAACACCGGTCGCATAGCGAGCCCGTCAACGATTGGCGCTGATTCCGTGTGCGCAAGATTGAGACTTCTCCTCAATATGATTGACCGACCGCCTGAGGGCGTGAGGTGGCCTTTCGCTCCTTGGCTGTCACAACGCCTGGCGATAGCCGCAAACCGGACGCTCAAGATGAGCCGCAACTATCGGAAAAAACGCTATGTACCCCACATGCCGGGCGAAAGGATATACCGCAACCGGGAAATTGCAGGCGACGTTGCGGACGTCGCGTTTATTTGCCGCCGGGCTCCTTCTCCATCCACTTCGCGAGCCAGCTTTCGTTCTCTACGGATATCGCTGCCTCGCAGTCTCTGACAAAATTCGTCCACGACTCGGAATCGATCCTGTCTCGGGCGGAGCACAAGCGATTTACGAGATCTTCTAGGCGCCGCGCCGTGCCGTAATAGCTCACAACCAAAAAATCGTATCGGTTTGCCGCGATATGAGCAGCAATGGCAGCGCCTAAGGTCGTGCAAACCGCAACCCACGCGCTGATTCCGCTGTGAAATGTTGTGCTCGTGGAGGCTTGAATGCTGGCACCCGTTGCCACAGCACTGAGCGCAGTTCCAGCAAGTCCAAGAACAAACTCTGCTGCGCGAAGCCGATCCAATCGCTTGGCACAGAGCTTTGCCTTCTTGCGGTAATAGCCGTTGATCTGCTGCTCCACCCGTTTGGAAATGTACTCGTCTCGAGTAAGAGTGGGAGGCGGGGACGCCGACCCGACCTCCACGTTGGCCACGTAGCGTTCGAGATCTTGAGCGGCCGCCTGAACGGCATCGGTCTTGTCCAGCAGAATTTTCAGCCTATCCTCGCATGCATATGGGGCAGCGTTAGCCCTAAAGGAATAGATTTCCGCTTTCAAGGCTTCGGAGACGGACCGCGCGCGGGTCCACGAACGTATCGCATCGACGGTTAGCAGGCGAGCGGTGACAAAGGTCGCGATCGCAAGGAAAACAGCGCCAAGGGCCGAAAGGGCGGTCCGGCCGCTCGGGACATCCGCGAGAAATGTTGCTGCGACGGTTTCCGAAGTCGCACCACAAACGCTCAGCACCAAAGCAATATTGCGAGCATAGTTGATCCGGGCTTTAAGGCGATCAGCAGCGCGGGACCATCCAATTCTGCGGCGCCAAATATTCGCTACCGATTCTTCGCTCACGATGCGTCTCCCGATGGCGCAACAATCACACTTTCCAGGTCAGCCATTGCTCAAAAATCCCGTTCCAATGCCCTCACGACTTTTTCGGCGCTACGGAGGATGCTCGAATGAGGTCGACGGTCGTTGTACCACATCAGGTTCAGCGATCGACCACCGAGCTAACGTCAAGAGTGGTGTATGGGCAGCTTGATAGCGTTCGGCTTCAGGCGGCGAGTTTCTGCTGAACCGGTTGATCGCCTTGCACCGGTTCGCCGTCCCTGAAGGCAATGCCCTCCAGCAA
>NZ_VZQO01000087.1:0-8758 GCF_014397665.1 Paraburkholderia sp. UCT2
TGGGTTGGGCGGGCGCTAGTTTAGAGCAAGACCGGAGGGCATGCACAAAGGAGGCTGGCACGGGCGGCGTGATGGCGGGCGGCCCGTGCCGGGGCGGGCGCGCTCGAACGCATGCTTTGGGCGCAGGCGGGTCGTCAACCCGGGTGACTGTGCGCGCGAGACGCGGACAAAAGTTTTCGACATGCACCTTCCGCGAACTTGCCGAAGCAGGCCGCCTTCGCCTGCTTCGGCGCCACGCATGACTCAGGGCCGCAACGGCCGGCCTTCCGCGCGGCCGAAGTCGACGAAGTGATCGACCGGGTCGACGCCCGCCGCGGCGACGTCGGGATTCGCTTCGAGGTAAAGCTTCGGATCGAAACCGTCAGGCAGTTGGGCAAGCCGCGCCTTGCGTTGAAACGATTCGGTGCTGCTCAACGGGCGACCTTCGAATCGACCGTAGTAGATGTAGTGCTGCAATGCATTGCCGCCGCTCGCGGCGACATCCGGATTGGCCTCGAGGTACGCCTCGCCGTCGAAGTCGACGATTGGCGTCAGGCTCGACGGCATGCCGGTCAGGTCGTGATAGCACAAACAGCCATCCGCGAAAAAATGGCAAACCAGTGCCTTGCGACTCACGTGCTCCGGATCGCGCATCTTGCTGCCGCCGTGCAGCAGGTTCGCATGCCACAACAGCACATCGCCCTTTTTCGGGTAGAAATGCTTTGGGCCCGATGAACGTTCAGCGATGAGCTTCTGAATCGCGGGTTCGTAGATGTCGTGATAAGCGGAATACCCGCAACCGAACGGCATGCCCAATTCAGTCGACATCAGATACGGCAGCTTGTGCGTGCCGGGGTGATAAACGAGCGGCCCGGAGTCGGGATGAATATCCTCGAAGGCGATCCAGTTCGCGACCAGATACCCGTTCGGATAGGTCGACATGTGAATCGAATCGGAATGCTCGAGTTGCTCGCTGCTCTTGTGACCGCCGATCGTCTGGAACGGCGCCGATTTCGCGCCCAGCAGCAGACTCACGATCTCGTTCATGCGCGCGTCGAACAGCATCTCGCGAACAGCCGGCACGTTGAAATGCGGATTCAGCGTGCGCCCAGGCAGCGTATCGCCTTCGAAAAGCGGCTCGGGCGGCGGCCGCAGCGTGCCGTCGGCAATCGCGTTTTCGTAGGCTTGCCACGTCGCATCGAGCTGTTCCGTCTTGAAGAAACCCTCAATGATCAGGTAGCCGTCGCTCACCCATTTGCGGCACCATTCGGCCTGCTGCTCGCTGACTACGCCTTGGGACAACAGCTCGGCAACCCGCTCCAGCGCATCCGGTCGATCGAGCCAGGGAACGGGGCCCGCCGCGGGAAATTTTTCGAATTTGAAGACCTGGGTCTGATTGTCGATCGGAACGTCCGCGACGACGGGCTTATCGAAAAAGCGCTGATTCTCGAGAGTATTCATGTTCGGGAAACTTTCCGGGTTCGCGTTTTAGGGTAACTGGCTTGAACACGACGCTGGCTGCGCGGTGTCGATCACTCGAACGAGCGCCCTTCCGCACGGCCATAGCGGATGTAGTGTTCCGCGCCAGAGCTGATGTGCTTGTGCGCAACGGCTTCTGCTACGTCAGGGTTGCGCTGAAGATAGTGCGCCTCGTTGAAATGCGGAATGCGAGCAGCGTAAAGAAGAATCGACGGACCGGCCGGATGTTGTTCGCGATCGTCCACGCCGACGATCACCGTCATGCCCAGTGCGTCGAGGACCGTCATCAGGCTTTCACGGGTCATCCAGTTGGCTTGCGGAGCAGTCCCGCCGATGAATTTTACGTTGTTGATGCTGTCGAGATAACTATGTCGGTGGAGATGCACTTCGCGTCCGCGAAACTCCGAGACGGTTGGCGTCGGATCGACGTGCCTTTGCAGGTTCGCATTCGTCCGCGCGACTTCGGCATCGTAATAGTGCGTCCAGAGGCAGATCGAATCTGACGCATATGCCATATCTTCCAGTAGCGATACCGGATCCATCATGTGATAGAGCACACCGCTTGCAAGAATCAGATCGAATCGCTGATCGCGTTTTTTCAGCAATTCTCTGAAATCGCCATACATGAATTCGGCATTGAACTTCAATGCATTCTGCACGAGCAGGCATTTGAGAAAGGACTTCGAATTCGCCTCGATAGCAAGGACACGTGAAGCGCCGGCTTTGGCCATCATGAACGTATGGCCGCCTTCCATGGGTCCGAGTTCGAGCACGCTTTTTCCGGAAAAGCCGCCGCACATGATCTCGAACCAGTGGAGACGCCCATCGTCGAAATGGGGCGCCATACCTAAACCGTAGCCCGGCACATCGGACACCCATGTGCCATCGAAAAGATTGAAAGCCAAAGTGTGGCCAGGCTCTTCAGTTGCATACAGATCCAGTTCAGTTCCTTTCAATTTGGCGCCTCGATTGATCGTCAAGTTTGCCGATTATGGTGCATCAGCGCGCCGCATGTCACGCGACGGGTGTTAAATCGAACGCGCGTCCGCATCAATGGGCATGATTGGGCATCAGTCGGGCTCGCCGCCCGCTTCGCGGTGCGTATATTTATGCTTGATGTATCGATGTGAACTGCCGGGCTGTTTGCGGCTATGATTGTGCCCCGTGGGCAGCCGCCCGGCTGGCGGCACGCCGGCCCACTCCCCACCGGCCAGCCACACCGTCTAACACTCGAACTACCGGAGGGCATCGAATGGTACTGGGGTGGCTCGTCCTACTTCCGTTCATGGCCGCGGCGCTCATTGCGCTCACGAGGCCGCGCGCCGCCGCGCTCTGCACCTGGATCGCGTTCGCGACGGCGCTGTTCGGCTGCGCGCTGCTGCTGAGCGAGCGCGTGGGCATGGGCGACCACGACGTGCTGCAATGGCGCCATGAGTGGATGCCCGACATCGGCCTCGCGCTGTCGCTGCGCCTCGATGGGCTGTCGTTCATGTTCGCGTTGCTCGTACTCGCGATCGGCCTGCTCGTCTTCATCTACGCACGCTACTACCTCGCCGGCAGCGATTCGTTGCCCCGTCTGTACCTGCTGCTACTGCTCTTCATGGGCGCGATGCTCGGCATCGTGCTGTCGAACAACCTGCTGCTGCTCGTCATCTTCTGGGAACTGACGAGCCTCGTCTCGTTCCTGCTGATCGGCTTCTGGCCATCGCGGCCCGACGCAAGGCGCGGCGCACGCATGGCGCTCACCATCACCGGCGCGGGCGGTCTCGCGCTGCTTGCGGCCGTGCTGTTGCTCGGCCACGTATGCGGCAGCTACGAGCTGAACGACGTGCTCGCCCAGCATGACAAGGTGCTGCACGATCCGCTCTACCCGGCCATTCTGCTGCTCACGCTGTTCGCGGCGTTCACGAAGTCGGCGCAGTTTCCTTTCCACTTCTGGCTACCGCACGCGATGTCGGCGCCTACACCCGTGTCGGCCTATCTGCATTCGGCGACGATGGTGAAGGCCGGCGTGTTCCTGCTCGCGCGTCTCTATCCGGTCCTCGAAGGTAGCCACCTGTGGGCTTACACGGTGACAGTGGCCGGGCTCGTCACGCTGGTGGGCGGCGCGGGGATGGCGTTGTTGCAGCGCGATCTGAAGGGCCTGCTCGCCTATTCGACCATCAGCCATCTCGGCCTGATCGTGCTGCTGTTCGGCCTCGACACGCAGCTCTCGACTGTCGCCGCGCTCTTTCACACGGTCAACCACGCGGTGTTCAAGGCGTCGCTCTTCATGGCCGCGGGCATCGTCGATCACGAAACCGGCACGCGCGATCTGGGCCGTCTGCGCGGCCTGCGCAGGTACATGCCGCATACGGCCGTGCTCGCGAGCGTCGCGTCGCTGTCGATGGCCGGCGTGCCGCTGCTCAACGGTTTTCTCTCGAAGGAAATGTTCTTCGGCGAAACACTCGCGCAAAGCATGTTCGGGCCGCTGAACCTCGCCGTGCCGGTCATCGCGATCGTGGCGGCGGCGCTCTCCGTGGCGTACTCGCTACGTTTCGTCTGGGGCGTGTTTTTCGACGGCGAGACGCCGCGCGATCTGCCGCACTATCCGCCGCACGAGGCGCCGCGCTTCATGCGGCTGCCGGTCGAGATTCTCGTGGCGCTGTGCCTGCTGATCGGCCTGTTCCCGCAGCAAAGCATCGGCAGGCTGCTCGAGTCGGCCGCGTGGGTCACGCTCGGCGGCAAGCTGCCCGACTACAGCCTGAGCCTCTGGCACGGCGTCAATATGCCGCTCGTGATGAGCGCGGTGTCGTTCGCGGCGGGTGCGGCGCTCTTTTTCCTGCGCCGCAATGCGTTCCGCCACCGTCGCACGGCGCTCACCGAGTTGAACGCGAGCGAAATCTTCGACCGCTTCGTGCAGCGCCTCGAACAGTGCGCCGGCGTGATCGTGCGCTTGTTCGAGACGCGCTCGCTGCCGGCCTACCTCGCATGGATGATCGCGGCGATGCTGATCGTGCCGGGCGTGCCGCTCGTCGCGCTCGACACCTGGAGCGGCAGCCACACGCGCCTGCCGCCCGATCCGTTCACGCTGGGCGGCCTCGTGCTGATGGCGTTGCTCGCCGTCGGCGTGGTGCTCGTGCGTGCGCGCACCCTTTACGCGCTCGTGATGCTGAGCACCTGCGGCCTGCTCGTGTCGCTCGCCTTCGTGCGCTTCTCCGCGCCCGATCTCGCGCTCACGCAGATCTCCGTCGAACTGGTCACGATCCTGCTGCTCGTGCTGGCCGTCTATTTCCTGCCCGCGCTGCAACGCGCGGTCGAGCCGCTCCCCGTCCGGCTGCGCAACGGCGTGCTCGCGCTCGCGGGCGGCGCGCTGCTCGGCGCCGTGTCGTACAGAATCATGACGAGCGCGCCGCTGCCAGGCATCGCTCCGTACTTCCTCGCCCATGCGCTGCCCGGCAGCGGCGGCCACAACGTCGTCAACGTGATCCTCGTGGATTTCCGCGGCTTCGATACGATGGTCGAAATCAGCGTGCTCGTGGTCGCGGGGCTCGCCGTCAAGGCGCTGCTGCGCGGGCTGCGCCTGAAGTCGCCCGATGCGGGGCCGGATGGCCGGCCATGGTCGTCGCAATCGCATCCGCTGATGCTCGCGATCCTCGCGCGGCTGATGCTGCCGCTCACCGTGCTCGTCGCCGTGTTCGTGTTCCTGCGCGGCCACAACCTGCCAGGCGGCGGCTTCATCGCGTCGCTGATCCTCTCGATCGCGTTGTTGCTGCAGTACGTCGCGAGCGGGGTGCTGTGGACCGAGTCGCGCATCCACCTCAACTACCGCGCGCTTGCGGGCTTCGGCATTCTGATCGCCGCGGCCACGGGGCTCGGCAGTCTCGCGTTCGGCCAGCCGTTTTTGACCAGTGCGTTCGGGCACCTGCACGTGCCGCTGATCGGAGAGATCGAACTGTCCACGGCGATGCTGTTCGATCTCGGCGTAACGGGCGCGGTGGTCGGCACGACGCTCACGATCGTCTCGCACCTCGGCGTACGCGACAAGGACATGCAGTCCGTGGAGAAAAGCTGATGGAAGCCGCCTTTGCCATCGCAATCGGCGTGCTTTGCGCGTGCGGCATCTACCTGCTGCTGTGCGCACGCGTGTTGCCGGTGATTCTCGGCATCACGCTGTTCTCGTATGCGATCAACCTGTTCCTGCTCGGCATGGGCCGGCTTGCGATCGGCAAGCCAGCGGTCATCGCGGCGGGGGCGCAATACGTCGATCCGGTGCCGCAAGCGCTCGTGCTGACGGCCATCGTGATCGGCTTCGCAATGACGGCCTTCACCGTGGTGCTCGCGCTGCGCTCGTTTTCGATCACGGGCAACGATCACGTCAATGACGAGGAGACGCCCGTCGAATGAACCACGTTCTCCTGCTCCCGATCCTGATTCCGCTCTTTTCCGCGGGCGTCATCGTCGTGCTGCCGCCGCGCGCGAAACGCCTGCAACGCGCGCTGAACGCGCTCGCCGTCATCGCGCTGCTGCCCGTCGCGTGCCTGCTGATGGCGCGCGCCGCGCAAGGCGAGATCGCCAGCTACGCGCTCGGCGCATGGCCCGCGCCGTTCGGCATCGTGCTGGAACTCGACCGGCTCGGTGCGCTGATGCTGGTGCTCACCGCCGTGCTGGCGGTCTGCTGCCTGCTCGGCACCTCGAGCGAGGACGCGAGGCGCGGCCGCTATTTCCGTGCGTTGGTCCAGTTCGAGCTGATGGGCCTGAACGGCGCCTTCCTCGCGGGCGATCTCTTCAACCTGTTCGTGTTCTTCGAGCTGCTGCTGATCGCGTCGTACGCGCTGCTGCTGCATGGTGGCGGCGCGCGACGGGTGCGCAACGGGCTGCACTATCTGTTGATGAACCTCGTCGGTTCGTCGTTCTTTCTGGTCGCGATCGGCGTGCTCTACGGCGTCACGGGCACGCTCAACATGGCCGACATGGGCGAACGTCTGGCGCGTCTCGGGCCGGAGTCGCTGCCGCTCGCGCAGTTCGCGGGCGCGACGCTGATGCTCGTGTTCGGCCTCAAGGCCGCCGTGTTTCCGATGTCGTTCTGGTTGCCGCAGGCCTACCGCAGCGCCATCGGCCCGGTGGCCGCGCTGTTCGCGATCATGACCAAGGTCGGCATCTATGCGATGCTGCGCTGCGACGCGCTCGTGTTCGGCGCGGCGGGCGGCGTGCTCGATGCGTTCATGCATCAGTGGGCGTGGTGGCTCGCGATCGCGACGATCGTGTTCGGCGCGCTGGGCGCGTTGGCGGTGTCGAGTCTCAAGACCACGACGGGCTATCTCGTGCTGGTTTCGGTGGGTCTGCTGATCGCGGCGATCGCACTACAGACGCCGCTCGCATGGAGCGCGCTGCTCTACTACCTGATCAGCACGACGCTCTGCACTGGCGCGCTGTTCCTGCTCGCCGACACGCTCGAACCCGAGCAAGTCCCGACCCCGCACGCCGCCCATGCCGCCGTTTCCGCCGATGCCAATTCGATCGAGCCCGGCTCGCTCGAAGCGCTCGACGACGCGGACGCGGCGGCCATCTCGCCCGACCCGGACGGCGAAGCGGTGGCGACGCTGGCGCGGGTGCAGCCGCTGCAGGTCGAGACGGCCGGCGCGCTCGCCGCGCTGGTCGGGGAACCGGCTCACACCGAAGCCGAAGCTACGGTCGAAGCGGTCCCGCGCACGCATGCACCGTGGCCGTCGAACCTCGCCGCGCTGCTCTATCTGATCGCCGCGGTGGGCGCCGCGGGCCTGCCGCCGCTGTCCGGGTTCCTCGGCAAGGCGATGGTGCTGGCCGCCACGCCGCTCGGCGCGGCAGTCGTGCTGTGGCCGGCCGTACTGCTTTCGAGCCTGCTCTCGATCGTCGCGCTGAGCCGCACGGGCACGCGCCTGATGTGGGCCGCGCCGGCCGCGCGCGCCGCCGCCGGCAAAGAGGAGCGCGCACCGCGTGGCAGTAATGCGAAGCTCGCCGCCTGCGCGATCCTGCTCGGCTGTGTCGTGGCCATCACGCTCGGCGCGGGCGCGGTGCGGCACTATCTCACCGATACGGCGACACAGCTATTCGATCGCGCCGCCTACGTGCACGCGATCCTGCCCGCGGCGCGCTCCTCGCCACCAACGGCCGCCGCGACCACGGCCGATGCACAGGGGAACTGACGATGTTGAAAAGGCTCTTCCCCCACCCGTGGCTCGCGGTCTTGCTGATCATCTGCTGGGTGCTGCTGATGAACGACGTCTCGCCGGGCAATCTGCTGCTCGGCGCCGCGCTCGGCTACGCGATCTCTTTTCGCGTCGCCGAAGGCTTGTGGCTGCGACCGGTGCGCTTCGGCCGACCGTGGCTGCTCGTGCTGCTCGCCTGGCATGTGTTGGTCGATATCATCGTGGCCAACGTCGAGGTCGCGCTGCTCGTGCTCGGCCCGACGCAGCGGATGCGCCCGGCGTTCATCGAAGTGCCGCTCGACAGCACCCACGAGATCGCGCTCACGGTGCTTATCAGCGTGGTCTCGCTGAGCCCTGGCACGCTGTGCGCCGAACTCAGCGACGACCGCACGCGCCTCTCCGTGCACGTGCTCGATCTCGGCGACGAAGCGGCACTCATCGCGCTCATCAAGTCCCGTTATGAAGCCCCTTTGATGGAGATCTTCGCATGCTAACCATCGTGATTCCGATCTCGCTCGCGATCCTCGGCATCGCGTTCCTGCTCGCGCTGTGGCGCCTCGTGCGCGGGCCGTCGCTGCCCGATCGCATCGTCGCGCTCGACACGCTCAACATCAATGCGATCGCGTTGATCGTCGTGTACGGCATCAGCTTGCGCTCGACGGTGCTCTTCGAGGTTGCGCTTCTGATTGCCGTGATGGGTTTCGTGGGTACCGTCGCGCTCACCAAGTACCTGCAGCGCGGCGACATCATCGAACTCAACTAGCGTGGGGTATGCCGATGGAAACTTTTGTCGAAGCGATCGTTTGTTTGCTGCTGCTGGCCGGCAGTCTGTTCACGCTGGTCGGGGCGGTCGGGCTCGCTCGGCTGCCCGACTTCTTCATGCGGCTGCACGGTCCGACCAAGTCGACCACGCTCGGTGTGGGCGGCATCGTGCTCGCGTCGGTGGTGTATTTCAGCGCGCATAACAACTTCGCGAGCCTGCATGAGTTGCTGATTCCGGCGTTTCTGTTTCTCACCGCGCCGATTAGCGCACATATGCTGGCGAAGGCTGGGATTCAGCAGGGAGTGACGCTGTCAGAGGCGACGCGGGGGCGGCCGCCTGTTACGGGCGCTTGCGCGGAACGGGGGAATAC
>NZ_VZQO01000088.1:0-8255 GCF_014397665.1 Paraburkholderia sp. UCT2
CGCTGCGTCATGCTCCTTGCGAATACGTCGAGTATTCGCGGCGTCGCAATCCTTGCGAGCGGCCCTTCTCGCGGCAACGCACGTGCGTTCCATATGTAAACAGACCCTAGCCGCTCATCAACCTATCCGTTCATCCGCTCGTGCCACATGACGCCTAACGCCTCGCTGCGCCCTCGCCTCGTCGCGCTCTACGCGGTGCTGCTCGCCGCCAACCTCGGCGCATGGCTGTGGGCGCTAATCGCGTTTCGCCACTACCCGCTGCTGCTCGGCACCGCGCTGCTCGCGTATGGCTTCGGTCTGCGTCATGCGGTCGACGCCGACCACATCGCGGCGATCGACGCCGTTACGCGCAAGCTGATGCAAACCGGCATGCGACCGGTCGGGATCGGGCTCGCGTTTTCGCTCGGCCATTCGACGATCGTGATCGCGGCGACGATCGGCATCGCCTGGACCACGCATTCGCTGAATGGGCGCTTCGAAAGCTTCAAGGAAGTTGGTGGCACGCTCGGGACACTGGTTTCCGCGTCGTTCCTGCTGGTGCTCGCGGCGGTCAATCTCGTGGTCCTGCGCGACGTGTGGCGCCGCTACCGGCACACGCAACGCGGCGACGTTGCGAGCACAGCGTCAGCCGATGCGCTCGCCCCAGCCGGGCTGCTGTCGCGCGCATTGCGGCCGCTGTTTCGGCTGGTCACGAAAAGCTGGCACATGTATCCGGTCGGCGTGCTGTTCGGGCTCGGCTTCGACACCGCGACCGAGGTCGGCCTGCTCGCGATCGCTGCGTCGCAGGCCAGCACTGGCCTGCCGCTCTATTCGATCCTCGTGTTCCCGGCGCTCTTCACGGCCGGCATGACGCTTGTCGATTCGACCGACAACGTGCTGATGGTGCACGCGTACGGCTGGGCGATGGACGACCCGAAGCGCAAGCTTTACTACAACGCGAGCATCACGTTCGTGTCGGCGATGGTCGCGATCGTGATTGGCGGCGTCGAGGCGCTGGGGCTGCTGTCGGATCGCTTCGGCTGGAGCGGCGGGGTGTCGGATGCGATCGTCGGAATCAACGATCATTTCGGCGCGCTCGGCTATGCGATCGTCGCGGCCTTCATGGCGTGCTGGATCGGCTCGGTGCTGTTTCATCGCTGGAGACGGCCGGATACGGCGGCACGATAAGTGGCCTGGCCTACCGAGAAACCGATCTACACCGTAGGTTTCTTTGAGAGTTCCACCTTGTGGAGTTCGAAACCGCATTTCGCACCGTGTCGCTCCGCCAATCCGTCCACAATCGCGGCCGCCCCTCGCGAGCACGCGTCCGGTAACCGTTGTGACGACGACACACCGCGCGTCATTTATCGGCCGATCGACTAGCGCGGCGCGCCCCCGGTGCGCCAGAGCCGCGAGCAATCGCTTACACTGAGACCGCTCTGCACAGCGTTGCCCTTTCGCGATAGCGGCCCCACCACATCCCATCGCCCATCGGAAGGCGCGCTGCCCCTCGCGCCGTCGCGCGGCTCGCGCGACGCCTCCGAACCAGCAACAGAACGGGTTGGACACGCCATCGATGAAAACGCCAGCGGACCGATTTCTCGCACCTGACGCATTGGACGCAGCCCGCCTCACAGCCGACGCCTACGGCAACCACGCTCTCGACGAGTTTGTCGCCGGCCGCATCACGCGCCGCGAGCTGCTACGACATGCGAGCATGATCGGTCTGTCGCTCGCGGGTGGCGGCCTGCTCGGCGCGCCGCGAGCGCGGGCGCAAGGTGCACCGCCCACGTCGAACCAGACGATCCGCGTCGCGCATCTGACGCCGGCGGGCGCCGTCGATCCGCTGACGGTGACGGACGCCGCGAGTCTCGCGCTGCTGAACCAGACCGGCGAATTCCTGATCGACGACGACGGCGAGAAGCTGATGCTGAAGCCCGCGCTCGCGCTGTCGTGGAAGCCGAACGACAAGGGCGACGTGTGGACCTTCAAGTTGCGCCCCAACGTGAAATTCCACGACGGCCAGAGCTTCGGCGCGAAAGATGTAGTCGCGACCTTCGACCGTCTCGCCGATCCCGCGAGCGGCTCGGCCGCGCTATCGGTACTAAAGGGCGTGCTGTCGAAAGGCGGCGCGAAGGTCGTCGATGGACACACGGTGGAGTTTCATCTCGACGCGCCGACCGGCAATTTCCCGTACTACGTTTCCTCGGATAATTACAACGCGGTGATCCTGCCCGCGAACTTCGCGGGCAACTACGAAAAGAGTTTCATCGGCACGGGTCCGTTCAAATTCGAAAAGTATCAGCCGAAGGTTGGCGCGTCGTTCGTGCGCAATCCCGACTACTGGGGCGAAAAAGCGTTACCGCAACGCGTACAGTTTTCGTTCTACGCCGACGAGCAGGCTCAACTGCTCGCGTTGCAAGGCCATCAGGCCGATGTGATGGGCACGTTCACCGTGCAGGGCGGCGCGGCCATCCTGAACAATCCGGACTACAAGGCGGTCGGCGTCAAGTCGAGCGCGCACCGCCAGATTCACATGCGCAACGACAGCCCGCTCTTCAAGGACAAGCGCGTGCGTCAGGCACTCGCGTTGTCGCTCGATCGCGACGTGATCGTGCGCGGTCTCTTCAAGGGTCGCGCACAACTCGGCAACGACAGCCCGTTCGCGCCGGTGTTTCCATCGTCGGATGCGGGCGTGCCGCAACGCAAGATCGACGTCGCGAAGGCGAAGCAGCTGCTCGCGCAGGCCGGCGTGCCGAACGGTTTCGACGTTACGCTGACCACCGAAAAATACATGGAGATCCCCGACCTCGCGGTCGTCGTGCAGAACGCCGCGAAGGCGATCGGCGTGCGCATCAATCTGAAGGTCGAGAGCCAATCGCTCTACTACGGCGCGGGCACGCCGGGCAAATCCGACTGGCTCGACTCGCCGCTCGGCATCACCGATTACGGCCATCGCGGCGTGCCGAACGTGTTCCTCAACGCGACGCTGACGAGCAACGGCACATGGAACGCCGCGCACTTCAAAAATCCGCAATACGATCAACTGGTCGCGCAGTTCGTCGCGGCGATCGATCTCGCCACGCAAAAGAAAATCTCCGGGCAGATCCAGACTCTACTGCTCGACGAAACGCCGCTGATCATCCCGTTCTTCTACGATCAGCTGATCGCGATGCGCAAGGGCGTGAACGGCGTGCGCTTCACTGCGCTCGCGCAACTGTATTTCGATCGCGCGACGCTCAGCGCGTAAGCAGCGCGCGGTCCGCCTCGCTTTTCGCAGGAGAACTCACGATGTCGGCTCCGGCGCCCTCTCCCGCCTCGAATACATCGCGTATGCCGCGCGCGACGAACGGCAATGCGGGCCGCGTCGCGCGTTTTCTCGCGACGCGCGCGGGTCTTTCGCTGATCACGCTGTGGCTGCTGTCGGTGATCGTGTTCGCGGGCGGCCAGCTGCTGCCCGGCGATATCGGCCGCGCGGTGCTCGGGCCGCTCGCCGATGCGCGCGCGGTCGCCGCGCTCGATCATCAGCTCGGCGCCGACCGGCCGCTGCTCACGCAATACATCGACTGGATCACGCATTTCGTGCGCGGCAACATGGGGCTGTCGTACGCGTATCGCGAACCGGTCAGGCCGTTCATCGCCGATGCGCTCGGACATTCGGCAAAGCTCGGCCTGCTCGCGTTCATCGTCGTCGTGCCGCTCGGCATCGCAGGCGGCGTGTGGTCGGCGATGCATGCGGGGCGCTGGCTCGATCGCACGATCAGCATCGCCGGTTTGTCGGCGACCGTGGTGCCGGAGTTCGTGTCGTCGATCGTGCTGATTCTCGTGTTCGGCGTGTGGCTGCGCTGGCTGCCCATCGAGGCCTCATCTCCGCCCGATGCGAGCGTGCTCGAACAGCTGCGGCATCTGGTGCTGCCGGTGCTGCCGCTCGTCCTCGTGTTCTTCGGCTACATCGCGCGAATGGCACGCGCGGGCACCGTCGAAGCGCTCGACGCCGACTACACGCGCACCGCGATCCTCAAGGGCCTGCCGCGCCGCGTCGTGATCTGGCGGCACGTGCTGCGCAATGCACTGCTGCCGACGATCACCGTCGCCGCCACCCAACTCGGCTACATGATCGGCGGACTCGTGGTGGTCGAGACGCTGTTCCACTACCAGGGCATCGGCTCGCTGATTTACAACGCCGCCAAGGCGAAGGATTTTCCAATGCTCGAAGCGGGCGTACTGACGATCGGCGTCGTCTATACGCTCGCGAATCTGGTCGCCGATGCGCTGCACGTGCTGCTCAATCCGCGACTGCGGGTGAGGACCGCCGAATGAATACGACCGTGCCGCCGGCTTCATCGACGCCACCAGGCTCGCCCGCGCCCGGCGCACCGGGCTCCGAGCCGCGTTTCCCGCGCTTCCTCCTGCTGCTCGGTTCGCCGACCTTCATCGTGGGCGCGCTGATCGTCGCGTGGTGGATCGTCTGCGCGATCGCCGGGCCGTGGTTCGTGCATCTCGATCCGTACGCGTCAGATCCGCTCAATTCGCTGACGCCGCCCGATCGCACGCACTGGTTCGGCACCGATCAGCTCGGCCGCGACGTATTCTCGCGCGTGATCGTCGGCGCGCGCGACATCCTGACAATCGCGCCGCTCGCGACCCTGCTCGGCACCGCGGCGGGCACCGCGCTCGGCCTGGTGGTCGGCTACTTCGACGGCTGGGTCGACGACGTGATCGGCCGCATGATCGACGCGGTGCTCGCGCTGCCGCTCGTGATCGTCGCGCTGCTCGCGCTCGCCGCGGTCGGTGCGTCGAACTTCACGGTGATTCTCGTGATCGGCACCACCTTCACGCCGATAACAGCCCGCACCGTGCGCGCCGCCGTGTTCGCAGAGCGGCATCTCGACTATGTGGCCGCCGCGCAGCTGCGCGGCGAACGCGCGCCGTACATCATGTTCGCGGAGATCCTGCCGAACGTGCTGCCGCCGATCGTCGTCGAAGCAACGGTGCGGCTCGGCTATGCGATCTTCGCGGTCGCGACGCTGTCGTTCCTCGGCTTCGGCATCCAGCCGCCGTCGGCCGACTGGGGGCTCGCGCTGTCCGAGTCGTACACGTTGATGGCGGGCGGCGCGTGGTGGACCGTCGTGTTTGCGGCGGGCGCGATCGCGTCACTGGTGGTCGGCGTCAATCTGATCGCCGACGGCGTGCAGGGAGTGCTCGACCAATGAACGGCCCACCGCCCTCCTCGTTCGCCGCGTTCGACGTGTCGAAAAGCGATCGCACCGATGCGCTGACCGTGGTCGGCCTGACGGTCACCTACCGGATCCGCGGACGCGATCGCGAAGTGCTGCAGGACGTATCGTTTCGCGTGCGACGCGGCGAGGCGTATGGGCTCGTCGGCGAATCCGGTTGCGGCAAGTCGACCGTGGCAATGGCGACGCTGCGCTATCTGCCACGCAATGGCAAGGTGAAGGCCGGCAAGATCGTAATCGCCGGTGAGGACGTGCAGAAGCTGGGTGCCGACGCGCTGCGCAGCATGCGTGCGACGACCGTCTCGATGGTCTACCAGGACCCGGGGCGCGCACTGAATCCATCGCTGACGATCGCCCGTCAGGTTTCCGAAGCATTCGAGGCGGCCGGCGTCGCGCGCGACGAGGCGCTGCAACGCACGCTCGAGATACTCAAACGCGTCCGCATCGCGGCGCCCGAGCGCGTGATGAACAGCTATCCGCATCAATTGTCGGGCGGCATGCAGCAGCGCGTCGTGATCGCGATGGCGCTCGCGTCGAACCCCGCGCTGCTGATTCTCGACGAACCGACTACCGGCCTCGATGCGACCGTCGAAGCGGAAGTGCTCGACCTCGTCGCACGGTTGCGCGAGGAACTCGGCACCGCGGTGCTGTTCATCAGCCACAACCTCGCGGTGATCGGCCGCATGTGCGAACGCGTCGGCGTGCTGTACGCGGGCAAGCTGGTCGAGGAAGGCGCGACCCAGGACGTGTTCGCGCGGCCGCGTCATCCGTACACGGTCGGGTTGCTGCGCTGCCTGCCGACGGCCGGACGCAGCAAGGACAGCGAGCGGCTCGATACGATCGCGGGCGGCCTGCCTCTGCCGGGCTCGATCACGCAGGGCTGCATCTATGCGGAGCGCTGCCGTCTCGCCGACGAGCGCTGCCGCCGCGACGCGCCGCCGCCCTATCGCCTCGGCGCCCGGCATGGCGATCAGATGGCGCGCTGCCACTATCACGAGCGTGCGATCGAACTGCCGCGTGCGACATCGAGCGCGGCGCCGGTGGCGGCCGCATCATCCAACGCGGCGCCGCGCGCGCCCTCTGGGCCGGTCTTGCGCGCCCGGAACCTGTCGAAAACATTCCACGTATCGGGCGTCCCGCTGCGCGCGGTCGACGACGTGTCGCTCGAACTCGCGAGCGGCGAGACGCTCGGCCTCGTCGGCGAATCGGGCAGCGGCAAGACAACGCTCGCGCGACTACTGCTCGGCCTGATCGCACCCGATGCCGGCAGCGCGCTCGAACTCGACGGCGCCCCGCTCGCCGCGCGCGTCACGCGACGCAGCGACGAGCAGCTGAAATCGCTGCAGATCGTGTTCCAGAATCCGGACTCGGCGCTCAATCGCGCGCATTCCGTCAAGCGGCTGATCGGCCGTGCGCTCGCGCGCTTCACCGCGCTGCGCGGGCCCGAGATCGACGTACGGCTCGCCACGCTGACGGACGCCGTGCGGCTGCCCGAGCGCTATCTGGACGCACGTTCACGCCAGCTTTCGGGTGGGCTCAAGCAGCGCGTCGCGATTGCGCGCGCGTTCGCCGGCGAACCACGCGTCGTCGTGTGCGATGAGCCGACTTCATCGCTCGACGTGTCGGTGCAGGCCGCGATTCTGAACCTGCTCGCCGATCTGCAGCGCGAGCGCGGCGTCAGCTACGTATTCATCTCGCACGATCTGCACGTGGTCCGCTATGTGTCGGATCGCATCGCGGTGCTCTACCTCGGCCGGCTGCTCGAAATCGGCCCGGCGGCGGCCGTGTTCGATGGACCGCAGCATCCCTATACCGAGGCGCTGCTGTCCGCCGTGCCGACGCTGCCGGGCGACGGCGCGTGCGGCGAGGTGCATCAACGTACGCGTATCCGTCTCACCGGCGAGTTGCCCGGGCCCGGCGCGATGCCGTCGGGCTGCGTGTTTCACACGCGCTGTCCGCGCAAGCTCGGCGCGATCTGCGAGCAACAGGACCCGCCGTTTCTCGACGCGGACGGCGCCGCCGATCCGTCTTCCGCGCACCGGATTCGCTGTCATATTCCGGTCGCCACACTTCGCGAGCTGCAAAGCGAGCCGCGCGACGACAACGCGAGCGGCCCGACGTATGGCGGCAACTCCGACGATGCGTCGGAAAACGCCAGCTAGCGTCGACTCGAACCTCATCGACGCACACCGCCCCTCTTAACGAATCCCGCGTCGGAACACGCTTCTGCGTCCGCGCGTTTCATCGTCGCAACGTTTTGAGGCGTTTTTCCGGCGTGCGCATCGCACATCCCGATATCGCCCGTGTCGCTTCAAGGCTTTGCGACGCGTGGCATGGATATCGCTAAATTAGCGGCCAGAGATTCGAAGCCAAACCGGGCGCGCAACGCCGCGCATATCCGCACGACGAGCGTCACCACGCGATGGCGCGACCTCGCGCAATCAGCACGGCAGCGACGCACGGACAACTTCGACACAACGGATCGGGGGTTCGACAAGCCCCGCGTGCAGACAGGTCGGCCGGCGCTGGGGCAGCTCGCGAAGGCGGCAGCGAGGTACCGTCCTTCGCTCTGGAGACGCGCGATGAAGACCGGAAAATCAGATCACTACTACTGTGCAATGATGCGCGGCGCGGTGGTCCTCGCGATGGTCGCGGTGTTGGCGGGGGGGACCGCGTACGGAGCGTCGACGGACGTGATCCCTCGCTGGATTGTGCTGGCCGACGCGTTGCGGGCGCAACCCGGCGATTCAACGCCGCTGCTGCTCGCGCAGAACGACGGCGCGGCGACCGGCGCCGAGGCTGGCACGGCCACAGCCGCCGACGACGCCGCCTCGGTGTTCGCGCCGGCCGGCTGCGGCGGGCTCGGCGGTCCGGGCTGCGGGCGGCTCGGCGGCGGCAGTGGCAACGGCAGCGGTAATGGCGGCGCGGCGGGTTCGAGCAATAGCGGTG
This sequence comes from Paraburkholderia sp. UCT2, assembly GCF_014397665.1. Taxonomy (NCBI): domain Bacteria; kingdom Pseudomonadati; phylum Pseudomonadota; class Betaproteobacteria; order Burkholderiales; family Burkholderiaceae; genus Paraburkholderia; species Paraburkholderia sp. UCT2. The sequence continues at coordinate 8,166 of NZ_VZQO01000088.1, forward strand.
CTGGCGCAAGCGGCAACAGCGGCGCCGGGGCGGGGGGTTCAGGGAGCGGAAGTGGGAGTGGCGGTAAGGGAAATAGCGGTAGTGGTGGCG
>NZ_VZQO01000089.1:0-7967 GCF_014397665.1 Paraburkholderia sp. UCT2
TCCGCGTCGGAAATCGCCGGGTGCGGCACGTCCGCACCGTGCGGCTCTGACAGCAATGCTAACCCGCGTTTGATTCCGTTGCGGCAGGCCAGCCTCTGTCCCGCAGGAAGTCATACTGCCTACCAGGGGAAACAGGCAACCATCGACTCTGCTGCTGGCGACCCGATCGTCATACGGCCCCTTGACTGGTGGATCCGACTTCGCTGACGCGGTACGGCCTACGGAAACGGAAACTGATCCGGCTCCACGCGCAAACGTTGCTGCACTTCAGGGTGATATATCGAGAGAACGCCAAGCGCCATAGCGCCGAGACGCTTCGCGATGTTTTCACCTAATTTGCCGCCCGGAATCGCTGAAAGACGCCAAGGCGCGACAACGGCGTTTTCGCGTAGAGCGGCCAAGTCGGAATCCTTGAGTGAATACATTTCAAACTGTTGCAGCTCTTCGTTATACGAGACGACGAATGATTTTGACGGGACCATAGTTCAGTATCCTCGACATTGGTTATACAACCGGAAAGCGTTGTCCTTGCACGCGCGCCCGGTTGCCGCAGCGACACCACCGCGGCCGGAGCAGTCGTGGCGGCGGTACTCGCAAGGACGGGCTGGCAGCGGGCAGACGTGATCGTCTATCGCGACAGCACTGGGCAGTTCGACGGGCTGCTGGTGGACGACGACGACAGCTTTGCCGGCTTTCTTCCACTCGGCGGCGCACGTTCGCTAGCGGAAGCGCTCGCGCGACTTCCTGAAGCGCTCGCGGCCCTGCGCGCGCCGGACGCGCAACAGTAGGTTTGATAATTCCCGAATGCCCGTTGCACGCACAGCGCATAAGTGCGCGGGCGGCAGGCTACGTCTGTGAAGGCTTGTCGATCGGCTCTTGCGTCACCGACATGTACTGCTTGATGTCAGGCTGACCGAGCGCAATCACGTTGAGTATTGCGACGCCGAGCCTCCGCGCAAATTCGTCGTCGAGTTTGAAATCGTACTCATCGAGAAGGATCGGCATTTCGATTTTCCCGGCCAGCAACGGGGCAAGCCTGGTGGGGTCAACGGTTTGCACCGTGAGCCGTTGACGGTCCTCTGTATAGGTTAGAACCACGGAATACGGCGGATGAGTAGCCATCAATATCCTCTGCACTGTTGATAGTTCTGGAATGCCTGCGTTTTGCATAGCGCCATGCCGCGTGTACCACCCATTGGGCCAGCCAGTGCGTTGCACAGGTCTAGGTCCCGTTCGTACTGCGCGAAGCATTCGGCCTCGTGAAAATCGCTCACTCCGCGCGCCGCAATGTCCTGCACATCGTCACTCACGGCATCTGGCTGATAGTTGAACGCCTGAGCATTGCCGAGGTTCTGCGGCGCGCGCGGGCTGTTGCCATAGAGCGACCTTAGCATGTCCGCGTCGGCCGGTTGTTGCGCGCGTGCGGGCGCTGTCCGGGAAGCCTTTTCCCGCTGCTCCCGTATCGCCTGCACGCATTTGAGCATCTCGTCCCGCTCAGGGACGAAGATCAGGCTACCGTCTTTCACTTCGTTGTACAGGGCTTTGGCAACCTCTTCGTCTTTCATTCTGTACATATGAAAGCGGTTGTCACTCCGGCCGAGCATATCGCGTAACTCGTATGGCTGGTGCGGCAGCAGCATGGATGGGCTATATCGCAGCCACGCTGCGCGCGCTTCCTCCATGCCCTGCACAATGTCGTCGTGTGACTCGCGCGGCACGCTCGCCGGCCATGCAAAATGGAACCACCGATCCACGTCAAACAACCAGGGAGACGTGATGTGAAGGTTGAATGATCTGTAAATGCTGATCGAGAAGAAATGTCCGTGCCGCCTTTCACGGATCTCATGGTAAGAACCCAGGAAAAGTGAAGTCATCGTGCCTCACAGTCAATAAAGGAGGCCCGATTGTGCATCAAGGTACCATCCCAAAAAACCCCGAGTTAAGCCTTGCAGGAGGGGTACGCCGCGCCTGGCACGGCATGAACGAATACACCACGAATAAAATAACCGCCACCACATCCCCAATCCAATTCTTCAAAGGAGAAGCCCATCATGTCGAACAAATACCGGATTGCCGTCATCCCCGGCGACGGCATCGGCGTCGAGGTAATGCCCGAAGCGCTGCGCGTACTCGAAGTCGCGACGCAACGCTTCGGCATCGAGCTCGAATATCGGCACATCGAATGGACGAACGATGCTATATATAACTGGCCTCCATTCTCCGCAAAGCCTTGACAGGCAAGGATTCCAGCAGATTCGAATCGCTCGAAAGGAAACCGTCAACGGCGATTCATAGGCTTGGGAAACGGCTTGCGCAACTCGTTGCGCCTAAAAATACGGTTCGGCTATCCGTCATGTGCTATTGAAAACCCGTTGAACTGCTGGAAAACCTGCTCGAAGCGGTGCCGCTTGAACCGAACGATCGCGGCCATACCGCGATGGATGACTTCGAGCACTTCTGCGCGTACACGGGCTGTTCCGAAGAACTGATCGGCGCGCAGGCTTTCGCTTGGGTCAAGCTCGCCTATATCGACGCCAAGACGACCGCATCGTGCTAGCAACCCGGCCAACGCCCACCGCCTCAATTCGACCCACAACTGCCTGTCGGCTCGACACGCCCCTGATGGCCGTTTGCGAGGTGCAACGGCCGCTCAATCTTGCGGGTCCCACCGCAGCTCGTCGGCATTGCTGCCACCTGGAGCGGCTGGGCTCTACGTCAGCAATGTGGCAGATTGCTGACGGTTGTGGTATTGAGCACTTTTTTCACGAGAATCTCCTTAACGAGCCTTGCCGTAACGTCCGGTTGCGATGAGGCGAGGCAAACGCCCGAACCGCCTCAAGAACAAAAATAATGCGAATGAAAGTCCGGAAGAAGAGGGCGTACCGAGGCGATAGCCAGTTACGAAGAAAGCGCAATTCTTGCTTACCGGCGCCGTCATATATCGATTGCCGCTCGACCCGGACGCTGTCGCCGTCCACGTAGGCAGGGCCGGAACCGGGTCTGGAAAGACGTAGGTGTCCCTGGCCGCAAGCGTATCGAGACCGCTACATTTGTGTGTATGACTCTGGGTGGGCGCCTGCTACTCTGTTTGAATTGCACGCTGTCCTATCCGCGGGCGGCAAATTTCCTGATCGAGCGTCGTCATGAGATCGTCAGGCCTCACGGTGCGCAGGTTCAGATCGGCGGCTCAGGAACGCGCGTTCCGGATGGACTATGCGCGGCGCTTCTTCGGACAGCGCAGGCTCGCCATCACAATCTTCACCGTGCTGTGGGTCGTGTTTTCCGTCCACGACCTCGGGCGACTAGACATACTCGATCCCGCCCACTTGCACCACAAAGAACTCTGTGTCCTGAGAATCGCCGGGACGATCGGCATGACGGTGCCCGTTCTGTTGTGGAGCCGACACGCACTCGACGAGCGCTGGAGCGTCGGGCTGCTCAGTGTCTGGACGCTCAGTTGCTGGTTCGCGGTCCTGAGAATGGTACAGATCTATCCGGGCGACCTGGCCTGGCGGGAGGCCTATCCGATCCTCACGTTTGCCCTTTTCATGATATTCATGGCCTTCCGGCTTCGAGTGATTACGGCGGCGTGGCTGGTCGGCCTATGCGTCGTCAGTTATCTGGTGATGCTCTATCTCAAGCCCGATGGCCAGAGCGTCGGCGCGCGCATGGAGTCGGTGATCGCGCACGCCACGATGGTGCCGATGATGTATATCGTCGGTTTGCTCGTCAGTATCCCGCTGGAACGTGCCGCGAGGCGCGAATTCATGTACCGGCGCACCTTGCGCGCGGCCAAGGCGCGCGTCGAAGCGGCTTCGCGCGTGGTCAACGAGCAGAACCGACGCATGCAAGAGCTCGTCAGGGAGAAAGAGCGATTCTTTTCATCGGCGTATCACGACATCCAGCAGCCTCTGGCCGCAATCAACCTTTTCATCCGAAGCGCCCGGACGAGGATCAGGGACGGATACGCCGTGGATCGCGAGCTCGATGTCGTCGAGGAGACCGCGTCCGACATCCTCGACATGTTCAAGGACATTCAGGACTACAGCGAGCTGGGCTCATATGTTCCCCATGTCGTACCGGTCGACACCCACGGCCTATTGACCGAGGTCTTCGAGCAGTACCGGGAGACGGCCCGATTGCGTGGCATCGATCTAAGGATCGCGGGACGGCGAGGCTACCCCCCGTCTATCGCGACCGACCGGTCGCTCTTCAAGCGGGCTGTATCGAATCTCGTATCGAACGCGATCAAGAACACATCATCGGGTGGCGTTGTGCTTGGCTGGGTGCAACTGAATGAACGGCTGCGCATCGATGTATGGGATACCGGCATCGGCATTGCGCCCGCACATCGCGACGCGATCTTCTCCGAGTACTATCAGATCAACAATCCGGGGCGCGACCGTTCGAAAGGGCTGGGACTGGGGCTGTCGATCGTGCAGCGTGCGATCCATATCCTGCCGGGACATGGCATGAGTCTCGCGTCCGTGGAAGGGCGCGGATCCCGATTTTCGCTTTACGCGACGGTTTCGGCATCCGCCCCGACAGTCGGCGAAAATGCTCAGGATGGCGACGTCTGCATGCCCGATCTCGCTGGCACGTTCATGCTCCTGTGCGACGATGAACCTACCGTGCTCGAAGGCCTGAGGCGTCTTTTCTCGAGCGCGGGCGCGCTCGTGCACGCCGCCGAGTCGATGGCTGGATTCGAAGCCGTCCTTGCCGATGACAGCCGCATTCCCGATCTCATCGTCGCCGATATTCGTCTGCGCGAAGGAGTAACCGGCAAGGAGGTTGCTGATCGGCTCAGGCGTCATTTCGCGTGGGCCGGCGTGATTCCCGTCGCATTTATCACCGGCGAGCTGCTGTCCGATCACATCCTTCGCGACTTTCCCGAACCGTTCGTGCTATTGCGCAAGTCCTCCGCCCCGAAAGACCTGCTGGCCGAGATTAGCCGGTTCGTGACCGCTCGACGGAAGGTGAATCTCGATCTCGCGAACGATCAGTGACTGAAAGCGTCCCGAGCGTAACGCCCTTCTCTGCCAGCATCACGGTGAGTGCTGCGCGGCGCCGCAACTTGAAGTATGCGAACAGATGACTGATGTATTGGCCCATGCAAGGCCCGGTGGTCCCCTTGATACGCTCGATTCGTCTAATGGTGGATGAAAACCGCCACTTTTCATGCGGCGCCATGTAGATCCACCGCTAGTGTGTACTATCTGACCTGGGACATCGGACGATCACTGTCGATTGAACCCTCCTCCGATGTGTAATCGCAGCCTGGCTCGAATACGATTCCGGGAGACGATGGAATGCGCGTACTGATCGTCGACGACCATGAGCTGTTCAGAGCCGGATTGGCGCTTCTACTGACGGAACTCTTTCCGAACATCGAGTTGCTGCACGCGAGCACGTTGTCGCAGGGTTTGAATCATGCGCTTTGTGACCTCCTGAACATCGTTTTTCTCGATCTCGACCTGCCCGATGGCAACGGTTGCAACGCGCTTGCCGAATTGAAGGAATCGCGACCGTCCTTACCGGTGATCGTGATATCGGCCGATGAGCGAGTGGAAACCATCAGTCGATGCATCCAACTTCGCGCCATGGGATACGTGCCCAAATCGTCGCCGCCTGAAGCGCTTCGTGCGGCGATAAGCGCGGTGCTTGCGGGGGGCGTATTCCTACCAGCCTCCAGCATCGCCAGCCTCAGTCGTGAGATGGACACTGATGAGACTCCGGCAAATGGACCTGAGGATCGTGAGCCGCGCGTTAAATCGGAAACGAGCAATGCATCCGAGCTGGGACTCACACCGAGAGAGTTCGAAACGTTGGCGTGGCTGGTGCGCGGACTTCCGTCCAAGGCCATTGCCCTGAGAATGGGCCTCGAGGACATTACGGTACGGAAATACATCAGTCATCTGCTTGCGCATTTCAATCTCCGGCGCCGTACGGAACTCATCGTCATGCTGGCGAATAGCGGGATCAAGCTCGGCGTCCCGCCGGTCACGGATCCGGCGCTTGACCGAAGACTACCGGCTGCTGGGGGACAACCAACCGACTGACTTCAGGCAGCGTGCTTTCTGGAGTGGAAGACTTGCTTAACAGCACGATGCACAACGCCTCGTGCGTGGCCGCAGCGCGATAAAAAGCAAAATAACAGGTCGCTATCCCTACTAGCAGCCACAAATGTATCAGCTAGGTGACGCGCGCTCGCCCAGCGCCTGACCACTTCGGGAACGAGCGCGGCGTCAGGAGGCGAGTATCCGACATGTCACCGGGATCGGACGATAACAGTGCATACATCTTTCGCCGACGATTGCTGTCGACCGCCTACGCATGTGCGTTGCGACGGCGTTTCGCCTGACCAAGAATGAGTATGACAGCAGCGCAGAGGGTGCATTCACCGAGTGTACCCAGAGCGGTTGGTCGTCGTGAAGAGCTGAACCGGCCTTGGCTCGTGCGACGACTGCTGCAGGTCGACATGAAGTGAACAGGCTGATTGCTTTAACTCCAACGAGCCCCCTCACGAAACTTTATCAATCGATCACCACCGGTGTTGCGGCTCGTGCGCGACACGCTCGATGCGCGTGGACTTCGAGCTCGGGGCACGCAAATAACGAATCGCATGAATGGAAAGCTCAACGTATACAAAGGAACCAGCATGAAATCACCACTGATAGTCGCATCCGCCGTCGTGCTGTTTGTCATGGCCGGTGTTGCGCATTCGCAAGGCACACCGCAAGCCTCACAACCCGCCCCGCAAGAAAACGCCGCAACACAACCCTCTGACCCAAGTGCGGGGATGGAAGCATACGGCGGTACGCCCGACACACGGGTACAAGCCGGTACAAAACATGCCAGACCGTGCCGGATGGATCCACAATGCAACGTTTTTTTTGGAGGGAGCTAACACCGATCTGACGGCGCGCGAGCCATGACTGGAAAGTGGTCCGGCTTACCCAGTTCGCTGTCACTCTTTCAGGTGGCGCCTCCTGAGAGGGGAGGCGCCACGACACGCGAGAGGCCCGACGGCGCTTCAGGAGCAAGTGGAAGGGGCGTCATTACGAGCATTTGGGCGGTCGCGAAGCTTGAGTTCGAAATCGCCGCGCCAGTTGCAGCTGGCAGGACGTCAGCGGGGTGCGGGCCACGGCCAACTCTTCTTCGCGTCAATTCAACCTTCGCGGGAACGCTCACTTAAAACGACGTCTGGGCCGCGCATTTCTGGAATTCCTTCCCCGGCCGCGAGTTCGGCGTCGCTAACGCAATCCATTGATGACGAAAGGTGAAGAAATGAAAGTGAAACCCTCGGCTGTAACCATCGTGCTATTCCTGCTCACCGCGGCCGGCGCTGCCTACTCTCAGGAAATGCAACCGTTAGACGCCACTAGCCACTCCTCCAGCCAGCAAGCAATAAATTCATCGCAGCGGGCGATGCCGACGGACGGCGACAGTCCGTGGGACCATGGAGCCCAACCTGGCGGACGAGATGGTTACGGCAAAGCCCGAGACGGTCAACCGTGCGTGGTCGGCCTGTCGTGCGATATCTATCAGGGTAGTTAACTTGGCGGCTGTGTCGCGATAAGCCAACTCGCTCTCTGAAACGACCGGGACGACCGATACGATTGATAAAAGAGATGCCGAATGGGTCGAAAGTGCGAGGGCACCGGTCGCGGAAGCTGCCGTCGGACTGCTCAACGCCGCCGCTGACGGCAATGCCCCTAGCTGACGCAGAACCGAACCCCGGTCCCACGTCGGCTATGGCCGACGAAGCAACATTCGCCTTCGCCAGTCGAATGACTGTTTACTGGGCGGACCCGACGTCTGAACGTCCGAGCGACGCGACGGGCGAATGACGCTTGATGGCCGGGTCCTGCCCGATGCGGTCGGCGGGAGTCGACCGGATATAGCCTTTCAACATTCACGTTAGCGGCCTGTCATGACCGAATGGTGCTGGGAAGCCTCAATACGAG
>NZ_VZQO01000090.1:0-7660 GCF_014397665.1 Paraburkholderia sp. UCT2
TTTGCTCCACGCTTCCTCCCCACGCTCGGTCACCCTTACGCAGTTGCGCTTCACTTCATTCGCTGTGGTCAGCTTATGGGAGGACTTGCACCTCCAGGAGTGCGCCCATGCTGGGCGCACACGAAAAAGGCCCGCACGAATGCGGGCCTTGTTGCATGCGCAAACTGAAACGGCGGCCCGCGGGCCGCCGTTTGCCTCTCTGATCTACCGAATCAAACCGCTGCTTCGGCTTCCACTTCCGCTTCGCTGACCGCCGCGACTTCTTCGCTGTTGCGGATCAGGTGATCGAATGCGGACAGCGATGCCTTCGCACCCTCGCCCACCGCGATCACGATCTGCTTGAACGGCACCGTGGTCACGTCGCCAGCGGCGAACACGCCCGGCACCGACGTCGCGCCGCGCGCATCGACGACGATCTCGCCATGCTTCGACAGCTCGACCGTGCCCTTCAGCCATTCGGTGTTCGGCACGAGACCGATCTGCACGAACACGCCTTCGAGTTCGACCGTCTTCACTTCGCCCGAAGCGAGGTTCTTGTAGACCAGACCGTTGACCTTCTTGCCGTCGCCGGTGATTTCCGTGGTCTGCGCCTGCGTGACGACCGTCACGTTCGGCAGGCTGCGCAGCTTGCGTTGCAGCACTTCGTCGGCACGCAGCGTCGCACCGAATTCGAGCAGCGTCACTTCGCGCACGAGACCCGCGAGGTCGATCGCGGCCTCGACGCCCGAGTTGCCGCCGCCGATCACCGCGACGCGCTTGCCCTTGAACAGCGGGCCATCGCAGTGCGGGCAGTACGCGACGCCATGATTGCGATACTCGCGCTCGCCCGGCACGTTGATTTCGCGCCAGCGCGCACCGGTCGCGAGGATGATCGTCTTCGCCTTCAGCACAGCGCCGTTGGCCAGACGTACTTCGATGATGCGCCCCGGAATCAGCGCTTCGGCGCGCTGCACGTCCATGATGTCGACGTCATAGGCCTTCACGTGCTGTTCGAGCGCGGTCGCGAACTTCGGTCCTTCGGTTTCGGTCACGGAGACGAAGTTCTCGATCGCCAGCGTGTCGAGCACCTGGCCACCGAAACGCTCGGCCACGACACCGGTCGCAATGCCCTTGCGCGCCGAGTAGATCGCCGCCGCCGCGCCCGCCGGGCCGCCGCCGACGATCAGCGTGTCGAACACCGGCTTGTTCTCCAGTTGCTTCGCGGCGCGCGCACCGGCGTTGGTATCGAGCTTCGCGAGGATTTCCTTCACGCCGCTGCGGCCCTGGCCGAAGGTTTCGCCGTTCAGGAACATCGTCGGTACCGCCATGATCTGGCGCGCGTCGACTTCGTTCTGGAACAGCGCGCCGTCGATCGCGACGTGACGGATGCGCGGATTGATCAACGCCATCACGTTCAGCGCCTGCACGACTTCCGGGCAGTTCTGGCAAGACAGCGAGAAATACGTTTCGAATTGATAGTCGCCGTCGAGGCTGCGGATCTGTTCGATCACCGCATCGTCGAGTTTGACCGGGTGGCCGCCGACCTGCAGCAGTGCGAGGACGAGCGACGTGAATTCATGCCCCATCGGAATGCCGGCGAAACGGATGCCGGTTTCTTTGCCCGCTTCGCCAATCGAGAACGACGGCTTGCGTTCGTCGTCGCCGCGACGCTCGATCACCGTGACGCGCTCCGACAAGGTCGCGATGTCGTTCAGCAGGGCCAGCAGCTCCTGGGACTTCGCGCTGTCATCGATCGACGCGACGAGCTCGATAGGCCTGCTAACTTTTTCGAGGTACGACTTCAGTTGAGTCTTGAGATTGACGTCGAGCATGGCGTTGCGATTCCGTGACGAGGGGTGTGGGTGTCCCGGCGCCGCACGCATCCGGATAGGACGTGTTGGGCCCCGGGACGCGCGAAGCACCGTATCAGGCGATTCGCGCGGTGAAGCGCCGGGAAGATCCCGGCAGATGCAGACTGCGGGTGCAGCGTGAGCTGCGCGGACCTTAGATCTTGCCGATCAGGTCGAGCGACGGGGTCAGCGTTTGCGCGCCCGGCGTCCACTTGGCGGGGCACACTTCGCCCGGGTGCTTGGCGATGTACTGAGCAGCCTGAACCTTGCGCAGCAGTTCGCCAGCGTCACGGCCGATGCCGTTGTCGTGGATTTCGCACAGCTTGATCTCGCCTTCCGGGTTGATCACGAACGTGCCACGCAGCGCGAGGCCTTCTTCTTCGATCAGCACGTCGAAGTTGCGCGAGATAGCGAGTGTCGGGTCAGCCAGCATCGGGTACTTGATCTTGCGGATCGTATCCGACGTATCGTGCCAGGCCTTGTGCGTAAAGTGCGTATCGGTCGACACGCTGTAGATTTCCACGCCCAGCTTCTTGAAATCTTCATAACGATCGGCCAGGTCACCGAGTTCGGTCGGGCACACGAACGTGAAGTCGGCCGGGTAGAACACGAAAACCGACCACTTGCCCTTCAGGCTTTCTTCAGTGACGGTCTGGAAATCGCCGTTGTGAAAAGCCTGTGCTTTGAACGGTTTGACTTGACTGTTGATGATCGGCATTTGCTGAATCCTCTCTTTGAGGGGGTTGGAAAGTGGAGCCAGTATGTCAGACTGCGCTTAATAGGTAAAGTGGATTGTGTTAATGAGTTCGATAGTCTGACCCTATTCATTTCGTCGGTCGAGACTATCGGGACGATTTGCCGGGCGTTTCAGCCCTTCAGAAGCCGCCACAGCGTGGTTCTGCCGATGCCGAGCGCTCGGCTCGCGGCGGCGCGATTGCCGCCCGATTGTTCGAGGGCGCGCAGCGCGTCCTCACGGCTGGGGGTGGCGCGGGGCGCCGTACTCCCGGGCGCAGGGCCCTGAGGCGCCTGTGTGATCTGCTCGACCTCAACTGCCCTCATCCGGAAGAACTCGGGAAACACGGCCTGCCGGTCTGGCAATGCGTCGGCAGTCAGGTTCCCGGACATCTCGTTGGTCGGGTCACCGATATAAATCGCCGCGCGGGCCAGGAGATTCTCCAGTTCACGGACGTTACCGGGCCACGCGTAATCCGCAAAAAGCGGGGAGAGAAACACAAGCACCCGCTCGAGCCCCGCCGCCGACAAGCCGTACTGCAGCGCGCTGCGCTCCAGCAGATGCCGCGCCAGCGGCGCGATATCGGCACGGCGTTCGCGCAGCGGCGGCAATTTTATCTGAAGCAGATTTAATCTGAAATACAGGTCCGCGCGAAACGCGCCCTCCTCGACGAGCGCGTGCAGATCGCGGTGCGTCGCGGCGATCACCCTCACGTCGACCGGCGTCGCGCGGCCCGCGCCGAGCTTCATCACCTCGCGCTCCTGCAGCACGCGCAATAGCCGGCTTTGCAGCGCGGCCGGCATTTCGCCGATCTCATCGAGAAAAATAGTGCCGGTGTGCGCGATTTCAAACAATCCCGGCTTGCCGCCGCGCCGTGCACCCGTGAACGCCCCTTCCTCGTGTCCGAACAGTTCGCTTTCGATCAGCCCCTCGGGCAGCGCCGCGCAGTTGAACGCGACGAACGGATTGCCGCGCCGCCGGCTCGCGTTGTGGATGCCCTGTGCGACCAGTTCCTTGCCGGTGCCGCTTTCGCCGCTCAGGAGCACGGTCGCATCGTGCGCGGCGCCGGCGCGCGCGAGCCGGCGCACGCGCTCGAGCGCCGCCGAAGCGCCGATCAGATCGTCGAGCCGGTGCCGCGCGACCAGATGCCTCGGCCGCTGGCTGGTGCGCAGGGAACGGTCGATCCGCTGCGCAACGAGCGCGTCCTGCGCCGTCACGACGAAACCGGCGCGCGCGCCCTGCTCGACGATCGGCACACAGCCGACGATCAGCGCGCGGCCGCCGATCTGTTCGATGCGCTCGTCGACCGGCTGGTCGGCGGCGCGCGTCTCGCGCAGCAGCGGCGCGAGCGCGCGCGCGACTCGTGCGGGGGTGTCCTCGTCGTCGTTTGGGACCGCCTGCGCGGTGCCTAGACCGAGCAGTTCGAGCATTGCCGGGTTGACGGCTTCGAGCTGGGCGGCTTCGTCGAACGCGGCGACGCCGTCGCGCAGATGCGCGACGATCGTGTTCAGGCGCACCCGCTTCGATTCCTTCTGGCGGCTCACGCGCGCCAGTTCGACCGAGCGCTCGAACGCTTCCTCGACCGCGGCAAGCGAATACAGGAACACGCTTTCCATGCCGGCCTGCTGCGCCAGATCGCAGGCCATGCCAGCGCCGACCACCACGCGGCAGCCCTGCGCCGCGAGTTCATCGACTGCGAGCCGCACTTCGTCGATCGACCGATACGCGCGCTGCCGCAGATCGACGTTCAAGAGCGGGCTCAGGTCGGCCAGCTCCTGCGCGATTGCTTCGTGCAGCACGAGCCCGATGCGCGCCTGCGGCCATGTGGCGGTCGCGCGCGTGATCGCGCTCAACACGTCGAAGCCATTCACCTTGACCATTACCACCGGCACGCTGAGGTTCTCGCGCAGGTACGCGCCGTTCGAGCCGGCGGACAGTACGACGTCGACCGAACCTGCATCCACGTAAGCCTGCAACGCGGCGACGGCCGCGCCGTAGCCCTCCCGCACCGTGAAGAACTTCGCCCGGCCCGCGTAGCGCGGCGCCACCGCCTCGCAAAGCGACTGCAGTCGGCTGATACTGACGAGTGCGACACCAGGCCGCCCGGCATCGACGGCGGGGCCAGGATTCGCGACAAATGGGGTGAACGTGGACACGCGGCCCTCCTTGATTGAAACGTTCCTCAAAACGTTTCATGAAACGTTCCACCGATTGTGCCATGAACGTCCAGGCAGGAGTTCATATCGCGCAAACCCTTGTTCCAGCGGCACGACCGGCGAACTGCCGTTCAATGGCACGCTTCCTGCAGAATGTCGGCCGCGTTCCATTACCGATTTCCCTTCTGGAGACCTCCATCATGACCACCACTTCCGCCACCCGCCGCGCCGCGTTCCGCGCCAAGGTCAATCAGCGTCAGGGCCTGCTCGTGCCCGGCGCGTTCAACGCGATGAGCGCGCGCGTGATCGAGGACGCCGGCTTCGAGGCGGTCTACATCACCGGCGCGGGCGTCACCAACATGTCGCTCGGTCTACCCGACCTGGGCTTCATCGGCCTTGCCGAAGTCGCAGAGCACACCGCGCGCATCCGTGACGCGGTCGCGCTGCCGCTGATCGTCGATGCCGACACCGGCTTCGGCAACGCGCTGAACGTGCGCCAGACCGTGCGCGTGCTGGAGCGCAGCGGCGCCGACGTGATCCAGTTCGAAGATCAGGTGATGCCGAAAAAATGCGGCCACTTCTCGGGCAAGGAAGTCGTCGCGGCGAGCGAGATGGTCGGCAAGATCCGCGCGGCTGTCGACGCGCGCGAAGACGCGAACCTGCAGATCATGGCGCGCACCGACGCGGCCGCGGTCCACGGCATCGAGGACGCGATCGAGCGCGGTCATCGCTTCATCGAGGCGGGCGCCGACATCCTGTTCATCGAGGCGACCGAATCGCTCGCCGACATCGAGCGTCTGCCGGGGCTGTTCAATGTGCCGCAGCTGATCAACATCGTGATCGGCGGCAAGACGCCGGTGCAGTCGCGCGACGCGCTCGCGAAGCTCGGCTACGGCATCGTGCTGTACGCGAATGCGGCGCTGCAGGGCGCGGTGCTCGGCATGCAGCGCGCGCTCGGCACGCTGCAAAGCAACGGCCGCCTCGACGAGGACGCGACGATCGTCGCGCCGTTCAGCGAGCGCCAGCGGCTCGTCAACAAGCCGCTGTATGACCGGCTGGACAAGGAGTACGCGGGGAAGGACTGACGCTCGGGCGGCGGCGCGGCGGTGCGACGCGCTGCATGCCTGCGCGATATGGAACCCGTTATTGCGTTAGGATTCAGGGCTGGCAATCAGGCAAGCTGATGTTCGCGTCAGCCCCGCCGCGACCATTCGCGGCGGCGGCCTCGTCCGCGGGGCCGCTCTCCCGGCTGCCGGCAGAAGCACGAAAACGCAAACGAAAGGTCGTCGCAAGCACCATGAGGTCAAACTCTTCACGCGCCCCGCGCGGGCTCGTCAATTGTCTTTCAGCGCGCACGCGCGCAGCACGGGAGCTCGCCCGATGAGCTGCAGCGGCACCCGCACCGCGCACGTCGGCTGGCTGCCGTACATCGTCGCGGCTACCTTCTTCATGGAGTACCTCGACACCACGGTGATCGCCACCGCGCTGCCGCAGATGGCGCGTTCGTTCGGCGTCGGCCCGAACAGCCTGAGTCTCGGCATGACCGCCTACATGCTCGCGCTCGCGATCTTCATCCCGGCGAGCGGCTGGGTCGCCGACCGCTGCGGCGCGCGCACCGTGTTCGTCAGCGCGATCGGCGTGTTCACGGTCGCGTCGGTGCTGTGCGGACTGTCGCAGAATGTGCCCGAGTTCACGGCCGCGCGGCTGCTGCAAGGCATCGGCGGCGCGATGATGGTGCCGGTCGGCCGTCTCATCGTGGTCCGCAGCACCGAGAAAGCTCGCATGATGCAGGCGATCTCGACGATCACATGGCCGGCCATCGCGGCGCCGGTGGTCGGCCCGCCGATCGGCGGCTTCATCACGACCTACGCGTCGTGGCGCTGGATCTTCCTGCTGAACGTGCCGTTCGGCCTCGCGGCGATTGCCGTCGCGCTCGCCATCGTGCCGAACCTGCGCGGCACCGAACGCAAGCCGCTCGACGTCGTCGGCCTGCTGCTGAGCGGCGTCGCGCTGACCGCGATTCTGTACGGCGCGGAACTCGCGAGCCAGCCGACCACCAATCCGTGGCTCGCGGTCTCGATCGTGGCGGGCGGTCTGCTGGTCGGCGCGCTCGCGTTCCAGCATGCGAAGCGTCATCCGTATCCGCTCGTCGACGTATCGACGCTGAAGGTGCCGACGTTTTCCGTGACGGTCATCACCGGTTCGTTCACGCGCATTGGCATCGGCGCGGTGCCCTATCTGATGCCGCTGCTGTTCCAGGTCGGTTTCGGGCTGTCGGCGTTCCGCTCGGGGCTGCTGCTGCTCGCGAGCGCGCTCGGCAATCTCGGCATGAAGGCGCTGACTACGCGCATCCTGCAGCGCTACGGCTTCCGGATGGTGTCGATCGTCGATGTGGCGGTGGCCGGCATTTTCATCATCGCGTGCGGACTGCTGACGCCGGACGTGCCGCTCGCGTTCGTGCTGATCGTCGTGTTCGTGTACGGCGTCGCGCGCTCGATGCAGTTCTCGACGCTCGCGACGCTCGCCTATGCCGACATCCCGCAGCCGCAGATGAGCGCGGCGAGTACGCTGTGGAGCGCGGCCGCGCAGATGACGATCGGTCTCGGCATCGCATTCGGCGCGGTGTCGCTGCGCGTCGCGGCGCTGTTCAACGGCGAGACGACCGGCCACGTGTTCACGCTCGACGATTTCCGCCTCGCGTTCCTGTTCGCGGGCGTGCTGACGCTGCTGTCCGTGCTTGGATATATGGGGCTCGCCCGCAATGCTGGGCAGAGTATCGGTGGGGGTTCGCGCGGCGGCGAAACTCCGGCGAAGAGCTAGGGCCTGTTCACGCTAATAACGGGCTTGCGAACGTGCCTTTGCGCGCGTAGTGCAAGGAGAGAGGAGCGCCGTTTGGCCGAGCCAAACAAGCGACGACCGACGCCGCAATACGGGCGCAAAGG
>NZ_VZQO01000091.1:0-7139 GCF_014397665.1 Paraburkholderia sp. UCT2
GCGTTCAGAAGCGACTTCAGAAAGGCCACTTTGTTGGGGTCCAGCGTGCTGCCGTCGGCCAGCGTCATGAAGTCCCACGAAACGCCGAGGCGAACCGTACCCACGCCCAATCCGGCAATCAGATCCAGGTCCTTTGAGCATTCGCTCAGCGCCGTCTGATCCGCACTCCAGAGATTGCAGTTCACGTCCATTGCAAAACGGTCGTTTCCGCTTCCGGTGGGCGGCGGCTGCAGCGCCGCGAGTTGCTGAGCAGTGGCCGTAGTCGCGTTCGTTGTCTTGGCGCGACCGTTCTTCGCGAAGGCCGACATCGGCTGCCCACACAAAAGTGTTAAGACGGCGAATAAAAAGAGAAGTGTGAGTTTCATTTCTAAACTATAAATGCTGTCGCCTGAAATTGGTTCCGAAAACGTCAGAGTTAAGTGTGCCGCTGAACATCAATTGTTGAAGCGACCGCATTGACGGCACGGATATGTCGAACACGCGCGTCGAATACCGTGTCGACGTCAGAGTCCCGCACAGACACTACACTTAAGAACAGAGCGACTCAATCTTCCTAAGGATGCGCCCCCTTGTTCGGCATCAGTCCCTGCTGAAGTTTGTTGTGTGACGCAATGCCTCACTATCAGATTTCCGACGCCGGTTGCGCCACGCTTGTCGGCATATCACGAAGTCTTCGCGTCGAACTCCGCAATGAGCGAATCGTCCAATCATGTACGGGAACGCACATCGATTCGCAGTGCCGAACCGAAATACTTGCGACTTCGATGTGCAGCGCGAGTCATCGCATAGACCTTGCCGCGGTCAGTCATTACACAAGTTGTTCCTTCATCAAATTTTCTTTTTTCCTGGAGATGAAAACTGTCGTCTCTCTTTAGACAAATTCGAAATCACGGGCTTTCGAAAGAACGGTTTACACGTCTGATAAAAGTATGCGTCTGACCTGAACGCTTTGTCATGATATTTACGAGCGATCCCTAACGATAAGACCAATCAAAGAACGAAGCCATGATTCGAATTCTGCGTATTTGATTGGCAGAAGAACTGTTGGTGCACCTGATGAAGGCGACGTGTCGCGATCGAACTGTACGATGGCGACTTTATGCGCTATTGCTAACATTCGGTCTTTGAGCGAGATGTTACGCTCGTCGTGACTCGTCAGTGAATCAATGAAATTAGCTTCACTAAACGATTCACTTCCACACCAAAATCTGGTTTGCAAGCGCAGGGTGCCTACGCCCGCATCGTTCCCCACGAGTTTCCGAACTGAGGAGATAGTATGTTCGAATCCAACGCCACCGCGGATCCGAAACTGGAAGAGGCGTGCCTTGAGGCGAATTCAAAACAGGTCGCCATGGATGACTCGAACCCGCAAAGCGAGAACCTCTTCGGCGCAAGGTGGGACGACGCAGTGAAGAGAACGATGGACGTTTGCGGGGCGTCGGTTCTACTCATCCTGCTCTTCCCGGTTCTTCTGATAATTGCGCTGGCAGTCATGAGCGATCACGGAAACGCCGTATATGGTCATCCGAGAATTGGCCGAGGAGGACGTACTTTCAAGTGCCTGAAGTTTCGCTCCATGGTCAAGAACTCGGATGAAGTTCTCGCCAAACTACTCGCAACCGATCCGCAGGCTCGTGCGGAATGGGACCGCGATTTCAAGCTTAAAAACGATATTCGCGTGACGCCGGTTGGCCGCATTCTGCGCAAGACGAGCCTCGATGAGTTGCCGCAACTATGGAACGTGCTGCGCGGCGATATGAGCCTGGTGGGACCCCGTCCTATCGTGCAGAAGGAGCTGGTGCGATATGGCCGCGATGTTCGTTACTACCTCGCGCTGAAGCCGGGAATGACAGGCTTATGGCAGGTCAGCGGCCGCAACGATGTGGACTATCCGACGCGGGTTTCGCTCGACGTTAAATACGCAATGAACCGCTCGCTGATATTCGATATGTCGATTCTTCTGAGAACCGTCAAAGTGGTGTTCGCGAAAGACGGCGCCTACTGAGTCGGCTGAGGTCCTTTCCCTGTCGTAGATTGCATGTCGTCCCGATCGCGGTGACCGATCGGAGATGTGTTCCGCTATTGCTGCGCAATTCACGAGAAACATGTTATGAGAGTGGTCCACGTAATCGAATCGACTGCTACAGGAACGCTTGCAGTTGTGAGCACGCTTGCGACGCGCCTCGCCAAGGAAGGTCACGAGGTGTATGTGATCTATTCAGAGCGCGAGGAAACACCGAAGAATTTGCGCGCGATGTTTCACTCTGACGTCGTCCTGCAGCATCTGCAGATGAAAGGGCCATCATTGGCACGGATCATGTCTGTCTTGCGCCAACAACTCATCGAATTGAACCCGGATATCGTCCATCTGCACTCGTCATTCGCAGGTTTCCTGGGACGAATGTCGACCTTGTTTGCGTTGCCGTCAACGGCGCTTCTTTATAGCCCGCACTGCATCTCTTTCGTACGGCGAGACATAGGCAGGTTGAAGCGATACTGTTTCGCCGCGTTGGAGTTGCTTGCGTGTGTGAAGAACTGCACATACGTTGGCTGCTCCGAGAGTGAATGCGCCGCTATTCGCCGCTATCTTCGGCGAGATGCAGTACTGGTCGAAAACGCGATCGATCGGGCTGTCAGTGTCCAGGGCAACAATCGTTTGGAAAGCGCCGGAAAAGTCGGATCGACGAAAAGGCGAAAAATTGTGACTGTCGGCGGCATTCGTGTCCAAAAGAATCCGCGATTGTTCGCGGAGATTGCACGCTCGCTTGATCGGGACGGCGTCGAGTTCGTATGGATCGGCGACGGCGACGCAGATCTCAGGAGGACGCTCGAGGACGCCGGCGTGCGTGTGACCGGTTGGCTTACGCGTGCTGACGTAATCGCGGCTGTGGCGCAAGCGGATATCTATTTGTCGACAGCTTCCTGGGAGGGAATGCCGATTTCTCTGATTGAAGCAATGACGCTCGGCACACCCGTTGTGGCGTCAGATTGTCCCGGCAATATAGACACCATTCGTCACAATTCGACCGGCGTTCTTTATCGGACGGCTGCAGAAGCGACTTCGCTGATCCGGAAGATGATAGTCGAGGATAAATTTCGTGAAGGTTTATTGCGGCGCGCGCAGGAGGAAGCGCGCAACAGATTCAGTGAAGATCGTTTCTTCAACAACATCGCGCTGCTTTATTCGGCCCAGTTGAGAAGCATTCGCCAGGGCCGTTCGGTGCTGAGCGAGTGACTACTGCGCGATTTGCAGCAAGCCGTCGTCTGGGACCGATTGCATACAGTGCTCTTGCCGAAGTGAACAGTAGCGGACAAAAGCCTCTTCACGCGCGTGACCATCAACTCTTCATCGATTCGCGCAGTCGGGACGGGCGAAGAACTGGCCCGAACGTGCCGATGGGGCGCGGCAAGAATCGAAGCACCACTCCGTAACCAACGTTCACGGAACGCCGATCGCGACGAGACTGACTTTTGAGAAATGGTTTGCGCGTGTCATCGCGCAAACCATTTTAATTTTTAGAGCCGCGCGAGATATCGCTCCACACCCGAGGCGGCGATTATATCTGTCCACCGCAAATGCAGCAGCGTGGAGGGGTCATTTTTCGGCACCATATCGCCGTGGAAATTGCAGATGCTAGAGAATACGTCTGGGCCCGTTACTTTACATTGAATTCCAAACTTGGCGGCGGCGTTCAGATTCGAAGGCGAGTCATTGCAGATGATTCTTTTGCCGAGCGCAGCATATTCCAGAAGCTTGGTCGGCGTCTGCACGTCGTACGGACGCTTGTACGGGATGGTTGAAATAGCAATCTCGCAGTTGCGAACCACCGCGAGGGCATCGCGTTGCGCAAGACGTCCCGTGAACAGGATGCCGGGCGATCGAAGATATGCGTCGGAGATTTCCTTTTCAACAGGCCCAATCAGAACGAGGGTATCCGAGTCGCGCTTGGCGGCCAGGAAGTCCCTGATGAAGCCGACAAAGCCGCGTTCCCGAGTTATCTCGCCCAGATAACAATACGTTCCCGACGGAAGCGCCTGGTTGCGGTCAGCATCCGTTGTGAAAATCCAATCTGGTACGCCCATCGGCAGGAAAACGGTATCTACTCCGTCGCGGAAGCCCATGACTGCACTCATTGAGTCGTTCTGAAATATTCGAAGATCGGGCCGTGGTTGAAACGTTTTCTTGATGCTGTCCTTTAGCGCACTGTTACGCCCGACAGACAGCGAGCGGTAATCGTGGATAACGTATTTTGCAGCAGGGATCCTGGGGTAAAAGCCCATGATGCACCAGAGAATGTACTCCTCCGGATTCTTGACTTTTTTGTAATCATCCAGCGTCCCTGACGTTACCTTACAGTTGTTTCTCACAAAATACTTCGTGTAGGCGTCTATCTCAGGATAATTCGCCTTGCCGGGGTGAAGAATGAATATCTGCATGTCATTGCCACCGTTCAAATGTCGTCTCTTCGGCTGACTCAGTGCTACCAAGGGCAGTTCGAGTCGCATTCGTTGAAATGTCGCACGTCAATGGATTGGTCAAGCGTTGGTTAGCTTGATATCCGTTGGCAGAAATGTCGCGACGTTGGACTGCTCTATCACCCGGTCCCAAATGAGGTCTGCGAAGTCCGTCCGACGATTCGCTGTCGCACCGCGCGCGGCGTCTTCATCGATTCCGTCAAAGATGTTCGCCGTGGTGATCACACTATGGATGCCCATCTCTTCACAGCATCTGATATTCGACGGCGAGTCGTTGCACACGATTTTCTTGCCGAGCGCAGCATATTCGAGCAGCTTGGTCGGCGTTTGATAGCAGTGCGGCCGGTGATAGGGGAAATAGCACACTGCAACATCGGATTCGACCACGTGCTTCAGCGCCTCACGCTGCGGCAACGGCCCGGTGAAAATGATATTTTTTGCATTCGAAAATCTTTCGTAGATGCGCGGGTCCGGTTTTCCCACCAGGAGGAGGGAGACGTCGCGCTTCTGAAAGTTGTGTATAAATGCTTCCAGCACGCGATCGAAGCCCCGCTCGACGCTCATTTCGCCGATATAACAGAAATCAGCTTTCTTTTCGGTTTGACCGCCATCCTGTACCTCGAAGATCCAGTTCGGCACGCCCATGGGCAGGATCACACTGGGTACGCCGTGACCGAAACCCATGATCTCCTGTTGCCGTTTGTTCTGAAAGATCCGCAGATTCGGCTGGCAATTGAAATACCGCTTCGCGACGTCTTTCATCGCCGGCCAGCCGCCGACGGAGAGAGAACGGTAGTCATGGATGACAAAGTCGGATTCAAACCGGTTCGGATAAAAACCCATGATTTCCCACAACACGAAATCTCGTTTGTTATCGAGGGCGCGGTAATCGCTGATTGTTCCGACCATCACATCCACGCCGCGCGCTTTAAAATAGTTTTGATAGGCAGTAATTTCCGGATAATTGGCGGTACCCGGAGACGTGATGAAGATTTTACGCATGCCGCCTTCCTTTTTAACCGTGGAGATAAGGAACAATAAGGCCGTTACGAATAATGCACTGGCGGTCCGGTGGCGCCTTTGATTGACAGGTGCTCGAACGTTGACCGCTTGTTCTGCTCGAAGCCGAGATCGCGCGCGATAGTATTTTTATTAGCGAATACCTTATCGTGACGATTCGCCGCCCTGGGTTGGATGCAGCGCGGTGCACGACGGTGTCGTACGCCGCTGCGCGAGCTGTCGCGTCGGCGCTGTGCTTTCTATGCCTGGTTCAATGCACGTGGCCTGCTAAAGATGCGCTGAGCGAGGCGCCTGACGCGTCCCAGTCGCAGATAGCGCGGCACCAACGTCAGGCCCGTGAGCTGCGCGGCGAACCACGACACGGAAGAGTCATCGTCAATGTCGAACGCCTTGAGTCGGAACGGGTCGCTTCCTTCGTCATTCCAGCCCACGTCGGTCGTGCGTGCGGTCTTGTAGCCGGCGGCCTTCAGCAGCTCGACTTCGCGCGGACCATAAATGCCATAGGGATACGCGAAATGCTCGCAAGGCTTACCTACGATCCGTTCTACCTCCGACTTTGATAGCGCAAGCTCTTCAAAGCATTCGTCATCGTCACAGAAGGTTAGTGTCGGGTGATAGCGTGTGTGAGACTGAAAGTCGACATAGGGGCGCATTTCTTCAATATGGGCGGCGCTGAGGCCACTAATCGTCGCCGCTGGGTCTGGCAAGTCCTGACGAAAGCCTCGCGCGTCGAGTTCAGCCAGGCGCTCGTGGTTTTTCATGCGAATCAGCCGCTTCACACCTGCATCCCTCGCGACAGGATGTAGGAACCAGTGAGTACGATCGTGCGCCACGACACTGCTGCAGATGTAAATGGTCGGGTACACCCCGTACTTGATGAATACGGGCAGCAGATTTGCATTGCCGATATGCCCGTCGTCAAACGTGACGGCCACGCGCGGGCGACCACTACCTCGCGAAGTTGCCTGCGACAACGGCACGAACTCGACCTTGTCTTTCAGGTACTCAAAATGAGCCTCGAGCGTGGCGGGCGACGGATCGTGATAGAGCAGAATCGCGGTGCGATCGCGCCAGAGAAAGGCTCGAATCGCCGCGGGGGTTCCACTGAAAAGCAGCGCGCGTGTGAATATCTCACGCATCAATTGTTTCATATGCATCCCAATCTAACGGCGTTGAATGGGATTGTGCCGTCACGGCCACAAACGCGATGTGCGTTAGCGTACGGAGGTGATGACCGTCTTCAGATAGTCTGGGATACTTGTTAGTGTGAAATATACGCTAATTTTCCACCGAGGAATCTACTGCGGGGAAACAGTAGTTCAGCGGAGAATTAGGCAGTCTTATCTTTGTACGGTAAGACGATTATTCTGAAGTTGGTGGCGCGCAAAGCAGAGGAATTGTTGACAGATTGCGTTGCACACCGAACTGACGCGCGCAGCGCCCGCACCCAAAATGTTGCCGTCCCGTGACAAAAAGCGAGATCTGGCAACGCCGCATCGGCTGCACATTAAATCGGGCTTCCACCCTTTTCGTACACCCGCCCTGGGGTTTCGATGAATCAGAACTCTCTGCTTACGAATGCTGCCGTGCTCCGGAATAACGATGTAAGTCTTTCGCGTTATTTCGACGTTCTAATGGCCAAC
>NZ_VZQO01000092.1:0-6904 GCF_014397665.1 Paraburkholderia sp. UCT2
AATTTCCGCTTCGGCGAAGCCGATCTGCCTCTTCATCATCGTGAGTCTGTTCCGTGAGTTGCCTTCTATAACGTCCTCAGCTACGCCAACGATGACCACCGAGCTGAATAAATCAGCGCTTCCCTAACGAGCGATCCGACCGCGCACTCGCGGTCGTTGTCGCCGCGCAGCCGGCATGAGCCGTTCTCGTCCTCCGAGACGGCCTCCTGGTTAAGCAGATGAGCGCTGACGCGCTCGTAGATCTCTCTTGCGCACTGCATCACGACACCTGCAACCCTCAAGCAGCGGCTTTCAGAAACGTGGCCGACAGGGCAAATTGTCGAGCAATTGATGCCAGCCGCTCACTCCATTCCCATGTGCCAAATACATCGTGGACGTTCTGCAGACAACTAAGCAATTCGACAGTCACCGGATCGGACACATCGATGCGCGAGCGAAGCAGCGCGCGCTTGAGCGCCGCGACACCGATATCCATATAAGCCGGCACGTCCTTTGGCGGTTTTGCGACGTAGCGGATGGGCACGCCTTCCATTGCCGTCATATAGTCGCGCGGCTTAATGAAGCTGCCGACCGGACAGCTACCGCAGTAGCCTCGATAGGCGCCGCCGCCGCGAGGCAGCAGGGAGGCTCGCGCCTGGCCGAATAAATGCTCTACAGCGTGGTCGAAAATCTCCTGATGTGTCAGGAAGCTCCGGCTTTTCATGTCCACCTCTTTGCGTCTTTCGCATCGGCCAGTCGTTGACAACGGGCAGCCTGCGCTCTAAGTATCAAACGTCGCCGCCGGGGCAAAGGGGCTGCTGCGAATACAAGCGACGCGAAGTCTTGACGGAACCTCGATTTGGCTCGAAGCCGCCTGCGCTAGTCAGACCGGAGGCCGTTCCAGGCGCAAAGCGCGGCTGCATCGGGCATGGGTTTACGGTACAGCCGCGACCGAAATTGGGCTATCACACGGAAGGAAGGAACGCCTCTACGTTGGGATGCACCGGCACGGTGTTCAGAGTTGCGTGAATATACGGGCGTATAGGCTCCGCCTTCGAGATTTCGATAACGATTGAGTACGCGACGCGAGTGGGCGACTGTGGGGCCGTAGCCGCATGCTGCTCGAGCAGCTCTCCCGGGTCACAGCGCCAAAGCGGGGGCTCTACGCCGCGATATGGTGAGCGTGATCGTTGCCCGCGAGCGCCGGATACCATCGCTCGAAGCATGAGACACCGGCGTGGGGCTGCGCGACGGAGAGCTGGAACACCTTTTTTGAATCGTTTTATACGACGAAAGCGGGAGGCAAGGGCATGGGCCTTGCGATTTGCAGGTCCATCGCCGAGACTCATGGCGAGCGCATCGACGCAGGCGCCGAACAAGCCTGGCAGTGCGGTGTTTCGCTTCGCCATCCCTGTCGAACGGCACGATTGTCCGCGTGCAGCAACTCAGCGCGCCTAAGACCGCAGGTTTAAAGCCCGCGGCGGCAGGGGCGGTTTGCGGCTGCGTTTGTGCTGCCGGGGCATGCAGCGGCCAACAGCAGCTGTTTTCCGGTATCTCCTGCTCTTGTGCTGCCCCCGCGTCAAGCGGGGCCGGGTGGCTGCGCTTGCCAAGGCGCGCAGAGGTAAATCTGCAGCACGCCTCTGGCATCGACGACATAGTAAGCTCCGAACAGAGGGTGTATCCCTCGCCCCATGCCGCGGTTCATGTTCTAGCCGCTTCGTGCGACGCATTGCAGACGTAGATGCAAGGGTAGCGGGCCGCTTGGGCGGCGGCAAAGCTCCATTCGGGCATCTACCCCACTCTCGTTTTACCGTGTCATACTTGAAACGCGTCTTATGGGCGCAAAACGGCGCGGACGCGTCTCTGTCAAGCGGGCGAAATGTCTCGTCAGTTCGCCGCATTCTGGCGTGTTGAGGACTCGTTTATGGCTACCGATCGGCATGTACCGTCGTCCACGGGTGGAATCCGCGGCTCGACAGTCTTCGTCGTCGACGACGAAGAGTCCATCCGCCTCGCGCTGTGCGATCTACTGGAGTCCGTCGGGTATTCCGTCGAGACGTTCTGTTCCGTGCAGGAATTCATGACGTTTCGCAAACCCGCCGGCCCGAGCTGTCTCATCCTCGATGTCAGGCTCAAAGGCGAAAGCGGTCTGGCGTTCCAGCAGGCGATGGCACGCGAGGGACTGCAAATGCCGGTTCTCTTCATGACGGGGCACGGCGACATGGAAATGTCGGTGCGAGCAATGAGAGCTGGTGCATTCCATTTTTTCCCGAAGCCGTTTCGTGACCAGGATATGCTCGACGCGATTTCCGAGGCAATTTCGAAAGACTCGCAACGCCTCGAAAAGGAACACGGCCTCGCGGCTGTACGCGCCGCGTACGCCTCGCTGACGCCGCGCGAACGCGAGATCCTGGCGCTGGTGGTCAGCGGAATGCTCAACAAGCAGATCGCCGCGCAACTCAACCTGAGCGAAATCACGGTGAAAATCCATCGCGGCCAGTTGATGAAAAAAATGGGCGCGCGCTCACTCCCGGATCTCGTCTTCAAGGCCGTCGCACTCGAAATTGGGCGGCGACAAACAAAGCCGCGCCCTTAGGCTCGCGCCAGCCACCATTGACGGAAAGAGGTCCGAAAACGCTGTTTTGAGCGCCCCTGCCTAAATCCCGACGTTGCCGAGTGCTCGCTTCAGGAGCGCCGCGTCCACGGGCTTGTCGAGCAGCGTGATGGCTGTGCTGGACTGCACCTGCGCTCGCAGCGCGTCGCTGGGAAACGCGCTCACGAAGATCGTCGGCGGCGCGGCGCCCAGTGCGACAAGACGGTCAAGCAACTCCAGTCCTGACATGCCGGGCATGCGGACGTCGGAAAGCAGGACTCCGTTTTCGGTGCGAAGGTGCGACGCCCGCGCCGCCAGATAGTCCGAAGGCAGCGAGTAAGTTTCGGTCGAATAGCCGAGCGATTGCACCAGGCTTTCGAGCGCCAGGCGGGATGATTCGTCGTCGTCGACAATCCAGACGATCCCGGAAACGGAAGCCCGCGGCTGTCGTTGCGAGGGGCTTCGGGAGGACATAAGGTCGCTTGCCAATGATTGCTTATTCAATCTAGACCCTGGAGCGTCGACTTGTCCATCATACCGACGTATGTCTGACTATCCCTTCCGGAATGATGAGACGCAGTGCGTCGGCCCCCGCATCGAGACTCGCCGGGCGCTGCCTCGGAATGTTGCCCCCGAACCTCTTCTGACTGTCCCCATATCTTTTCCTTACGGTTGCTAGAGTCTTCTGCGGAGCGAGACGCGCAGTCCGGCAAGTTCCATTACCGATTATCGCGACGGAACTGCTCCACGGCGGCCCGCGTCGACGTTGTCTTCAAACGCAAAAACCTACGCTTCGGATCTTTCAGACTGACGGTAAGCCGAGCCATACCGACGTATGAGCTCGACAAACAACGGTGGGCGAAAGTCCAAACGCTCGCAGAATGGATTCGATACCACCCGGCCGTCTATCTTGGCAATCATAGGCGGTGCTGCTTACAAGTCGACTCCCTTTAAAGGCACGACGGGTCCCGCCCCCGCCTATCGGTGAGCATTGACCTGCAAGTCGTTGTGTGCGTCGACAGGCTCAGATGCGTTACGTGTTGGAGACACACGTTTTCGTCTCGGCATGCCCGTCAAAGGTTAACCATGTTTAGCAAACGCATAGGTCATCGCTGTTTTCCGCGGGCGGAAACAAAGGCGTCCAACGGCAACAGCATCGGCGGATCGGCCGGGCTCGCAGTCACCATTTCGGCGCTTGTTGTCTGCTGGTGGGAATTGATCGAGATATCTTTGGACTTCGCATTGACCGACAGCGACGCGGCACTCGGCACGACAGTAGGCACAAGCCTGATCGTGGTGGTGTCTGGACTCGCGGTCGTAGGCGACGCCCCCTTCGCGCGGCCCGTTTTCTGTTTTCTGTGCGCGATGAGCGTGCTTGCAGTCGGTCCGGCCATCCCACTTGAGCTCACAGACTCGCTCCTGGTACCAGCCGTCTCGTTCATCGACTGCGTAACGAAAACATTGTTTCTCGCTTGCGCGTTCTCCTCGTCCGGCAGGAATGGTCGTGACAAGCGCAACCACAGTCACGTTTTTGAAGTAGCCGTACTGCCGCCGCGCGACTGACACGCCGACAACGCTTTTTCCCCAACCTTCATTTTGAGGTGACTTTCATGTCCAACTGTTTGCATAACTGGATCTACGTCGGCGCGAACGCTTACGACGAATACACCTATGTCCCATGGCTTAAGCGGAACGTCTACCGGAGAACCGTCGACCTTTGCAGAGTTTGCATCCAATAGTAGTCAATACATTTCTATCCGACTTTCCTCATTTCACCGGTAGCACTCGACGTCAAGTCGGCCTTTCTGAGGTCCGAGTGCTCGTCTCGTTCAATTTGCGCAGGAGTGTTTAGTTCCCAATAAACGACCTGGTGGAAACTAAAGTGGACGAGATATTGAGTCGTAGCCCGAAGAGCAAACAACCGAACTTTCCTGTCGAAACGACGCGGCACCTGGTCGAGCAGACCTTCTAACGGGGAGCTTCGGTATCGCTGATTGCCCGCCCGAACAGCACAAATCTGCTATGGTCCTCTGGCCCGCATGCTCACTGGCCTGATCATGCGCGGCGTGGCGATCGAGTTCAGTCACAAAGCAGAACGATCGCGATGGGTCTGGGATGTGATGCTGTTTGCGGGTTCGCTACTTGCGGCGTTCATGCAGGGCGTTTCTGTCGGAACGTACGCTCAGGGTATTCCTGTTATGAACCTGCGATACACAGGCAGTCGTTTGGAGTGGTGCGATGCGTTCCCGTTGTGGTGCGGTGTGGCGCTCAGCCTGGGATATGCCACGCTGGGCGCGGGTCGGCTCGTGCTCAAGGGTGACCGTACGTTGCAGGAGTTCGGCCGCGCTGCGGCGCGTCGGCTCATGCCGCTTGTTATCGTCGCGGCCGCTTCGGTGGGCCGAAACCCGCTCGATGCCCAACGCGAGCATCTCGGCCTTCCCCGTGGCCTCCTGCGGCGGTTCGCCTTGGCGTATGAAAGCGACGCGGAACTGCGGATAAGTGAATCCTTTCGGCCACAGGGCCGTGATGGCAACAGGAGTGATGCCGGACACTCATTCTTCGGTGCATCTCGGCGTTTTGAGTAGACAATCTTGTGATTGACCGCCGTAAAGACGGTGATGCCACCACCCAGCATCCACATCACCGCTAACGCCAGCGAGAAAAATGACAGCAGCTTGAGGACAGTCATGCTAGCGCCCCCTTGACCCTTGACCAACCGAATCAAACGGAATTGAACGGGCGACACGGGGCCAACTGAGGGGCGCTCGCTAGCGACGCTATGCAGTTTCTTCGGTGCCTCCTCCCGATATCATCAGCCTGATAAGCGACGACTCTCCGGTTGCAGGAGGATCTTCCTGATGACGTAATGAACCGGCACGCCGCTCGGCGGAAGGCACATGATGACTTGTCCGCAACGCGCACCCAACAGTGCGATGCCCGTCGGCGAGAGAACGGACAGTCGCCCACGCTGATAGTCGGCCTCGCGCGGGTAAACCAGCGTCCATTCATGCGTCTCAGTGCCGTCGGTGGTCGTACATTCGACCGTTGTATTCATCGTGACGACGTCCGGTGGTATCTCGGCGGAATCGACAAACAAGGCTGTCGCTTCCATGGCGTCCAGGAGGGCGCGCTGCGTCGGTGACACCCTCGGCAGGTGCGCACATTCCCGGAGTCGTTCCATGTCGGATTCGGACACGACCGGCTGGCCTTCCATGCGGCCGGTTATGGCCGTGATCGAAATGTTTTTGGCAGACAACATGTGTGCCTCCGGCTGGAAAACAGGTTACAGATATCCGCGCAATCGCGGTCATTCCATACGTCGAGCCACGAACCGTCCAAGAAAATGAGCCGATCGATGGTTCCCAAATGTTGTATATCGAGCAACGCGCTCCGGTTGACGAACGCACCGGGTCGATCGTCAGGAAAGACGACCTGCATCAGGGGAGCGAAGCGCCGGGTTATCTCGGTGAAGCTCGCCTCACTAGACGGTTCCGTCACGTCAAGCCAGTAGACAAGCGCCGCCGTTGGACGTCCTGCCTTCCGAGCAATAAAACGGAGTGTTTTTTCGCCTGACGATTCATTCATGATCACCTGCCCGGTTAGTACGTTCCTCTTTCAAAAGCAGTTCGGCGCTGCTTGCCGGGCTTGCCGATACGACGCGCTGTGGGGCGACTTTCGTAAGCCGGTGGTCGACCCATATCCGTCCCCATCGGATCGCGTACTGCAAGGCGTGCGCTGGGTCGTAGAAATAATCCAGCGCGTGGAAGCAGCGCTGTGTCGGGCAGCCCGGCCCTTCGATCACAAGATGGGCCGCGTGCAACGCACTCTCCACGGGTTCTGCTCGGGCCGTCAAACGGTAGCCCTGATGTTCAGCCTGATAGCTCACAGAGCCGATGCGCCTGCTTTGCGAAACGTTCCACTGCGAGGCCAAATTCTGGCCACTGATTGTGACGGAGCGTTCCTGCCTGACCGTCGGCTTCTCATTCAGACGTTTTGTTTGCGTTCTCATGGGTTCTCGATCCTTCAAAGACGATCCGATTCCGCCGCTGTTCGGTCGCGCGGCTAAAGACCTGCGCACAGGCAGCGCAACGGATCTCGAGTTTGTTCGGCACGCGGGCCGGACGCCCATCACGCAAGTCGTGATGGAGTAGCCGACTATCGCCTGATGCGCCCAGCGTTTGCCACTCCGCAAGTGGCGCTCGACTTTCTCACGCACGGTCGCTGGCGAAAGGTTGGTCTCAGGTAGTTCCGCGGCGCGCGCCACCCTCACGAGTCACCGGCAGCAGGCCGCTGCCGGTTTCAACTACGCTCTCATCCGTCAATTTGCTGAAT
>NZ_VZQO01000093.1:0-6884 GCF_014397665.1 Paraburkholderia sp. UCT2
CCATGTGCGATGCGCCCTCGACATGGCGCGCGAGCACGTGGCTGATGCCGCCGGCTTTGCGCATCGCCGAGTAGAACGGGTTGATCGCGGCGCCCGGCACGCCGAACGCGGTATCGATGCCTTCTTTATCGAGCACCAGAACGGCGGCGTCAACCGCTCTCATCCTTGCCATGATCGTATCCTTCAATTATTTCGTGGACGAACTACACCTCATCGATACTTTATTACTGCGTTTTAGTTTGCATAAGGCCAGAAAAGATCACATAAGTCGATATTAAATGTATTGAATAGATCGACGGTTAGTGAAAGTTTCAGTCTGCTCTCAAGTAGCTGACGTCCTCGTCAACATCGATCAACTACGCTCAATACAGGGCGAATTGCGGCCCTCATAATCACGCATTCGAGGAAGACGCCGCCGCAGCGGACGATGGTGCTTAAACGTTTCGGAGTGGCTGTCTACGATTGCTTACGACTCAGTGGCCAGGGCCGGCCGGGCTAGATCGAATGACTGGCGGCGAGAGTCGGACGTCCGGCCTGGTAATCGCCAACCTTTGGCTTGATAGCGGATGCAAAGGAAGAGAACGGCATACCCGAAGTATGGCAATGCCGTTCAGTACCCATCGCAGATCAGCCGCATCGCAAACCAGCCACTCCTGCGGCGGGCGGAAAGCCGTCTGCCGGGGCGGTACCAGCTTAATGATGCAAAGTCGGGATCATCCATGACAGCACGTGCTGTTGCAGAATCACGAGCAGTCCAAGAAGGAACGTCAGAAATACGCTATGCCAGAAGGTCCGTGCGAAAACGATGCCTTCCTTCCCCTTCAATTCCGTCGTTGAAACGCCAGTCGCGATGTTTTGCGGCGAAATCATCTTACCCATCACCCCGCCGGATGAATTGGTTGCCGCCATCAAGACTGGATCAAGCCCCAATTGTCGGGCTGCCACGACCTGCAAGTTGCCAAAAAGCGCATTGCCCGACGTATCGCTTCCGGAGAGAAACACCGCTATCCAGCCGAGCGATGCTGATACCAAGGGGAAAAATGCCCCCGTTGACGCCACGCCCAAGCCTAACGTGTAGCTCATCCCCGAATAGTTAAGCAGATACGCCAGCCCTACAATCATCATTACGGTTGCTATGGCAATCCGCGTCTGCCGCCACGTTTTGACTACGCAACCGAAAAAGTCACCCACACCAGTTCGAGTCCAAAGGGTAGTGATGATTGCCGCCAGAAGAATTGCTGTCCCGGTACCCATCGGCTGGAAATCCCAGACCGCCGCGTAAGGCTTGTTATAAAGCGTGACAAAGACGGCGTTGTGCAAGCCCGGCCACTGAACTTTGAGGTCGCCAATTGTAGCGATCTGCGCATGAACCCAGACGATGACCACTACAGAGACGACGATCCAAGGCATCCAGCCACCGTAGCCGATGCGCTTGCTGCCGATCGCGATTTCCGCAGACCGGATCACTGCAAACGCGGGGTCCGGCTCTGGCTTCCAAACCTTGAGAAACGCGATCGTCACGATTAACGAGGTTAGCGAGGCGAGCACGTCGGTGAGTTGATAGCCCAAATAATTCGAGGTTATGAACTGCGTGAAAGCAAAACTTCCACCCGATACGACAAGGGCTGGCCACAACTTTCCGATTGAACGGATTCCACCATACATTGCAACGACATAGAACGGCAGGAGGAATGCGAAGAACGGCAGTTGTCGACCGACCATGGCAGCAAGCGTGTCCGAGGGGAGCGATGTCACCGCGCCGAGCACCGTGATTGGTACCCCAAGCGCACCAAATGCCACCGGAGCCGTATTGAATATCAGCGCGTAAGTAAGAGCCTCAAGCGTTGGAAAGCCGAGTCCGACGAGCAGCGCGCTGGTAATTGCGACTGGAGTACCGAATCCTGAAATACCTTCAAGCAAACAGCCGAATGAAAAGGCGACAACAAGCAGGACAAGGCGTCTGTCGTCAGGTAGGTGATCTAGCATCCACTGACGAAACTGGTCAAAACGCCCGGACTTAACCGCAATGTTGTAAAGCAGGAGAGCGGTGAACACGATCCACATAACCGGGAGCAGCGCGAGAGCCATGCCGGCAGCAACCGAGTTGAAAGCAAGACCGGCAGGCATGCCCCAAATTGCTATGGAGATAACTAGTCCAGTGATCAGGCCTGCGAGGGAAGCTTGCCAGGCAGGACGACGCAGAATGCCAAGCATTACAAGTGCAACGACAATCGGTATCGCAGCTACCAGGAACGATAGAAGCAGTGAGTTGCTCACGGGGGTAAGCGGCTGCGTATAAATCGCACCTGCTGACAACGGAATTGCTGGATTCATTCTGTCTCCTGTGCCCGATCATTTCGGATAACTTTTGATTTACGATCCAGTTCGACGGCGTAAAAGTGCCGTCGCCTAGAGTACGTGGGACGCCGCACAAAGACTCCGCCCCGATCGACACCATCTTTCAAGCCGCGCTTCGGCGTATCCTCGAACGTCGGAATTCAAATCCGCAGGACAATTCAAGCCGGAATACTTGGGCACAGGTTCACCCGTGTGCGCGTGGAGCAGATTTAAATTCTTGAAGAGCGTCAGCGCCCACCTTTGAGACTGCGACGCAAATTGCGATTGCGGCTCAAACGTCGCATCCGAACCGCCCTCACGCGCGTTCCGAAAGCGACTCCTCAACGAGTTCGATCCAGTGGCGAACTGGAGTCCGGCTTGCACCGTTGAGATGCGTCTGGCAACCGATGTTGGCGGTGACGATCGTATCCGGCTTACCACTCTCGAGTGCGTTGAGCTTGTTCTCGCGAAGCTTGGCCGCCAATACGGGCTGAGTAATCGAATACGTACCAGCCGAACCACAGCACAGGTGAGCGTCTGGGACTGCTGTGAGATCGAAGCCCAGTTGCTGAAGAATACGTTCAACGGCTCCCCCTAGCTTCTGTGCGTGCTGCAAGGTACACGGGCAGTGAAACGCGACGCGCTGGGTTGCCCCACCTCTTAGCTCGTTCATCGGCTCTGCCGCAAGTATTTCAGCAAGATCACGGGCGAGCGCGCTGACGCGTTCCGCCTTGTGAGCGTACGCCGGATCGCGCTGCAGCAATTCGCCATACTCTTTGACGAAGGCACCGCATCCACTCGCCGATATTACAATTGCTTCGGCGCCCGCTTCGATTGCGGGCCACCATGCATCGATATTCCGTTTTGCACGCTCAAGCCCAGTTGCGTGAGCCCCGAGGTGATAATCGGTTGCGCCACAGCAACCAGCCTCCTTAGCAGGGGAAACGCTAATACCAAGTCTGTCCAGCACGCGTGCAGCCGCTGAGTTCGTGTTCGGCGACAGCGAGGGTTGGACGCAGCCTTCGAGCATCAATATACGACGCTGATGCTGAGTTGGTGGCCGACGTTTCGCTGCGACATGGCGGGCCGGTATTTTCTGCTTCACTGAAGCTGGCAACAGCGGATGCAGTGCCCGCCCCGCCTTGAGCGCAGTAGCAAACACTCTTGCACGAGGTACTACATGGCGCAAAGCAGCGCGAAGCAACCTATCGGTTGTTGGCCGCGCAACGTGACGCTCGACCTCCGCACGGCCAATATCAAGAAGCTTGTGATACTGCACTCCCGACGGACACGTGGTTTCGCAGTTGCGGCAACTGAGGCATCGGTCGAGATGAAGCTGCGTTTCCCCAGTGACAGGCTCCCCCTCGAGTACCTGTTTGATCAAATATATGCGCCCGCGCGGACCGTCGAGTTCATTACCAAGCAACTGATAGGTCGGACACGTTGCGTTGCAGAACCCGCAATGTACGCAAGAGCGGAGAATGCCCGCCGCTTCATCTGCGCGCTCGAGCTTCTTTGCTTCTTCGCTGAGATTCGTTTGCATCGGATTACTCGCCTGGAAGTCGTTCAGATTTCCGCGTACATGCGGCCCGGATTAATGATGCCGTGGGGATCTAGCTGCTGCTTCAACTGACGGTGGTACCGCAGCAAGGGCGCAGTTAGCGGGTGAAACGGCTCGTTTGTCTCATGCGAACGGAACGCGGTCGCATATCCACCATGGCGTTGGGCGATCCGACGCAGTTCATCTGCTGGCGCTGAAGTGGTGAGCCAGCGTTGAGCGCCCCCCCAATCCAGCAAGGTGTCGCCCGGCAAGTCGATAACGGGAGCGGTCGGAGGCAGCGAGATCCTCCACAACGAATCCCGCCCGTCAAAGAACGGAAGACGAAATTCGCGCAACGCCGTCCAGAAGGTGCCGTCAGCCTCCTCACCACCGATGAGCTCGCGTGCTGCACGAACGGAGCCATTGCCCCCTTCGAGACGAAGGTGAAGCATGTTGGAGGTGTAGCACGCGCCGGCGATGGGCAGCCCCGAACGTCGCCACTCGGCTAGCCTGAAAAGTGCATCCGCGACGTCAGTCTCAAGTTCCAGGTGAACTGTCGCGCGCGGCTTCGGCAGGACCTTCAGAGATACTTCCGTGATCAACCCGAGGCAGCCGTAGCTTCCTGTGAGCAAGCGCGAAACGTCATAGCCCGCGACGTTCTTCATCACTTCGCCACCAAAACGCATATGCTTACCGTTGCCAGTGATCGCGCGGCAGCCCAAGACGAAATCACGCACCGACCCGGCCCATGGACGGCGCGGACCAGACAAACCAGTCGCCACCATCCCACCAACCGTCGCAGCCCCCCCGAACGCTGGCGGCTCGCACGGAAGCATTTGACCGGCAGCATCCAGCACGGCATTTAGTTCAGCGAGAGGAGTGCCAGCCCGGGCGGTAATCACCAGTTCGGTCGGATCGTAGCTGACGATGCCTCTGTGCTTGCGTGTGTCCAGAGGTGCTGCATCGACTACACGTCCCAACGCCAATTTGCTGTCACCGCCGCGGATCCGAAGTGGTGTCCGCGTGCGGATGGCCTGCATCACTTGCTCAATGAGTTGCGCGCTGTTATCGGGGTCCATATCGCGGCGCATCAGAAGCGCTCCAGTTCAGGGAAAGGAAGTTGCCCGTGATGCACGTGCATTGATCCAAACTCGGCACAGCGGTGCAGCGTGGGTACGTTTTTGCCAGGGTTCAGCAAACCGTTCGGGTCAAACGCCGCCTTCACCGCGTGGAATACGAGCAATTCGTCGCTGTTGAATTGCGCGCACATCTGATTGATCTTCTCGCGACCTACGCCGTGCTCACCCGTAATGCTGCCGCCCACTTCTACGCACAGTTCAAGGATTCGCGCACCGATCGCTTCAGCTCTATCCATCTCACCCGGGACGTTTGCGTCAAAAAGAATGAGCGGATGCATATTGCCGTCGCCCGCGTGAAATACGTTGGCAACGCGCAACCCATATTCGATGGACAAGTCAGCGATTCCTTTTAGAACCCGAGGCAACTGCCGGCGTGGAATCGTGCCATCCATGCAGTAATAATCCGGAGAAATTCGACCGACAGCGGGGAACGCATTCTTTCGTCCCGCCCAGAATTTTTGACGCTCCGCTTCGTCCTTCGCGAGACGCACATCCGTCGCACCCGCCATACGCAATATCGCGTCGACGCGCTCCACGTCCTCCTGCACGTCCGAGTCAGATCCGTCAAGTTCGCATAGAAGGATTGCCTCGGCCTCGACCGGGTAGCCAGCACGGATAAAGTCCTCGGCAGCCCGGATGGCGAGGTTGTCCATCATTTCAAGCCCCCCGGGAATGATTCCATCGCCGATAATCTTTGCCACTGCGGCACCGGCGCGTTCGACATCGTCAAAACTGGCGAGCAACACCTTCGCGCTTTGCGGCTTCGGAAGCAGCTTGACCGTAACTTCAGTCACGATTCCCAGCATCCCTTCCGAGCCAGTAAAGAGCGCCAGCAGATCAAATCCAGCGCTATCCAGGGCCTGAGAACCCAACGTCAGCCGCTCACCCTCGATAGTCAAAATCTCCACTTTCAGTATGTTGTGAACGGTCAGACCGTATTTGAGACAGTGCACGCCGCCAGCGTTCTCGGCCACATTGCCGCCAATCGAACATGCGATCTGGGATGACGGGTCAGGGGCGTAGTAAAGGCCGTACGGCGCCGCTGCCTGTGAAATTGCAAGATTGCGGACGCCCGGCTGCACCCGCGCCGTACAAGCATCTACGTCCAATTCGATGATCTTGTTGAAGCGGGCCATCACGAGCAATATCCCCTTCTCAAGAGGCATCGCACCTCCCGAAAGTCCCGTGCCTGCTCCGCGGGCAACTATCGGTATCCGGCGCCGGGCAGCGTACTTCAACAAGTGCTCAACCTGCTCAATCTTGTCGGGCAGAGCAACAAGCATTGGAGCGCATCGATACGCTGAAAGCCCGTCGCATTCAAAGGGCCGCATGCCTTCTTTGGAATTCAGCAATTCCATGTCCGGCAGGAGGGTCCTGATCTCCCTTACAAGCGTGTCCTTGTCGTGCGACGGAAGAACACCGTCGATCACTTCGTCGTAGAGGTAGCTCATTGGCCATACCCCGCCGTCATTGCTTGACACCAAGCGGCGCAAGTACTCGGAACATGGACGGCAGGCTCAATCGGTCTGACGAACGGATGATGGAATTCCTGTGACATTTCGTCTCCTTCACATCGCAGCGCTCGCATAGCACGCAGAGCTCCGACCTTATGGTTCTGTTTTGGTCTTTTGGCCGACTGGTCGACCACCTGACCAGACCGATCGTAGTCGCGTGCAACGGCCGTGGAAACGGGTGGAAACCCTAAAACGGGACGTCTCGCGACAAATGGAACCAGTGCCCTAGACGGCGAATTTGCGAGTCAGGTGCCCGCCACAACGGATGACTACGTGGAAACAACCAGGAACTTGACCACCAAAATTCGAGATGACTCGAAGGCCGACGTTAGGACCTAATGCTTGATGTCCCAC
>NZ_VZQO01000094.1:0-6801 GCF_014397665.1 Paraburkholderia sp. UCT2
TGTAATGCGGTAGCCAATCCGCGGATATCAGCTTGATCCACCGTCGAGATTTACTGCTACGTCGCCCTCAGGAAATTCAAACATCGAAAACACAGAACCGATCATATTGACACGAGAAGTCATATCAACCTGGCCGACGTCACGTTTCATGTGCGAGCGATATGGCCGGCAAACGACAGTCGGACGAACGAAGTTGGCTCGGCGAAGAAGTTCAGGCAAGCGAATTTCAGGACACCAGACTACGGAAGCGTTTTGGCGTTGTGCTGGAACAGTTGTGGGCGGGCATGGGCCAAACGATTCCCTTCGCTTGTCAGGATTCGGCCGCGACCAAAGCGTCCCTTTCATTCGACAGAACCGTCGGCCGAGCCGAATAAAATGGTACGTGAGGAGGCGGCGGTGGTTCGGCTCATGGCGGGCGGATGCCGGCAGAAAGACTCGGGACTCGATATAGCGACCAGACGTCGTTACCGGCACGTCACGCGACGGTAGCGTTGCATTTCTCGTGTTCGCGATTGAATATCAGCCGGCGGATTGTCAAAGAGTCCAGCTCCGTGCGATTGACTTCGATCCCGAGGCCGGGCGCGGACGACACGCGCGTTTTCCCATTTTGCGGGAGCGGTAGTTTCATGTTGGCGATCGCGTCGAAATACCGTGTCTCGTTGAATTGCATTTCCAGACGTCGGAAGTTTGGCACGAGCGCACAGATCTGGAGGCTGGCTGCGTGCGCAACCGGACCACTTGGATTGTGTGGCGAAAACTCCACGCCATGCGAATCGAGGAGACGGGCAACCTCGAGCATCTCACCCATACCGCCGACATATTTGATGTCGGGCATCATCACATCGTAGGCGCCCGCTTTGACAAATGGTCGGAAGCCATCGGTGCGAACCGCCTGCTCGCAGCCTGCAAGACGAATTCCCCGGCTGTTGGCAAATGAACGGAGGGCGCGCAGATCCTGCAAGTTGTCTGGCGATTCTGGAATCGGACATTCGAGCCAGTAGAGTCCATCGCATACGTTGCTGGCGAGCACTTCGCGGGCTACCGCGACGTTGAGTCGCCAATGGCAGTCCACCATGACCTCGACCGACCGACCGACAATGTCCCGGACCGCGGCGATACGATCCAGTGCAGCGTCAATCAGCTTTTTATCGTAGTTCGTGTGAGCGCCGTATAAGGCGACATCATCGAAAGGCGCAATCTTCACTGCGGAGAAACCTGCGGCAGTGGCCACTCGAGCGCTCTGAGCGAAATCGGCCGGCGCGCGCGAGCGCGTGCGACGATTGATATTGGCGTACATCGGTACGGACTCGCGCACGATTTCGCCAAGCAGTGCAGCGGCGCTGCAGTTGCGGGCCTGTCCGAGCAAATCCATAGTTGCATGGCTGAGCGCGGATACGACCGCTGCGCGTGCGAGTGTTTCGAGCCTCAGCGTGGCGAACATCGTCCCGGTTTCCTTGAGCCTCGTGTTCACAACGGCTGCAAAAAGTTCGCTAGCTACGCGCAGCAAATCACCGTCGTGGCCAGCCAGGGTCGCTTCTCCGAATCCCGTCCTGTTCTGATCGTCGACCATTTCGACGAAGGCCCAGCGCGTTGAAGGGGTGACCTGGACGATGGACAGCGTCAGGGAGTCAATGCGGGCTTCTTTTTTCATATTCGGTAGGAAAGCTATAGGTAACATTAATTTGGGTAGCCGTGTTGCCGGCAGCGATGTCCATTCAGGCAATTGACGGCTGGTCATTCCACGCGACGAATCCGGCCGGCAGATCGGGGCCGGACCCAGCCCTCTGTCCCGACGAACATTGCCGCCTTAGTGCGCATGTACTGCAACGCGCTTCTTCGGGCGTCCGCCCAATACGGGACGCCGCGCGGAGACTTCCGGACGTGAGATTCGTGGAGCACTTTGTTGCCGCCACACACATCATTCGACACTTGCTCTCGCATCGGCTTTCGCTCCAGGGGAATTTCACCGCTTCGATCATATATGATCATATCAGGTCAGCTAAAGGACGCGAAATCGATAATAATCGCTGTATGTGATCATAAACGTAGGGATTGCCCTGATGGCAAAGAGTGCGGCGGGCGGTTTCAATAGCGCTAACCAACGGAGCAGACTCACATGGCACAGCCCACCAAATTGCAAATCGCTCGCATGACGTCCCATGAGGGTCGCCGCGTTCTCATCACGGGTGCGAGCCTCGGCATTGGTCGGGAAGTAGCGCGCCTCTTCGCAGCGGAAGGCGCTGTGGTCGCGATGCATTACTCACGCCAGATTGACGAGATGACGGGTTATGCAGGGGCCGCCGCGGCGCTCGTCAACGATCTGCAGGCGCTTTCGCCGGACTCGGCCGGGCTCGATGTCGACCTGAGTGCGCCGGGCAGCGGCGCACTGCTAGTCGAACGTGCGAACGAGATTCTTGGAGGCGTCGACGTGCTGGTGATTTGCGCATCGACGCAGATACGCGAACGATTCGGAGCAGTTACAGCGGAGTCGATTGCCCGACACGCGCGAGTCAACTTTGAGGCCTCCGTCGAGATGCTGCAGGCAGCACTGGGGCCGATGGCGGCAGCTGGCTGGGGACGTGTCATTTCGATTGGCAGTCTGAATCAATTCCGGCCTGACCCCGAGCTTGCTGTCTATGCCGCCATGAAGGCCGCGCATCACAACCTGATCCGCAACCTGGCGAAGGTCCATGCAGCGGACGGCATCACGCTTAACACGGTCTCGCCCGGGCTGATCTCGACACCGCGCAACGCGTGGCGACGCGAAAATCCTCATGAATGGCATGAGATCGAACACAAGGCGAATCCGATGCACCGGGCCGGTATCCCCGAAGAAGTGGCCCATATGGTTCTCCTGCTGACGTCCGATGCGGGTGCTTTCACTACTGGGGCCGACATCCCGGTCGATGGCGGCGCTCACTTGTAGGTTGGAATCAAAAACCTGAATTGCGGTAGTCCACGGCGTGCATCGTCGACGTGGGCGGTCTGTATATATGACTAGTACTACGAATGGAAAAATAAAATGAAAGCAGGAAGACTGGCCATCTACGGGTGTCTCTTTAGTGTAGCAGGGGTCGCGCAGGCGCAATCTTCGGTGACGTTGAGCGGCATCATCGATGGAGGATTTGAAATCGCGCAGGTCGGTGCTCTGAAGAGCGATCCGTCCAGTCACCCTACGCTCTATCGATTCCAGAACGGCGACCTCCAAGCCAACCGCTTCATGTTGACTGGAAACGAAGACATCGGTGGCGGGATGAGTGCGCAATTCCACCTCGAGAACCAGTTCAACGTCGGCGATGGCTCGATTGCCGGCAGCGGGTTCTTTACGCGAGAGGCGTGGGTGGCCTTGACGAGTAACCAGGGAACGGTGACCCTCGGTCGCTATCGAGCGCCAACCTTCTGGGTCTACCTGTTCGAGGACGCGAACACTTATCGGCTCGATAGCTATACCGCACCTAACATCCAGCATCAGGCCATACTGTCGCAGATTTTCGGTGCGCAGAAGTCAAGCGCCACACTCGGCGGAGCTTTTTCGGGGCTTGGCGGATTTAGCAACAACTCGATCAGCTACCGGACGCCGGTGCTCTTTGGCGGTCTGACCTCCGAAGTCACCTACTCGAGCGGCGCAAACGGCGTTCAGGACGACACTCAAGACGGCAAAAACCTCGGCGCCAACCTGATCTATGCCCACGGTGGTCTCAAGGTCGGCTATGGCTTTAACAATTCCCACTACTATATTGACGGCGCGCTCACGAGCCTGAAAACCCACATTGTCGGCGCGACATATAACTTCAACTTCGCGACTTTGGGAACCGACTATGTGTATGCAAGCGACAGCCTCGGCCGCTTCGCTTCGTCGTGGACCGCGACCGGCGTCGCGCCGGTCGGTCCAGGACAGGTCAATCTGGGGGTCGGGCACATCAACAGCACGCAATCCGGCGGAGTCGGCAGTGCGACAAGCTTTGACCTCGGGTATGTCTACTTCATTTCGAAGCGGACCCAGTTGTACACGCTCTATACGAAGCTGTTCAACAGTTCGAACAGCACGATCGGAATTCCCAATCTGAATGCTGCGCCCAGCAACGTGTCGCCGTTTTCCAAGGTGACTCCGGGCTTCGATCCCTGGGCATTCTCGATTGGGCTGCGGACGGCGTTTTGATAGTCCGGCCAGCAATATTGGAAGGTTGCCAGAGAGGAGAATTGGCATAAGCCGTTTCTCTGCCATCGAGTAAACGGGCCGCTCGTTCATCCGGCGGTCCCTGGAGGAAAGCATGACAACGATATCGGCAATTTCGCCGCAAGCCGCGGATCGGATCCGCGTCTGGACGCCGCGGCTCGTGGCATTTGGAGAGTTCATCGACGGTTACGACCTGCTCGTGATGGGGGCCGCGCTGCTTTTCATCGGACCGCAGTTGCATTTGACAGGCTCCGAAAAGGGCTGGCTGGCGGCCACGGCCTTCATCGGCACAGCGCTGGGCCTTGTCGTGTTCGGTGATCTGTCCGACCGACTCGGACGCAAGGTCATCTTCATGTTGAACCTCGTCTTTTTCGTCGTCGCGTCGCTTGCATCCGCCTTCGTGACAGACTTCTGGCAATTGCTGATCGCCCGCTTCGTGATCGGCGTCGCGGTCGGTATGGACATTCCCACGTCGCACAGCTTTCTTGCCGAGATCGCACCGAGCGCACGGCGCGGCCGCGTGGCGGGGTCGCTGCCAAATCTGATGTGGCTCGGCGGTGCCATCGCGAGCGTTCTGCTCGCCTTGGCGCTGCAGCCCATCACCGGCGAAAACACGTGGCGCTGGTTGTTTGGACTCGCGGCAATACCGGCTCTTGCCGTGTTGATAGCCCGACAGTTCCTGCCGGAATCGCCGCGCTGGTTGCAAGCCCACGGACGTGCGGCCGAAGCGCGGGAGATCTTTCTGGCACTCGGCATTCCCGAGCCGAAGTCGACTGTCACGCCAAAACGGGAGTACCGCAACCTTCTGACGGGCCAGGCACTGCGGCGCCTGTTGGCTGTCACCGGATTCTTCGCACTGAATGGTTTCGCCGGCGCAGTCGCGACCATTGCGGGGCCGCTCGTTCTCGCGAGCAGCGGACTGGGCACGAGCCGTTCGCTTGAATTTGCCCTGGCTGCATTTTCGGTTGGGTTGGTCGCGGTTTTTATCGGTTCGCTGATCATCGACAACGTGGACCGGCGCCGTATGGGCATCTGGTCATGCCTTGGCGTGTTCGTGGCCGGTATGGGTATTGCGTTTCTCGGTCCGTTGAACAAGGCCGCCTTGCTCATCTGCTTCGTGTCGTACTCCATGCTTACCTGGTTCGGCCCGGGCGTGCTGTCATGGGTATGGAGTTCTGAAGCGTTTCCGACCGAACTGCGCGCACTCGGCTCCGGTATTGCGCAATGCGTGACCCGTCTCGCGATAGCACTCAATCTGGTGCTAGCACCCGTACTCCTCAATGCTTACGGTCTGCGAGCCATTGCACTCTATTCCTGTGGTTACCTCGGATGCGCCCTGATCGCATTCGCATCGCCTTTCCTGAACTCGACAAGGCGTGAGCTCGAGGACGTTTGACGTTCACGCCTCGCACGAGCAACGAGGAGTACCGGAATCCCTCCGCTCCGGTAATTGGCCCCGACCGCGCGTCGGGGCGTTTTTTTCGGATGAAGTGAAACCTCTGCTCGCTCGGAAGCGAGAGCACACTAGCCTCTACGCTCACTCGCGTCGCCCCTATGAGACATCCACGGCGAATCCATCACTGGCAAAGTCACATCAGGCCAGTTTCTCTTCAGTTAAACTACGACTAAAAATGCAATTCCGCGCGCATCTCGCGAGCGGAAACAATTGAGGGCGTCATGGTTCAGATACAGGATATTGAGCACCGGATC
Source organism: Paraburkholderia sp. UCT2 (assembly GCF_014397665.1). NCBI lineage: Bacteria > Pseudomonadati > Pseudomonadota > Betaproteobacteria > Burkholderiales > Burkholderiaceae > Paraburkholderia > Paraburkholderia sp. UCT2. Next base: position 5,888 of record NZ_VZQO01000094.1, read on the forward strand.
CGTGAGGATATTGTTGCGGGCGAATTCCAGTTCGGATCGCGCATCACCATTGCAGGGTTGGCGAACCGGTATGGCGTGAGTCAAATGCCGATCCGCGAGGCGCTACGCGCACTGCACGGAGAAGGTCTGCTCGTGATCGAGCCCAATCGGGGCGCTCGTGTCCGTCCGCTGGACAGGCATTTTGTGAGCAATATCTTCGACCTCCGGTGTTCAATCGAAATGCTTATCGTCCGCCAGATGGTGACACGATGCACCCCCGAAGGTCTGGCCGAACTGGAACGTATCGAAGCGCGCCTCGAAAAGAATATTGAGGCATCCGATTTCCCTGGCGTATTGAGTGCGAACCGCGAACTCCATCGCTTGATCGGGGAAATCGCGCAGAATCCCGATGCTGTTACCCTGCTCAACCGGCACTGGTTGTTGATTGCCGCGCTGTGGCGGCGCTACGAGTATGGTCCGGAACGATTCGCTGGCGTGGCCGACGACCATCGCCATTTGATTGCGGCAATCCGTGCACGCGATGTAGAAGCAGCTGTCATGCTCGCTGGCGCGCACGTCGTGAAAGCGAAACAGGTACTGCTTGCAAAAATACCGAAAGATCCAGAGACCAGTGAATCAGGTCTTCGCAGACGTCGAAGGGCGACTGTCCCCGCTGAAGAAGTTTCGCAGTCGGTGGAGTTGGCTTCTTCACTGGATCATGCGGCTCGGCGTTAACGCGAGGCATCAGCAGGTAACCGGGATGAACCGGAGTGCGCCGAATAATACAACGGCGGCGCCTCGGCATCTGGGGAAGCGCTGATTTATTCAGCTCGGTGGTCATCGTTGGCGTAGCTGAGGACGTTATAGAAGGCAACTCACGGAACAGACTCACGATGATGAAGAGGCAGATCGGCTTCGCCGAAGCGGAAATTGCA
>NZ_VZQO01000095.1:0-6055 GCF_014397665.1 Paraburkholderia sp. UCT2
GGTGATAACCCAGCAACGGCACCAGCACGACTGCCGCGAACCACGAAACGATCAGCGCGATGGCCGACACTTCGAAGATCGAACGCGTGTATTCGCCCGTGCTCGATTTGGCGAGCGCAATCGGCAGAAAGCCGCATACGGTGACGAGCGTGCCCGTCAGCATCGGGAATGCCGTGCTGGTATACGCGAACGCTGCCGAGCGCGCCCGGCTCCAGCCTTGCTCCAGCTTCACCGCCATCATTTCGACGGCGATGATCGCGTCGTCGACGAGCAGACCCAGCGCGAGCACGAGTGTGCCGAGCGAGACCTTGTCCAGGCCGATATTGAAGATGTGCATGCACAGCGCGGTTGCCGCCAGCACGATCGGAATCGTGATCACGACGACCATGCCGGTGCGCAGACCGAGCGAGACGAGGCTCACGACCAGCACGATCGCCACCGCTTCGCCAACCGATTTCACGAACTCATCCACCGATTGCTTGACCGCGTGCGGCATGCTCAAAACCGGAGCGAGTTTCAGACCCGCCGGCAGCGTGGCCTGCAGTTCGGCGGCTTTTGCATCGAGCGCCTTGCCGAGGTCGATCACGTCGCCGCCCTTTTGCATCGTCACGCCGATGCCGAGCACCGCCTGGCCGCCGACGCGCATCTGGGTCACCGGTGGATCGTCATAACCGCGTGTGATCTTCGCGATGTCGCCCAGCCGGAACGTGCGCTTGTTGATGGTGATCATCATGTCCGCGAGTGCCTGCACGTCCTTGAACGCGCCGCTCGGACGCACGAACACGCGGTCGTCCGCGGTCGTGATGGTGCCGACGGGCGCCACGGCATTCTGTGCGTCGATCGCCTGAGCGAGCTGTTGCGGCGTGATCGAAAGCCGCGTGAGCTGCGCATTCGATATCTCGACGAAGATGTGCTGATCGGGGTCGCCAAAATAGTCGACCTTCGCCACACCGGGTATGCGCAGCAGGACTGTGCGCAGCTTGTCAGCGTAGTCGTGCAGTTGCGCCGGCGAAAAGCCGTCGCCTTCAAGCGCATAGATGTTGGTGTAGACGTCGCCGAATTCATCGTTGAAAAACGGGCCGACGGTGCCCTTCGGCAGCGTCGCGGCAATGTCGCCGACCTTCTTGCGCACCTGATACCAGGTTTCCGGCACTTCCTTGACGGGCGCGGAGTCCTTCATGGCGAAGAAGATCATCGACTCGCCGGGGCGCGAGTAGCTCTTGATGTAGTCGATATACGGCGCCGCTTGCAGCTGGCGGCCGATCCGGTCCGTGATCTGTTCCTGCACCTCGCGCGCAGTCGCACCAGGCCAGTAGGTCTTGATCACCATCGTCCGGAAGGTGAACGGCGGATCTTCCGACTGCGCGAGTTGCGTATAACCGATCACGCCGAAAAGCGTGGCGAGCCCGATCAGAAAGATCACGAGCTGCTGATGACGTAGCGCCCAGGCGGAAAGATTGAAGCCGCCTTCGCCAGATTTGTCTGCCCCGGAAGACGGGACGGGCGCGCTGTTGCCTGCGGATTCACTGTCGCGCGCCCTCATGACGGGAAGTCCTCGGGATGAAGCGGGGGCACCACCTGCACATGCTGGCCCGCGCTCACGGCGTGTGCGCCCTGGAGCATGACGCGGTCGCCGTCGCGTAGGCCCGATCTGATCGAGACGGTGCGCTCGTCATATCGCTGGATAGTGACCGGGCGCAGTTCGAGTGTGTCGCTGCCGGCGCGCACCACCCAGACAGCGGGGTGCTCACCCTCGTGAAAGAGCGCCGTCACAGGCAGCGTAAAAATCTGCCCCACGGGCGCGTCGCCGACGACATCGAACCCCACAATCGCCGTCATGCCGAGGCGCACGTCGCGGCTCGGGGCGGCCAGCGTCAGCTTGACGCGCCAGGTGCGGCTTTCTCGATCGGCAGCAGCCGATACCTCGCGCACGCGCGCCTCGAAGGTCTTGCCGGGTAGCGCCGGCAGCGTTACGCGCGCCATGCTGCCGACTGTCAGCGAGCTCAGCGTGCGCTCGGGCGCGTCGCAGACGATGTCTACGTCGCCCGTCCAGTCGAGGTGATAGATCGATTGGGTTCCCTGAACGTTCTGGCCCGTGTCGGCGTCCTCCGAGGCAATCACGCCGTCGTGGTCCGCTGTCAGCGTCGCATAGCGCAGATTGTCCGAGGCGAGCGCCATCTGGGCGAGCGCCGAGTCGCGCTGGGCGAGCGCGGAGGCGTAGGCGTCCTGCGTCTGTTCAAGTTGCGCCGGCGCGATCAGGTTCGCCTGCGCCTGCGCCTGATCGCGGTCGAGCTGCTGCTTCGCGTAGACAAGTCGATGTTCGGCGGCATCGAGCTGGGCTCGTGCGTTGGCCAGGTTATTGCGCAGGTCGGTCGGGTCGAGCAGTGCAACAACCTGTCCCGCCTTGACGGCATCGCCGAGATGAACCCGCCGTTCGATGATTTTGCCGCCCACCCGGAACGAAAGCACCGTCGAGTAGCGCGCCTGCACCTGAGCCGGCAGCGACGCACCTACCGCGCGCCCGTCGGCGTGAACGGCCAGAGCGACCACGGGCTTCGGCTCAGGAGCGGCGGCTTCGCGCGACTGGCATGCCGACAGCAGGATTGCGCTGCAAGCCGCGACCATCACGTGCGTCCGCTTGGGCGATCGTATGAACGAAGATAAGAAGATACGTGCAATTTCAGGCGCGACAGGAACGGAATGTTTCACGATGTTCACAAGGCAGAGGATTGATCCAGGTAAAAAATTTCCCGATGCTGTAGACCCGCCATGCAATGAAGCACGGTTCGCCGTCAGCATGGGCGCGCAAACAATCTCTATCAGTACGTTGGATTCCTACATATCGCCATGGCATGCCGGCGACATGCGCCCTGCCGATGGGACGCGCGCACTCAGTGTCTGATTCGCGCGCTTACATGCATACTTGCCTCACGGGTCTTTTGCTCTCTACGCCGGCATCGACAAAACTACCGATAAATCGCCTGCGCCAGCGCGCAGGGCCCGGTCGAGTTCCTCCTCGGCTATCAGCTGCCGGTGCAGCACCGCCTCTCTTAGCATGCTGTTTCTGGAATGCGCGCCGGGTATGCGAGCACTCTTGCCGCCAATATAGGGATTTGCCGCAGTCGCCATCGCGCGACGACACTCGGGCATCTCCCGGATCTGTTCGGAATCGGCCGCGATCTCCCTGATGCAATGCTCGGCCAGCGTCTTGCATGGATGCACCTGAACCGATTCAGCCGCGAATGTGACCGCGACGTCGCTCGCCAAAATCCGGAGTGCCATCTGACGGACGACATCGGAAATCATCGCGTTCGGTCTGCCAGGCGTGACAAAGGAGTCGGTCCGCATCCACGCGAGATCGATTTCGGGCACGTCGAATAGTGCCCGGATGGATATCAGATGGAGGTCACTGCACGCGTTCGAAAGCTCGACGGCGATGTCGGTCAAAATGCCGGAAATCCGCAAATACGCGGCACACTCTTGGGTTCTTTCAATCGGAGTTGACGCCATAGGCAAACCGAGCGCGGTCATTGCGTTTACTGCATCAACCGCTTCGACTTCAACCGCTTCGACTTCATATCCGGAATGGGCCGTAGCGCCCGCGTCAATCGTCGCGCGAAGATAGATTTCACGAAGCTGCGCGGATGACGCTCGCAACCTGACCATCTGTTCGTCCAGCATAAGCGCATGCGTCAAAAACTTGAAACCCAGCGTGGTGTGAACTGCATCGTATAACTGCGTGGTTCGGTCGAGTTGCAGCAAATCGCGGAATTCCTCCGCCTTTCTGACGAAGGCGGACCGCAACGCATCGCACCCGTCACATAGGTGTTCAATCGCAACGCAGATCGAGATCCTAAGTGCGGTCGAATAGACATTGCCGCCTCCGGGACACATGCGCGCACCTGGATCCAGATGAACATAGTCGCCGCGCGGACGACCCAGAAGTTCAAGAGCGCGGTTGCATATCACCTCGTTGGCGTTCATGTCGTTCTCAGTGTCAGCGCGGCCCTGAGTCACGTCGACGAAGCACTGGTCACACAAGCGTCCTTTCTGCGCCTCCACGCAAGAGGCGACGATTGCGTCACCAGGTGGGGGTTCGAGTCGATGCAACTCGGCATTCACTTCTGCGACAGCCTGCTTGACTGCCGCCAGCGCATTCCGCAGGTTTGGGTATGCGCCTACCGGCGTCCCCGATATGGGACAGTTCTCGACGGCGCCAGGCGTGTGAATGCCATATCGCGCTTCCTCGGGTATTTCCCGCTTGCCCAGCGAATCGTATTCGACCCGGAAACCTGGTCTGCCGATCTCCATATTCACTCCTGCCAAGGATGAGTGCTTTCATAAGACACGCAATAGCCAATAGCGGCCGCTCTGCTTATCAAAGGCAGAGCTGGTTCGGACGGGGTTCGTCGGTATGCGTTGCGGTCCAACGAGGCGAGAAGCTATATTCGCGGTAGGCATTGGTCCCTACATAGAGCCAGTTACGCAAAATGTTTGACATGTCACTTCCTTAGCAGCCGTTGGTGAGACCACGATCTCGTGAAGCCGGTGTATAGCCGCATGTTGATTTCCGGCGCCCAATGCGGGTAATTTCCGACGGCTAATCGGAGTGCACCGACTCGGCGCAGAAACGGGCCGAGGAAATACCCCGGTTTCGCTGTCGATGACTATCGCGAAGCCAAGGCGCGCGGACGCTAAAACGCCATTGGGGTCGATGGGGCAACGCAAAAAAGACTCATCGCACACAGGAAAGAGAAAACTTTAGCGGCATGGCGAGCGCCGAGTAGCGCGGCAATGCCTGGGCCAACAACACCGGTCTTGTCGACACCGCCGAGGTGAACGCAGCGTCACCGATGTTCAACAGGAAGTCAGATACTGTCTGGATGAGCGTTCGCCAGGAGACGACATGCGTCGCAGCGGTGACAGCGAATCCGGTATTTCGCCGTTTGACGTCCCGACGCCAAGGATGTGCTTGCGCAAACTGTAATGCCTTCACTCGTGCTCGTTCGTCAAACATGGATTACTTCTCCAGGAGGGTGTGACGGGATCTCCATTATCAGTATGCGGATCGAGGTCTGGCTCGCACGCTACCGTGCATCCGAGCCGCGCGAATGCCACTGGACCATCACGTTTCGGACGCCGCCGGATGAATCAGACTCCGTCGATCGCCCCTGTGCAAAGGCGCTGTCCACATTTCCCACGATAGACGCTAGCGACCCAGGAAGATATCGTACCGTCGGTTATCGCGCTTCTACCTGCCCGTCTAAAGCCTATACGGCGGTATAGCGCAGGCGGCGACAGGGATAAGACCAATCCGCTCAGGTGTAGGGTCCAATACCGTCGTTCAGCAGCGTGCGGAAAGCCGGCGTGTACCCATGCGTGTTGTTCCGGTGGCCGCGATAAAGCGATTCGTTTTTTCGCCATCTCATCGCTCGCGCCTGCACCGCAGCAGCTATCGTTTTACCGAGATATCGGTGACGAGCCAAACGTTTGTCGCGTCCGTCGAGGTATCAACATATACCGTCACCAATACACTGGAGCGAAGCGGCCGCGACTGCCTCCTGGAAGTGCGCGACGACGGTCGTGGCGAAAACGCACGTCGGTTTTCCTCGCAAACGACGGAATCTGGTCGCGACGCACGCTTCACTATCCTGTGGCTGATCAATCAGCATGCCACCGGCCGCTACCACTCGCGAACCCTCGCATCAGACGAACCCGTACCGCTTACCGAGAGCGGCGAGAAGATCTGGCCACTGATCGACGCTGGCGCCGTCGTGAATCTCCTCAAGTTCGCACAGCAGATCGACAATGCCCGGATCGTAGGCATCGACGTTGGATGCATACAGCGCCTGCAGTAGCTTGCCGTCCCGGGCGTGCCGATAGTACGAAATGCCGATCCCTTCGATGTCCCGGTGATAAAACTCGTCGCTAAGGAAGCGCTGATCAATGGACCAACTGCCCAAGTTGCAGACGAGATGCCGTCGAATTTTCCGGATGACGAAGCGAATCGATGCTCAACTCGGTGAATTGGACGCGCAAACGAGGCTCCCTGCTC
>NZ_VZQO01000096.1:0-5816 GCF_014397665.1 Paraburkholderia sp. UCT2
GTTGGCCATTAGAACGTCGAAATAACGCGAAAGACTTACATCGTTATTCCGGAGCACGGCAGCATTCGTAAGCAGAGAGTTCTGATTCATCGAAACCCCAGGGCGGGTGTACGAAAAGGGTGGAAGCTCGATTTAATGTGCAGCCGATGCGGCGTTGCCAGATCTCGCTTTTTGTCACGGCTGAAATCGAATGCACAGGCCGAGTACGTCAGTCCTGCTCGCAACGCACCCGGAGAGGAAATCCCTATGATCTACCCCCCGCCGCGTGCTCGAAATAAATCGTCTTATCGTTTAAAAGGGACTTCCGCCGGGTCTGGCGCAGACTTCTAATTTTTTCGCATCCGATGTATTGCGCCAGCAAACAGAAATCGAGTTATTCATAGCAGACGTCATCGCAGCCTATCCGACGGCTTGCCGCACCTCCGTACGCTGCCGCACATTCGCGTTTTTCGCCCCAACGGGGTCATGCGCAATTGCGATGTCGCTATTTCGATCATTTCGAACAAGCGCCCGTATAGCGTGAACACACCGACAAAAGCTGGTGGAGCAAACGGCGCCGAATTCGCGCAACCGCACGCAAAGGTGCTAGCGCTTCGTCACGAAATGCCAGAGCGCCGCACACTCGGTCTCGGATATCCGGTAGTGAGGCATGGCTTTGCGCAACATCACGTTGACCGGGTCGATGCCTTCCCTCAGCGCCCTGCAGAACGTTGCCTGATCGTAACTGCTCGCCGGACCGTCCCTTCGACTCTTCGCAGGAAACAGGTTGCCGGCGGTCAAGGGTGGTGCGAATGCGTCGCCCGAGCCGGTTTGCGAATGGCAGTTCGCGCAACGGGTGGTCGAGCCGGGCAACAGACGATCGTCGTCGCGCAATTGCGCCTCAACCGAATGCTGCCCATTGAAGATCGAACACCCGAGATCGTTCGACTCACAAAGCGGCGCGCCATGCGCGACATACGTGATGTTCGCCAGCGCCAGCGCCAGCGCACGCGCCGCGGTTCGCCGTGACCGTAACGCCATCACTGGATCTGCACCGTGCGCGAAACGCTCGGCACGCCCTTCGCGTTCAGGCCAAACAGCATGTAGTAGCCAGGCACGACGACACCCGGATCAGAAGGAATATTGATCAGATATTCGCCCGCCGTTCCTACCGTGAAAGTCACGGGTACCCGCCGCTGCTCGTTGTTGACCGCGTGGGTCGACGAAGACATGCGCATCAACGCAAAGGCCGTGATGCCACTGCTGCCCGTTACGGCGATCGATGTCCCGAGCTGTGCCGTAGTGGGCGCGGCTGTGAGGGTCGGTCGTGTTGCCGCCGAGCCGTCCGCGTTGAGCAGGTACGGCGGCGTCAGTATTTCGAGGTTCGTATGGTTTGTCGAGCAGCTTCCGCACAGTCCACCGCCACCACTCAGTACGCGACCGTCCGACAACAGCAGTGCGATGCTGTGATAGTTACGCGGCACGGCTTGCGGCGGGAGCACCGAGAAAGTCTTGGTGGTAGGGTCCCACAACTCCGGCGCCAGCACGGCGGTGTCGTCCGAAAACGTTACCGGGTACGCCTCTCCACCCAGGACTACCACCTGACCGTTCGGCAAGACCACGCTGGTGTTAAAGGCGCGGCGGTAATTCATCGGCGTAAGCGTTTGCGTCACCGCGGTGCCGCTGCTGATGTCGATTAGCGTGGCGTCCGCAGTCGCGTTGGAATACTCGTAGCTCGGCGCACCGCCTACAGCCAGGATCTTGCCGATATCGTACATAACGGCGTTGCCGTTCATCGCGTCGGTATCGCTGCCCCGGTTGCCGGCAGGCGTCACGCTGCCCGCGCCGGCGGTATCGAACCAGTGCATGGCAACGCTCGGACCGGCGTGGAAGACTCGCCCATTTGCCACCGCAAACAGCCATGCATGATTGTCGGACCGGAAAATGCCAGCCGCGTCATTCGTGAGGATGTAGTCGGCGAGAATGGCGCTATTGACCTGCCAACCCGTACTCGGTGACCAGGTTTCGCCGGTCTTGCCGCCCTCGCCTCCGTTCCACGAGCCGCCCACCAGGAATACGTTGCCATTGCTCAACGTTACGCTGCCGTGGTAGGCGCGCGGAATAGTCATTAGAGGACCCGACGTCCATTTTCCAGTCGAAGGCGTGTAGAAACTCGTCGCGTCGCTGCTCGAGCCACCGGTGACGTAAATACGGCCATCCGGAAGATTGACGACGCCCGGGCAGAACATATCGTGGCCGGTATTCGTCACGAGAACCTGTTTGCTCGTGCCGGTGGTCGGGTTAAAGATTGCGGTGTATGTGTTGCCGGGGGTGACTTCGCCAGACGTAAAGTCCAGCTTCTTGTCGGAGGACCACACTACCACGGTGCCATCGGGCAGATTCGCCGCAGCTGCCGGCACGATCGACAGGTTATAGGGTGTAGTCCACTTCGCCGGCAATGTTTTCGCGGTCATGCCGCTGATCTGCCACGTCTGCAGAGCGGCTCCGCTGCAAGGCTGCTGCGTTATCTGCGAGCCCTGCGCCGTGAGGCTGGCAACAGCCAGACACAGGTGACTCTGCGACGCGACGATTGCAAAGCCGCCACCTTGCGGGATCAGCTGAAAGCTTTGATTCGCCTGGCCATTGCAGGTCCACTGGTCCGCCCCAGCGCCGGCGTCCGTGCTGACACCGTAGATGTCGAGGCAAAGTTTGCTGTTGACGTTGACGAACTGATAAAGCCCGTTGTTCTGCGTCAGTGTCCAGTGCTGGTTATTCCCGCCATTGCACGTCCACTCGATAACCGAGGCGCCAGGCGTCTTCGATTCGGCGTTCACATCGGCGCACAAGGTCGTGCCGTTGACGGTGAGCGTGCTCGATGTCTGCGCGTCGGCAGCTGCGGAGAACATCGAAAGCGCCGCCATGAATGTGATTGGCAGCAACGCTTTCACGCACCTGTCGAACAATTGCGAGAGGATCCCAAACGATCGGTTTTGTGACATAGCCTCAGTCCAATAGGTTACACACGCCCTAATGCGCCCAGTACATCGCAAACTTGATCCGCGCGAGGCAGGTCATCACTTCGCCAGCGCAACATTGCGTTCGCGTCGAAGCAGTAGATTTGGGTCGAGTGATCGGCAATGTTGCCGAGTGGCAGGGTGCTGCCCGAAAGCGCTTTGCGCATCCGGTCGACGTCCTGCAACGTCGGCGTGGCCGCCCGCCATTCGGGTCCGGCCTGGAAGCGCATGAGCCATGCGTGCAGCGCGGGCGGCGAGTCGGAAAGCGGATCGATTCCGATCGACACCAACTGAACGGGGTAGCGGTGCTGCAACTGCGATATCCGTTGCTGAACGGTGCTGAACAGCGCACCCTGCAAAGGACAAACTGAAGTGCATCCTGTGTAAATCGTCTGCAACGCAGTCACTTTCTGACGCAACAGGTCGGTTAGCAACCGTTTCTGGCCGCTTTGATCGACCAGCCAGAAGTCGTCGAGACGAATGGGTGGTGTGACGAGTCCTACGCTTGCGTGCTGCGCGTATAGCGGAAAAGAAACGCCTGCTAACGCCGCGGCCGATATGCCACGCAGCAGCGCGCGGCGTCCCGGACTTCGGACCGGCGCGCACGCACGCAACGCCGCGCGAGTCGGCGCGTGTTGATGGAACATGACTATGATCTCCCGCAACGTGTAATGGCTCGCAGAACCATTCGTCGCCATCTTTTATTGCGTGTTACCCGCGCGATAATGCGCACGAGTCGCGCGACGGCTACGTTCGCTTTCTAATTTCGAATTAACGGCATTCGGGAGCGTAGCAGAGAACCTTCCGGAAAATGACAGCGTCAGGCCCGCGACTTGCTCCGCTTTGTGAGGTCGGACACATAACAATGAAACTTCAAAAACTGGGTGTTTTAGAAAGCCCGAGCAAAACCCTATGTCGTCCTGAGATTCGTCGTGAGGCGGCGGAAATGGCGAAGTCGCGAAAATGGATTGCGCGCTCAAACGTGGCGGCAAGACGCGTCAGGCAGGCGGACCAGGTCGGCCTCGCCGAAGAGACTCGGCTGACCGTTACCGAACTGCCAAGCCCTGCTCCTACAACGAAGGGGTTGCCCAACAAGGCCTCAGCATCGGTACGATGGCAAGTCCGCGGTGGCGAATAGCAAGCAGCGCCGGTGTTCCGGCGGCCTCGAGTTTCGCCGCGACCACGGCGAGCCATTGCGCGTGTTTCGCTGGCGATGAGATGCAGGTTCCGCGCGCCTGGCTCCCGGCCGTCTCCTTGTTCCAAAGCACAAAGTCAAACCGTGGCAAAATTCGCATTCCGCGATTTATTTGATGCGAGCGGTGCGGCGCATTAAATGCCTCGGCAGCATTATTTTTCTTTCTAAAACCATACCGAAACATTTAATTGTCATTTAATTAGGTCCCCAGCCATCCGATAAGAACCATACATTGACGGAAATTAAAGCACCCCGACTGTCTAAAAGCGACAAGTAACAATTTTGTAACGGTCTTTTTGTTGTTTTGTGAATCTCGAACTCGGGCGCGAGAACGCGTCTGGATAAGCGTGGGAACGGAGGAGGGACCCGTTACCGATAGGATCACATAGCACAAATTTCGTTGTTACGCTTAGTTACGTCCGATGGGGCATGATTTGTTCCAATTCTGTATCATTCGTATTCATCAGATCACTCAGGGAAAACCTCGTCGATTTTAATTCGATTGGAAAAACTTCGCAATTTGCGACGAATTACCGAATCTTCCGATTGAAAATGATGAAAGCGGGTTTTCAGTAGGTCGCATTAAATCTGAAGATTAAACGCGATTAGTGCCCCACGCGAGTGCGGCAGCGGGCGGCTCTTGAATCTTGAAAAAAGCCGGTCATTAGTCGCTTGTACTTCGTGTTGTTGCGTATTTTTTCGTGGCGACGTCCTTATCACGCGAACGTTGTTCGTTTTAGCGGCCAGGTTCCATCGGCCTGATAGACAGATGTCCTTCTTCAGCAGACTCTCTCCAAGACTAAAACCGTCATTTCGTCGGCTTCCCCAGATCGCAAAAACTGCTTCGGCGCTTGCATTTATCGCAGGCGTACTAAGCCTTGCAGGTTGTGGCGGTGAAACAAGCGATGATGGCAGCACCGCGTCCGTGACCGCCAACTCCCTGCCTGCCGACACAGTCGCGAACGCGGCTACAGATCCGTACAGCAACGGCGTAGTGCCCCCCGACAATGGCTCTCCGCCGGTTCAGGCGAACGGTCAGCCTTATAACCGCGCCCTGGTGCAACGGGCGGGACAAGGCGATTGAACCGTTTCGCGACGATCGATACGAAACCCGCATATCCCGTGCAAGAGCATTTTCAATCGTGATGTCAGCGACCGTTGACTCACGCGTTTGACGTGTTTGCTTACGTATGCCATCGCTTCAGGCACTGATGGTCATCGGCAAACGTAATTCCAACGTTCTCGGCCCATCCCCGGTCAGTAGCAATTTATAGCTAAGCCATGAAACTCAGACTCTACTCACTATTCGCCGTTTTAGCCCTGTTGTGCGGGCAATCGATGCCAGCGTTCTCCCAGACGAGTTCGACCGCCGCCACCGCCAAGCAACTCGCGGCGCTGCAGCCGCCGCCCACCGGAAGCGGAAACGACCGTTTTGCAATGGACGTGAACTGCAATCTCTGGAGTGCGGATCAGACGGCGCTGAGCGAATGCTCAAAGGACATGGATCTGATTGCCGGATTGGGCGTGGGTACGGTTCGCCTCGGCGTTTCGTGGGACTTCATGACGCTGGCCGACGGCAGCACGCTGGACCCCAACAAAGTGGCCTTTCTGAAGTCGCTTCTGAACGC
>NZ_VZQO01000097.1:0-5457 GCF_014397665.1 Paraburkholderia sp. UCT2
CCCTCCCGCCCGTGGCTATGCTTGTGCGCATAACCAGCGCCGCACCGGGCGCGCAATTTGCGATTCCGTTTCATCCAACCCCGTCCACTCCCGCCGCACGAGGATCGCCGCCGATGACCCGCTACCGCGATTTCCACCGCCGCTCGATCGACCACCCCGAAGCCTTCTGGCGCGAAGAAGCCCGGCGCATTCACTGGCACACGCCATTCGGCACCGTGCTCGACCGCTCGAAGCCGCCGTTCGCGCGCTGGTTCGTCGGCGGTCGCACGAACCTCTGCCATAACGCGGTCGACCGGCATCTGGCCGAACGCGCGCAGCAGAACGCGCTCGTCTACGTATCGACCGAAACCGGCATCGAGCGGCACTACACGTATGCCGATCTGTACGCCGAAATCAACCGGATGGCCGCCGTCATGCGCTCGCTCGGCGTGAAGCGCGGCGATGTCGTGCTGATCTATCTGCCGATGATCCCCGAGGCGCTGTTCGCGATGCTCGCGTGCGCGCGGCTCGGCGCGATCCACTCGGTCGTGTTCGGCGGCTTCGCGGCGCCGAACCTCGCCGCGCGTATCGACCACGCGAAGCCCGTGCTGATCGTCACTGCGGACGCCGGCGCGCGCGGCGGCAAGGTGGTCGACTACACGCCGCTCGTCGACGAAGCGCTCGCGCGCGCCATGCACAAGACACCGCATGTGCTGCTGATCGACCGGCAGCTCGCGCCCGCGCGACTGAACGCGCCCTACCTCGTCGCCTACGAGCCGCTGCGCGAACAGTTCTTCGACGCCCACGTCCCGTGCGAGTGGCTCGAATCGAACGAGCCGTCGTACGTGCTGTACACGTCGGGCACGACCGGCAAACCGAAGGGCGTGCAGCGCGATGTCGGCGGCTATGCGGTCGCGCTCGCGGCATCGATGGAATACATCTTCGAGGGCAAGCCCGGCGACACCATGTTCACCGCGTCCGACGTCGGCTGGGTGGTCGGCCACAGCTACATCGTGTACGCGCCGCTGATCGCGGGGCTGACCACCGTGATGTACGAAGGCACGCCGATTCGTCCGGACGGCGGCATCTGGTGGCGGCTCGTCGAACAGCACAAGATCAACCTGATGTTCACCGCGCCGACCGCGATACGCGTGCTGAAGAAGCAGGACCCGGCGCTGATGAAGGCAGCCGATCTGTCGAGCCTGCGCACGCTGTTTCTCGCCGGCGAACCACTCGACGAACCGACCGCCGAATGGATCTCCAACGCGTTGAACAAGCCGGTGATCGACAACTACTGGCAGACCGAAACCGGCTGGCCGATGCTCGCGATTCCGCGCGGCATCGAGGCACTGCCGACCAAGCTCGGTTCGCCGGGCGTGCCCTCGATCGGCTATAGCCTGACCGTGCGCGACGAGCTGACCGGCGAGCCCTGCGCGCCCGGCGAGAAAGGCGTGCTGACGCTCGACTATCCGCTGCCGCCGGGCTGCATGTCGACGGTATGGGGCGACGACAAGCGCTTCGTCGGCACCTACTGGTCGAGCGTGCCGAACCAGCAGGTGTATTCGACGTTCGACTGGGGCGTGCAGGACGAGGACGGCTACGTGACGATCCTCGGCCGCACCGACGACGTCATCAACGTCGCGGGCCATCGCCTCGGCACGCGCGAGATCGAGGAGGCGCTGTCGAGCCATGCGGCTGTCGCGGAAGTCGCGGTGGTCGGTGTGACCGATCCGGTCAAGGGTCAGGCGGCGATGGCCTTCGTCGTGCTGCGCGGCGCGCAGGGAGAAGGCGACCCGAGCGAGCGCGCGCGGCTCGAAGCCGAGCTGGCGATGACGGTCGACCGCCATCTCGGCTCGATTGCGCGGCCCGCGCGCGTGGTGATGGTATCGATGCTGCCGAAGACGCGCTCCGGCAAGCTATTGCGCCGCGCTATCGCGGCGCTCGCCGAAGGGCGCGAGCCGGGCGATTTGCCGACGATCGAAGATCCGGCCGCGCTGCAGCAGGTGCGCGACGCGCTCGGCGACGGCAGGAAGGAATAAGCGGGCCAAGCAGGGGGCGACCAGGCGGACGAACAAGCGGGCGCTCAGCCCGCGGTGTCCCGCGTGCCGAGAAAGCGCGCGAGAATCGCGTTCGAATACGTGCCCGCGATCCCGGTCAGGAACGACATGAACGATCCGGGCGCGTGGTCGTCGGCGGTATCGGAGATCGTGCGCACGACCGCGCACGGCACGCCGTACTCGTAGCAGACCTGCGCGATCGCCGCGCCTTCCATCTCGACCGCGAGCGCGTCGGGCAGCGCGTCGCGCAACGCCGCGACGGCCGCCGCGCTCGCGACGAACTGATCGCCGCTGACGATCAAGCCGCGATGCACGCGCGGCGCGCGCGTGCCGAAGCGCGCCGCGCAGGCCGCGCCTTCCTCGGCGACGAACTGCTCGCATGCGGCGGTTAGACGGTCGGCGAGCGCCGCATCGGTGGTGAAGCGCGACATGCCGAGCAGCGGCACCTCGAAGCGCGGAAAAAGCGGCGACGCGTCGACATCGTGCTGCATCAGCGCGCTCGCAACGACGATATCGCCGACATGCACGTCGCCGCCGACACCGCCCGCGACACCGGTGAACACGATCGCCTCGACATCGAACGCGTGGATCAGCGCACTGACCGTCGCGGCCGCCGCGACCTTGCCGACGCGCGCGAGCGTGACGACGCACGGCGTGCCGTGCACGGTGCCGACGTGGTAGTCACGCTGGCCGTGCGTGACCGTGCGCACGCCGGACTCGGCGCGCATCGCTTCGATCAGGTCGCCGAGTTCCTGCGGTAACGCGGCCAGAACGCCGAGCGGGCGCCGCGCATCGTGGCTGAGATTCAAGGGCGTGCTCATTCGACCGCCTGCAATTTAGCCACCGCCAGCGCCAGCCATTTTTCGCCGTGCCGCTTGAAGCGGACCTGCGCTTTCGCGTCGGTGCCGTTGCCTTCGAGTGCGGTGATCGTGCCTTCGCCGAACTTCGTATGAAACACCTGCTGGCCGACGCGGAAGCCCGTGTCGGCCGCGCGTTGCTCGTTCGCGAACGCGGGCGCCGGCGCGGAGGTCACCGCCGCCGTCGACGCCGAACCGCCGCCGTACCCCGGCCGCGCGAACCAGTCGCGCCCGTAGCCGGCGTTGTCCGAGCGGCCGCCCCAGCGCGAGCCCGCCTCGACCTTCGGCGTCAGCCACTTCAGCGTTTCGTGCGGCAATTCGTCGAAGAAACGCGAGCGGATGTTGTAGCGGGTCTGGCCGTGCAGCATCCGGCTCTGCGCGAAAGACAGGTACAGCCGCTCCTTCGCGCGCGTGATCGCGACGTACATCAGACGCCGCTCCTCTTCGAGGCCGTCGGCCTCCATCGCGCTGTTCTCGTGCGGGAACAGCCCCTCTTCGAGGCCGGTGATGAACACCGCGGTGAATTCGAGCCCCTTAGCCGCGTGCACCGTCATCAACTGCACCGCTTCCTGGCCGGCCTGCGCCTGATTGTCGCCCGCTTCGAGCGATGCGTGCGACAGAAAGCCCGCGAGCGGCGTCATCGTGTCGGAGTTTTGCGCCGGATCGGCGATGCCCGGCGCGTCGAGGACCACCGTGGTCGGATCGTCGGTCGCGACCGCGAGTTCGGGCGCGGCGCTGGCTCCTGGCCGCAGCGGAATCGAGCGCGCGGGCGTATCGAGCCCGTAGCCTTCCTCGCTGACGAACGCGGCGGCCGCGTTGACGAGTTCCTCCAAGTTCTCGAGCCGCTCCTGGCCTTCGCGCTCGTTCTGATAGAAGTCGGCGAGACCGCTCGCGCGGACCACGTACTCGACGGTCTTCGGCAAGCTCATCTGCTGCGTGTCGGCGCGCATCTTGCCGACGAGGTTCGCGAACGCGGCGAGGCTCGAGCCGGCCTTGCCGGCGACGTACGGAATCGCCGCGGCCATCGAGCAGTTGTACAGACGCGCCGCGTCGGCGAGCTGTTCGATCGAACGCGCGCCGATGCCGCGAGTCGGGAAATTGACGACGCGGCCGAACGCGGTGTCGTCGTTCGGGTTGTCGATCAGGCGCAGGTAGGCGAGCGCGTGCTTGACTTCCTGACGCTCGAAAAAGCGCAGGCCGCCATACACGCGATACGCGATGCCCGCGTTGACGAGCGTGTGCTCGATCGTGCGCGACTGCGCGTTGCTGCGGTAGAGCACCGCGATTTCGCTGCGCGACAGGCCGGTGTTGATCAGCGCGCGGATCTCTTCGACGATCCAGCCGGCCTCCTGCGAATCGGTCGCCGATTCGTAGACGCGCACCGGTTCGCCGTGACCCGCGTCGGTACGCAGATTCTTGCCGAGGCGTCGCGAGTTGTTCGCGATCAGCTGGTTGGCGGCATCGAGAATATGGCCGTGCGAACGATAGTTTTGCTCGAGCTTGATCAGATTGCGCACGTTGAACTCGTGCTCGAAGTCGCGCATGTTGCCGACGTTCGCGCCGCGGAACGCGTAGATCGACTGGTCGTCGTCGCCGACCGCGAAGATTGCGTTGTGCTGGCCCGCGAGCAGCTTCAGCCACGCGTATTGCAGCTTGTTGGTGTCCTGAAACTCGTCGACGAGGATGTGCCTGAAGCGCGCCTGGTAATGCGCGCGCAGCGGCGGATTGTGCGCGAGCAGTTCGTAGCAGCGCAGCAGCAGCTCGGGGAAGTCGACGACGCCTTCGCGCTGGCATTGCTGATCGTAGGCTTCGTAGAGTTCGACGAACTTGCGGTTGAAGTTGTCGGTGGCGTCGACGTCTTTGGGGCGCAGGCCCTGCTCTTTCGCGTTGTTGATGAAGTACTGGAGATTTTTCGCGGGGTATTTTTCGTCGTCGATGTTGAGGCCCTTCATCAGGCGCTTGATCGCCGACAGCTGGTCCGCGGTATCGAGAATCTGGAACGTGGCGGGCAGCCCGGCGTCGCGGTGATGCGCGCGCAGCATACGGTTGCACAGGCCGTGGAACGTGCCGATCCACATGCCGCGCGTGTCGATCGGCAATAGCGCCGAGAGGCGCGCCATCATTTCGCGGGCGGCTTTGTTCGTGAAGGTCACCGCGAGGACGGTCGCGGGGGACGCGAGGCCTTGCTGAATCAGCCACGCGATGCGGGTGATCAGGACGCGGGTTTTGCCGCTGCCGGCGCCCGCCAGGATCAGGGCGGGCTCATTCGGGAGCGTTACGGCGGCGTGTTGTTCGGGGTTTAGATTCGAGAGGAGGTCGGGCATTTTTTTGCTTAGGCGCAGTTCGGGGGACATTATATGCCCCGGCGGGGGCGGCGCTTTTTTTGGTTTTTTTTGTTCTTCTGGATATGGGTTGGGGTTTTTTCGTTGTTCTGGCTTGGTTGGCCTTTCCTTGTTGTCTTATCGGTCTATTAGCGTTGCCCCTGTGCGGGGCGGCACCTACTTTCTTTGCTGCTGCAAAGAAAGTAGGCAAAGAAGACAGCTCAAACCGCCAACTCTTAAGCG
>NZ_VZQO01000098.1:0-5200 GCF_014397665.1 Paraburkholderia sp. UCT2
TGCCGACGACGAGCATCGGCCTGAGCAGTGTCGACGAGCCCGAAACGGCGTCGGCGGCGGGACTGATGAGCTTCTGCCGGACCTTCAGCGGGGCGATTGCCACGTCGGTCGTCAACACGTTGTGGGAAGACAAGACCAAGTTCAACCGCGCGGAGTTGTCGGGCCTGGTCGATCAGGCCGGCCACTTCATGTCCTCGCTGACCGGTTCCGGCTGGAGTGCGGATCAGGCGCAGGCGCAGATCAGCAACATGGTCGAGTCGCAGGCGGTGATGCTCGCCACCAACCAGCTTTTCTTTAACATCGCATGCTGCTTCATCATCGGCGCACTGGCGATCTGGCTTGCGCCCAAACCGACGCGTGTCGCGGATACGTCACAGGCACATTGAAGGCCAACGCGGGGCGCGCGCGCCCCGCTTTCGCCGATGCTGAATGACGACTGCGAATGACCTCCTCGATACCCCGCCGCTTTTTTGCCTGTCACGTGCGGGTCACCTGAATACGACTCCCGACCATGATCCTGACTTCCTATCAGCGCCAGACCCTCGTCTGGGGCGCCATCGCCGCTGGCCTCGGTATCCTTCTATGGATCTTGCGCCCGGTTCTCACGCCATTCCTGCTCGGTGCGCTCATCGCGTACATGTTGCAACCGGGCGTCGAGTGGCTGGTGCGCCAGCGTGTGCCACGCGCGGTGGCGGTCTTGCTGATGATGCTCCTCTTCGCACTGCTCCTGACGCTACTGCCGCTACTTGCGTTCGCCGTGATCCACAAGGAAGGGCCCGAGCTCGCGAAGAACATTCCTGTCTTCATCGCCGGCCTGAACGCGTGGCTGCAACCGAAGCTGGCACTGCTGGGCGTCAGCTACTCACTCGACTTGCCTGGAGTGCGCCACCTGCTGACCGGCGACACGATCGGCAACGGCCAGACCGTCATACTCGCCGCCTGGCGGTACGCGCGTACAGGCAGCAACGTCGTGCTTCCTGTTGCAAGCAACGTCATACTGGTGCCGCTTGTCCTTTTCTATCAGCTTTACGACCGGCACCAGATATTCGCGCGGATGGAAAGCCTTGTGCCGCGGCGCTGGGTTGGCAAGGTCCGTGGACTCGTGACCGAGATGGACCACATGCTGTCGCAATACTTACGCGGCCAGTTGCTCGTGATGGGCGTGCTCGCCGTGTTCTACCCGATAGCGTTGACGCTGGCCGGCCTCGACATCGCGCTGCCCATCGGGCTCTTCACCGGCATCGCGGTGTTCATCCCCTACGTGGGTTTCGCCCTGGGACTCGCCCTTGCGCTTCTTGCCGCGCTTCTGCAGTTCGGCGGCTGGTACGGCATCGGCGTAGTCGCAGCCGTGTACGGAGTTGGACAGGTTCTCGAAAGTTCTTTTCTTGTTCCCAAACTCGTGGGCGACCGCATCGGGCTGCACCCGCTCGCGGTGATCTTCGCTCTGCTTGCGTTTGGCCAGCTTTTCGGCTTTTTTGGCGTGCTGCTCGCGCTGCCGGTGAGTGCGATCCTTGCAGCGGTGCTGGGCGACCTGCGGCGCCGCTATGTGGCCAGCGCGCTGTATAAGGACTGACCGCCGGTTTGCCCTGGATGGATGTCGATCTGCCGCCCGGACAATGCGGGCGGCAGCCGGATAATCAGTGCGTGGTTCGTGCGGCGTCCGTCGGCCCGTATGCGGCCATGAACACGTCGACCGCTCTCTGGACGACCTTCGCGATGTTGCGGGGGCTGGTATCGGCCGGCACGCCAAACAGGCACAGCTCCATCAACTCAGCTTCATACAGGGTGCGCAGATGCGAGGTCGCGATAGCCACATTACAGCTGCGCAACTGCCCGGCGTCAATCAATTGCTGCAGGAAGACAGCCACCGTTTGCCAGCCGAGCTTCGGCCCGCGCTCATAAAACAGGGCACCGACATTCGACCGGCCGCCTTCACGATGCGCGAGACGGCGCACCGCGAGCAGTTGCGGTTTTAGCACCGCAACCAGATAGTGCGTGCCGAATCTCGTCAGTGCATCGCGAACCGGCGTGGAGGTCTTAAGCAGGACGAACGCCGCTCCTACTTCCTCCTGCGCGGCGGCGG
Organism: Paraburkholderia sp. UCT2; assembly: GCF_014397665.1. Lineage (NCBI taxonomy): Bacteria > Pseudomonadati > Pseudomonadota > Betaproteobacteria > Burkholderiales > Burkholderiaceae > Paraburkholderia > Paraburkholderia sp. UCT2. The sequence continues at coordinate 2,084 of NZ_VZQO01000098.1, forward strand.
TCATGAACTCAGTGAACATCGCTTCCTTCGACTCGAAATAGCTGTAGAGCGTGGCTTTCGACCCGCCTGCCCGCGCCGCAATCTCGGACATCGACGCCTGCTCGAACCCCACCTCACTGAATACCTCAAACGCGGCGTCAACAATCGCCTGCCGCTTTGCTTCCGTTTTCCCCTTCATCTCGGGCTCTCCTTTTGTTTATGAAATCGATCGACGACGCCGCCGGCGGCAACGCACCTGACCTATCTTCAATCTTTACAGGTTTGGACTTTAACATAACTGAACTGCATGGTTTATTTACGTTGACGGCAACAGTATGTTTCACTATACTGAACCGTATGGTTTTGTATTTCGATTCACTTTGGATTACGAACACTTATGGACCATCTCGAAACGCTGCGAACCTTTTGTACCGTCGTCGAAATGCAAAGCTTCACGCACGCCGCGAATGCGTTGGGCATCTCAAAGGCAGTCGTCTCGCGCGCGATAACGGGGCTCGAAACCAGGCTCGGTGTGCGTCTTTTTCAGCGCACGACCCGACACCTCGCACTCACTGAGTCCGGGGAGGAGTTTTACGGCGGCTGCTCGCGCGTGGTTGCTGAACTGGACGTGCTCGAGGCCGGTACCGGGGAGCGCGCACGGGCGCCTGCGGGGGTACTGCGGCTCGTCGCCCACACCACCGCGGCGCTGATAGAGTTGCCACCACTGATCGCCGGGTTCCGTGCCCGCTACCCAGCCGTGCAGCTCGAATTGACGCTGGCGGAACGGCCAGTCGATCTGATCAAGGAAGCCTTCGATCTCGGCATCGTGCTGCCGTTCATGCTCACGAGCGAGCTCACGATCACCCGTGCGTTGTGCCGCCTGCCCCTCGCCGTGGTGGGCTCGCCCAGTTACCTGCAGGGGCGCCAGCTACCGCAAAGGCCCAACGATCTCGCCGCATTCCGCTTCGTCACAATACTTGCGTCGATCAGCGAACCACAACTGCGGTTCCGTCGCGGCGGCGAACAGATCGCCGTGCCACTCGAACACGACGTGTCGACCAACAACGCCGCGTTGAACAAGGAACTGGTGATGAGCGGTGCTGGTCTCGGCGCGTTGCCTCTTACGATGGTCGGCAAGGAGCTGGACGATGGCCGGCTGGTACAGCTGCTGCCCGACTTCGAGCTCATGAGCGGGGACGCCGAACTCAGGCTCGCATATCGCGACAGGGGCCTGATGACGGCGAAGGTCCGGGCGTTCATCGACTATGCGACGTCGTACTTCGACGCGCGCGCGGCTCAGATGGGCCACGTCCAACAGCAGCGGACGGTGGCCGGCGGCAGTGGCAGGCCGTCCTGATTGCCAGATGCTCAAGCAAACCTTCCCTACGCTCGTCGTTTGCGAGCATTGTGACAGCGTGCTACGTCCGCAGCCCCAGGATAACGGCCGATACGAAGAGCGACCTGCTGTTCGACATTCTCAAGCGGTTGCGTGCAGCGGCCATTACGTTGGCGACCCCGCAGACTGTAATTATTCGAGACCTGCGGGAAGTTGACACCGGTAGCTCTGTCGTCTCTCGGGAGTGGAAACACGCTGGCAGCATCTGACGCGCATACAGATATATTCAAACCGGTCTCGCTAACGGCAACCCTAACCGGATCTTCCCTCACGTGTGCGGTGAGTAAATCCAGGAGGTCCTCATCAGCTGCAAACGGTGCGCTGAATCTAAACTGGGGCCGCCCATCTCACGGGTACACTGAGCCTAGTTTTAGGAGGTCACGGTCAGAAAACAACCGCGCTCCTCGTGGAACACATCAAGCGCTTGTTGCAAAGGCTGTCAGTCAAGTCAACGGGCACCCCGCCCTTAAACCCAGGGCGGTTTCAAGGTCGAAGCGCAACGGCGGGTTTAATGTTTAGAGCCTTGAGGCTGAGCTGCTGAAGCAAGTGTTGCGGCAAAAACCTCGAATGGCGAAAGGAAGTCTCAACTGTCATTCGGCAAACGAAGTAATCTGGCACGCGCGAAGCGCTAAAGTTTTATAGCCGCATTCCCGCTCACCAGGGCAAGTCGCGACTGTTTTGCCAAAAAATCAGTGTTTTTCTGTAGGTCGCGACTTTTTTGCCAATTGAGAGCTCCTCTCAGCTGTCAAAAAAGTTGCGACTTGGCCCCTGTGCCGTATAGGCGATTGGGTCGGCTAACCCTTGCATCAACTGGCGGACAAAGCCGCGACCTATGATGTCGATTGCAACAACCGCGCCGCCAAATTTGGCGAAAGTTGCGACTTTGGCCGCCCCATAGCGCTTTGCGCCACGCCGATAAAAGGGTCAGCTTGACGTTTCGAGCGACTTTCGGGCTTGAAGGCCGTCGCTTAGCGTTCTTCGGTTGCTATTTTGCTCGCCGCGGTTTTTATTGATTTTGATCGGTGTAACTGTGGCTTGCCGCGCGTACGATCGAGATTTGCGACGGTTTTATAGTCGAGTTTAAGAGACGCTCCGATTTCCCGACGAGTCTTTCCTTGTGCGCGCAGCGCGAGTACGGTTTGCCCTAAAATTGAACGATGTTTACCGCTTCCGGGTCTGCAAGGTTGCGCGTCGGTGGCATTATGCCCGGACCATTGAGTGAATTTGAAATGCGCGCCACAGTTGCACCAAGCCACATAATGATCGCCTCGCCGCCTCATACCGTCGACAGGATGGCGAGTGCCATGGGCAGCGCCGACGTTTATGCAATAGATGACCGGCCGCGGCTTCGGCCGGCGAAATGCGAGGCTGCCGACGTCCCCCCCGGTCATCGCCTCGCAAGATCCAGCCAACAGGACGATGGCAACCGGCTTTGGCGCATGTGTATCTCTACTTCCACACAGCCCTCGTACTATATTAGTGTCCTGCCCGTTTGACCCTCCAACCCACCGCAGGAAACCAGGACCAAAATAGCTGGACATTGCCGCTCGCAAATCACGCAAAGTAGACAACTCGATCGCAGCCAAGGTCCTTCCCGAGGCGAAATCCACGACCTTGGGCGGCGACAATGACTACGTCCGGTGTACCGACATTCATCTTGGCCGGTAGTGAGGAGTCGGAGGCGGCGTAGCCGCCGGAGACGACGAACTGCCGGCGGCGCCGGGTCGGCGAGGTCTAGGATG
>NZ_VZQO01000099.1:0-4561 GCF_014397665.1 Paraburkholderia sp. UCT2
CGCCGGCGTGGCCCGCCAGGAAGCTGTCCATGCGGGCATCGAGGAAGAAGCGCAGATAGATCTGCCGCGACCACGACAGCACCATGACGAAGGCCATGAGCGGCCGGCGCGCGCGCCCGATCTGCAGTGATCGAAATGGGCCCAGTCAACCTGGCCCTGCTCTCCAGGCAAGGTGCGCAGCCGCAGATAAGCCTCTGGTGTAGGACGCGGACGGTGTACCGCGATCAGGTGCCGGAAATGATGAGGGTTGCCACGGTAGCCGCGCTCGGTGACCATCGCATACAACCGGCTGGCCGTGAGCGACGGAAACCTCTTGAGCGTGTCATGGATAAACGGCAGGTAGGCATCGATCTGCGAAGGTCTGAGCATCCCGCCGACGCGGGGCAGACCGGCCTGCGCCAGCACGCGCTGGACCGTGCCACGGTGCACGTGCAACTGCCGTGCGATGGTGCCGCAGCGCCACTTCTCGACGTGGTAGTAGCGCAGGATCTGCGCCTCGAGTTCAACTCCAATGGTCATGGGTCACTTCCTGTGTAGTAGGTAGCAGTACGAACATCACGGAAGACCCGACGGCGTAGTGGCCCGAGGCGCACGAAGTCCGGACAGACGCATTGGCAGAAATGGCAACGCTCAGGCACAGCTGGGGCGGTGGCGGACACCGCTGCTGTTGCCGCCGACGTCGTCGAAGTCGGTGCCAGTAGAGCATCGGCGGCAGGTACAGCAGAACCCTGATGCGTCACTTTATTCTGCCGGTTGCGATAGCGGCGCATCCGTTCGGCATGCGCGAAACGGCCGTGACGACTGCGCTGATAGCGCTGGCCGGCCACGCGCATGCTGGCCTGGCGTGCGACCTCAGAACAGTCACCGTCGCAATAGATCTGGCCGCGGTCGCAACGGCGGCAAACGACGACCTGCGCCCGGCAGCGGGCGCACACGAACAGACCGCCTGTGTCCGGCATCGGCAATCCCCGTCAATGCCGAAACGGTATCGACGGGAATAATGGGTCGTGCCATACTGGCCCGGCACCCGTGCCCCGTGCGCGTGTGGGGCTCGACATCGGAGTGAACTTGGCGGTTTGAGCCGGTGTCGAGCCTGTTTCTTCGGCGGTAAGCCTTCTTCTACCGCATCCCGACTTCAGCGTCACCTCTTCCTGAAGCAAGCCGAATCGGCTGCGTCTGCACGCGCCCTACGGGCTCCTTCCGACGCAGCCGGTGGCCGCCTCCTGCACTTCACACAAACCATTACCAAACCGCTCAGCAGACCTGGACCATTCGGTATCTCTGATCGATGCCGCCGTCTAGTGTCGGTTTCTCACAGCCGTTCACACGCTCCTTCGGACGCGGTGCCTCGCCCTGATTGGTCCTCGATGGCGAGCCTGACGCGCGCCGGTCATCGCGCTGCGCCTGAATCACCTGCGCCAGCTGCAACGTGCGTCCCAGCCGCTTGTTATCGACCACCGCCGCCTGATCGATCTCCGAGAGCCGGTCATACGGCACACAGGGCAGGGCAGCGCCATTCACCCGGATCTCGATGCGCCCATCCGGATACTCGAACACATCCAGATAACGGTGAATCAGGCGGCGGTTCGCCACCGTATCCTCCAGCAGATAGATCACCCGGTCGTACTGCACCGTCAGCACCTTCGACACGCGCCGCGGCACACGAACCGTCAGGATCAGATCGAGATCGTCATCCACCCGCAGCGGCCGGTGCGCATCGAACGTGCTCCTCGGTACCTTGCCAAACCGACCATTGAAGTCGGCGATGAAGTGGGGCGCGTAAGCGTTGGCCGCCTCCTTCGTGCTGATCCCGCGAAGCCGTAACTCCTTGACCAGCCGGTCCTGCAACGTCAGGTTGGCGCGCTCGACACGGCCCTTCGCCTGGCTGCTACTGGCGCAAAACGTGTCCACATTCAGTTCATACAGCGCGCGGCCAAACTGCGTGACGCCCTTGCCAGGCGTCACCGAATGACTGTTGCAGTGAAATACGCTGGCCCTGTCGCTATACAGCGCCACCGGCTTGCCGTGTGTTTCGATGTACTGCTGGATCGCTTCAAAGTAGCTGAAGGTCGACTCGGTCGCCGTGAAGTGCAGCGCCATCAGCCGGCCCGTTGCATCGTCGATGAACACCAGCAGCGTGCAGGCCGGCGCACGGTCCTCGAACCACCGGTGATCGCTGCCGTCAATCTGGATCAGTTCACCCAGGCACGCGCGGCGGTTGCGCGGCTGGTACACCCTGGGCGGCCGGTCCTTGCGGGGAATCCACAGACCGGCCTCACGCATCCAGCGCCGCACGGTTTCCTTCGCGAGCATCACGCCGTGACATTCACGCAGCTTCTCGCACGCCAGCGTCGGTCCAAAATCGGCATAGCGCTCGCGAATGATCGCCAGCGCGCGTCGCGCCACACCGTCGGACAATTGATGGTTGCCCGCCCGACCGCGTTTGCCGGAGACCAGTCCGGCAACGCCTGCGGCCTGATAGCGCAGCACCAGGCGCTCAAGCTGACGCACGCTCAACGCGAGCCGGTCCGCGGCCTGGCCCGGCTTCAGCCGCCGCTCGCAAACGGCCTGTACCACCTTCAGCCGGTCCAGCTCGGTCATCGACATGGTGATCGTCCCAGATGCGTTCATGGCCGGCGCTCCTTAAGGAAGGCTGGCCACCAGCCTGAACCCGCAAACACGACATTTCAATTTAGCGGAAACGCGACATCTGAACTTTGGACTAACACCAATTTTGTTGATAAATTACATTATGTCAAATATGGTAATCCCAAAGAATCAAGGCGATGATTCGAACTCGCCAAACCCAAGTGCGCATCAAAGTCCCGAGTGTTCGAACCGCTGTTAGCGTCGGCGTGATGTGACGCCGTGTACCACCGGTATTCTGAGGAACGCGGCGAGTTCACCTCGCGGTTGGGCGAGATCGGTTATGGTGTATCGGTCAAGCTCATTCATGAACGCCTTTGTCGCGGCTTCGAGCGCTTCACGCAGGACGCATCGGGACGTGATGACACAGGCGCGGCGTTTGCCTTGCATGTCTGGCATGCACGGGGCGATCGCTAAGAACTCTTTGTCGTACACGTTAATCGCGGCTTCCGACAGATGAGATTCCGCGGCCGGTGTACGGACTTGTCTCGCCGAAAGCGTCTACTGGTTCTGCCCTGGAATCACTGAGTCGCCTGCGCCAGATCGTCAACCGGCGTTGGCCCGCCCAACGCAGCACCGATAGCCCATTAACCGAATTCAAGACGTCAGACGTTCCCGTCGCGCTTTCCTAGTCGTGTCCGTACCAGGCATCGACGAGCGGCCCGACGTCAACAGACACGAACTCCGGCCTCGCCCGCAGCCAGTCACGTACAAGAACCCTATGTGCCTCGGTGGCTGTAGCGCGGTTGGCGAAGGGGAACAACGAATCCATGGAGTTTGTCAACGACAGCGCCGCCGTATCCCAACTGATTTGCCTCGATGCAGTCGGTGATGAAGGAGTCGCACGCTCGCTCAGCTTCAGCGGCCGAGGTATTTTCGTTTAGCACGGCAGATACGCAAAAACCTAATTCCTGAAACTCTCCGAGGTGGAGCTTCTTCCGCTGTCGGCGATTGTGTCGTTTATTCATCGAAGCGTCTTTCCATTTTCTGGTTGATTAGCAGCCGCAGCGCGCGGGGTTCGGTGTTGCAGAGCGGGAAGTCGCTCAGCGCACAATGTACGGTTTGTTGACGAGATCTGCCATCTCCGGACCGCGGTAGTGAGGGCTGACCCGGATGTCCTTCTTTGCGTCGGGCGCGCTATTTGGCGGCCGCCGGTAAAAGCCGGGCACAAGAAAACAGATTTTGACAGAGCGCTTGCTGGCGGAAAAGGACGTGGCGTCATAGTTCCACGCCAGTTACACGAACAGCTTAGGTCCCGCCTTTCTTCCGGTGACTGTCTGTCCCTGTTGCTCGCAGCACGTATCGAGCAACCCGTCACATACCTTTTGGTCCAAGCCTGCCAGCATCTTGGGCTTGTCAAATTTAACGAAAGTTGCGGCGGTTCACTTACGTTGACCATCCTGTCCAGCCTAGCGTCCCTGCCGCCCGATGCTGGCAGCAATTGAGCGTACCTCGCGGCACGCTCTTCTCATGCGAAGGACTTCATTGTCCCGAGGGCTCCGAACCCGGCCGTTACCAGCCACGCTCGCCCCGGTAGGCTATCTCTGAGGGAACAACGAGTCTCACTATCCCGTGCGGGCCGAGACGATAACTGGCGCGACTTCACGTCGCACTCGTGCTTTATTGTCCGTTTCCTGAAGCGACCCCTGCATTAGATGGAACAAAACGCGCTGAGGTTGTTTCGTAGAGACTTTAGGTGGAGTCGTCGTTTTCCCGCGCCCCCGTCAGTTGTAATCAAACAGTGCGCCGGAGTATAAATGTGCGGTCTGCCGTCGAAAGTGCCATGAGTGGATAGCGTCAAGCAGGAAGTCCGGTTTACCGACAAACATCTTGGCCGGTCGGTCGAGATGTTTGTCGCTGTCAGTTGGACATGGTTGTCGCTCCGTTCGGATTGTCAGCGGGTAATTGACGGCGC
>NZ_VZQO01000100.1:0-4558 GCF_014397665.1 Paraburkholderia sp. UCT2
GCGACATCGATGATCCATTCTGACGACCATCACCCAACAACAGCGGGCCGTAACCGCCCCCTGTTGTTGGTGCATTTACTCAACCTTGCGCCGCCATCTAGTGGCGCTTTTACACCGCCGCTAACAGAGCGCAAGGTGGGCACCCGCAAGCAGCGCGAGCTGACCCGGGCGCAGTTGAATGAAGCGATTCTGGGAACTGCCGGAATGCGGGTTGGCTCGGTGCTCAAAAGCCCCCTAACATAGATATTTCTGAACCTCAAAACCGGACATTTCTAAAAAGTCGCAACCCGGACATTTCAATCTGGCCTCGACAAGTGGTATATACGGAGCTGTTGCGCTTTTCTAGCGCCCAGCAGCGGTTTGCCAACGCGACAGCATGGGGTCTCTATCTATCTCAACAGGTCATGTCGAACGCGGTAATCGTCCTTCTCTGGCTTCGACATCGAGACCCAACCGTTCGCCCGTCCTATCGACTCCCAAAGGGCCGCTTGTGCGGCGTTGCTGACGACCGGCGCGTCAGCCAGCTTGGCCGTCGGTAATCAATCGAACCAGCAGCAGCGCATCGATCAGGTCGCTCACTGCCACGTCATCACCGCCCGAGCCGACTCTTGCTGGCAGCGGTCTTATGTTCTCGTATGGCGCACATGCGAAGAACGTAAAGTGCACTTCGTTGCGAGCGTCGTCCCACCAATCAAATCCAAGATATTCGGTACCGCAATCTACGGCGCTATTGCGGTAGTCGATCTGGCAGTTAAGGTCCATGCTTCATGTCCGGCGCAGCGCGCCGTAATCCCGTTCGCCCTCATCCTGCGGAAATACATCCATGACAACACAAAACTGCCTCGCCCCCTCCTCGACGCGGCCGGTCTCGCCCACTTGCCCATTCCGTTGACCGCCGTCAGTTCGCTTCAACCGAAACTCGCAACCAGTTGATTATCTGGACGCTAGTTCGGGCACATAGGTTCACGTTCGGCTAGTGTCGTGAGTTGGAAGTTCGTTGTATTAATGTCCTGTACTGTCAGCGATGACGAAGTGCTGCTTAAAGAGCCGCTCGGACTCACGTAATCCTTCTTCGGTGAAGATGACAGACTTCGTTTTATTAACCGGGTCGCCAATGAGGCCTCGTTCGTAGAGCCGATTCAGCACATCCCAGTCGAAGCCCTTCCATGCCCGGTTGTGATCGTGCAGGGTCAGGTAAAGAAGTGCGAGGGCGACTTCGTCGATCGCGTCGGTATTGATGTTCATCGCGCGCGTCCTTCGACCTTCTGGACCCGCACGCAAAACCGTTCAAGGCTGGTCAGGATCTCATCGGCCGACTTGCTCCAGGCGAAGGGATGGGGATTTGCGTTGTAGCCTTCAAGGTAATGGCGGATGGCGTCTTCGAGTTGGCGTGTCGAACGATGCGTGCCGCGTCGAAGGTACTTCTCTGTGAGCGTGGCGAACCATCGTTCAACCTGATTGAGCCACGACGCCGAGGTCGGCGTGAAATGAACATGGAAGCGAGGATGGCGAGCGAACCACGCCTTGATCGAGGGCGTCTTATGCGTGCCGTAATTATCCATCACCAGATGCACATCCAGCGACTGCGGAACGTTGGCTTCGATCGTGCGCAGGAACTGCAGAAATTCGCTGGTGCGATGGCGTCGGTGCAACTCCCCGATCACTTCACCGGTGGCGATGTCCAATGCCGCGAACAGCGTGGTCGTGCCGTGACGCATGTAATCATGGGTGCGCCGCTCGGGAATGCCCGGTGCCAACGGCAGGATGGGCTGCGTGCGGTCCAGCGCCTGGATCTGGCTCTTCTCGTCCACGCACAACACCATGGCCTTGAGCGGCGGATCGAGGTAAAGCCCGACGATATCGCGAACCTCGTCGACAAACAGCGGATCGCTGGAAAGTTTGAAGGTCTCCTGCCGGTGCGGCTGCAACCCGAAAGCTCGCCAGATCCGGGTCACTGCCGTTTGCGAGAGGTTCATCTCGCGCGCCATCGTACGCGTGCTCCAGTGCGTGGCCACCGCAGGGACAGACTCGAGCGTCTTCGCGATCACTGCGTCGACGCGCGAATCATCGATCGTTCGGGGCGCGCCTGGGCGCGGCGCGTCGAGCAATCCATCCAGACGGTCTGCAACGAAGCGCGCGCGCCACTTGCAAACAGTCTGCTGACTTACACGCTGTGCCTTTGCGACCATCCGGTTGTCCATGCCATCGGCACAGGCCAGCACGATGCGCGCTCGCAAAGCCAACGCCTGCGCTGTCTTGCGTCGCATCGTCAACGCCTTAAGCTGTTCGTGCTCCGATTCGCTCAGCACAAGCTCCGCCTTAGGTCTTCCGCTCATCGCCACGTCCTCATACCAGTGCTACACAAGACACTTTAGTACGCAGCGAACATATTTCAATGAATTTTTAACTCACGACACTAGTACAGATCGGGCGTCCGGCGCCGGGAATGTTCAAAATCCGGCGCGGCTACTTCTCGTCACCACGGGTATCGAACCATCGATCGAGCAGCTTGGCGGCCGCTTCGCGTCCGCCAAACCCGAACGACAGCGCCACAGCTACTGCGATCGCGCCCAGCACCAAAGCAAACGCAAGTTGCACGATTTCGTTGGCAATACCCATTGCGCGTAGTCCCATGGCGAACACAAGTCCGAGGATTGCAAATTGCGCGACGCGGGCGAGCAGCGCGCAGTACTCTCGATTGGCCTGCTCAATCACACGCCGTGCAAGACCCGACAGCCAGAACCCGATGATCAAGATCACGATGCCCATGAGAATGTGGCCGCCGAACTCAATAAAGAGCGTGACCATGTCGCGGACCTGGGCAAAGCCTAGGCAATTGGCAGCTTCCACCGCGGCGAACAACATCCCGAAGAAAAACACGAGTCGTGAGGCCAGTACCGACGGCTGCAACGGGCCGCACAGAACCGTGTCGAGACCGAGGACCGCCGGCAACCCGTCCACACCTGCCGTCACTAGTAGCTTCTGTACAAGTGCTGCGACGAAGCGTGCCACATAGAACGTCACCAGCAGAATGACCACGGCTGCGACGATATCCGGCACGGCGCTCAGAAACTGATCGAGCATGCGCGTGGCGGGTCCCGATATTGCTTCGATCTTCAGTGCGTCAAGTGCAGAGATCAGTGTCGGCACGAGCACGAAGATATAAACCACGGTTCCGAAGAGAATTGATAGCCGCACGGGGGGCGGGTTGTCGGCGACGTCCTGAATGAGCTTGTCCGCACCGACTGCTGCCAGCAGATTGATGACAAGCCCGCGCAGTATCCTCGCAAGAATCCAGCCGACAGTCCCGATCGCAGCGGCCGCGAAGAGATTCGGCATAATCGCAAGCAGCTTGTCGAGCATGCCCTGTACAGGCGTGAGCAGGCCGTTCAGATCGAATGCCGCGAGCACAGCCGGAATGAACAACAGGATGACGAGCGAGAAGACTACGTTACACACATACGCGTTCGTCGGACCCATGCCGGTGAGCTCGGATAATTTGCTGTCAAGCTTGCTCGCGCGCAGCCCCCTGTCAGTCGCCGCGCGCAATAGCGACGCGATTAGCCATGCGATCAGCGCAAGCACAGTGCCGCCGATCAGGTTCGGCAGATAGTTCAAAATCTTGGTGACAAGAAGCGAAAACGGATTAGAGACCGCGTACAGATTCAGGACATTGAAGACCCCGGCGGCGGTAATCAGCAGAACAAGCCAGAACAGACCGCCGGCAATGGCATTCTCGACCTGGGTGGCTTGCTTCGTGCTGTCTGCAATGCGCTGATTGACCTTGAGCGCAGAGAGCAGCTTGCGGGCCCCGGCGCGAGTGAGCAGTGCAACCATCCATCCAGCGACCAGAATGCCGAGTGCACTCGCGATATTGGGTAAAAAGCCGCCTAGAGTGTTTTCGAGCGTGCCAAAGAAACTGGTCAAATCCATTTTTTCTCTACCGAAAGTTTTGTGATGTAGCTAAGGATCAGAATTGTCCCTTGCACTAGCGCGCTAGGAAGGTCGATAAATCGGCTTGCGTCGACTTTCAAGTTGCCAATGCCGGCTATGCAGGGCGATCGCATGAGGCTTCGAAAATTGGTTCATGATTGACCGGAGCTTGTCGGCCAACGCGCCGTTTCGCGAGGCCAGGTTGGAGTGAATCGCCCGCGGCATGAGGACGGGCACGTATCGGATGCCACAACAGGCAACGGCGAAAATGCCCCGCCCTGCCGGGGGGCAAGGGCGGGAAATGAGCGTGCACTGCTCGGGCGGCCGTCCCCATTTGGGGAACCTAGCCACCTTCGAGATTACGGGCCTCAGGCGACGCAAACAATGGGACGAGTCCGATTTTTGACGCCCGGCAAAACTAGCGGAATGCATTTGGAGGCCTGGCCGGGATTCGTGAATATCTGAAGCTTCAGGTATTTGCGAATCCCGGCCAAGCCTCAGATTGGCGCCGCGTTCAGCCGCACGCAGCATGAGCGTGTGACTGGCCGGCGCTGCGCAGGCGAGATGGTCGAGGCCGGGATGGTGACGGGCTTCGCGTTTGCGTGCAACGAGGGCGTCGATGTGC
>NZ_VZQO01000101.1:0-4477 GCF_014397665.1 Paraburkholderia sp. UCT2
GGGCGAATGACGCTTGATGGCCGGGTCCTGCCCGATGCGGTCGGCGGGAGTCGACCGGATATAGCCTTTCAACATTCACGTTAGCGGCCTGTCATGACCGAATGGTGCTGGGAAGCCTCAATACGAGATTTCGAAATGTGATTTCCGCTGAACCATATGTGCGAGTTCGAAGGTCGAGTCGTTCAGACGATTTTCGTGAAACCGTCGGCGCTCCAGCGTTCGCTCCCTACGCCGTGATGAACGAAGAACAAACCATCGGGATCATACTGATCCTTAATGGCGAGCAGCCTGCTGTAATTTGAGCCCCAGAAGGACCGCTGCCAGTCCGCGTCGAAAAAATTGCTTTCCGCCACGTAGGAACCGGCGTCTGGAACCAGCTTGCGCACCTCGGCCATTGCACGTCCGATGGCCTGCCGGTCCCGGCGCGCCAGCGCGGTGTCGGGCTCGTGGCCCTGAATGCCGGGATACGCGGGCGGCCCCTCCGCCCCGGCGATAAGCAACGCGAAGGCGTCCAGCGCGGCCGGGTTCGTGGCGGTGTTTCTCGCGGCAGCGACAGCCTCCGCCGGTGCACCCGCCAAGCCCTTGTTGACGTGCAGCGACACGCTCCATTGACGGGTCGCCGCAAACAGCGTGTCGGCCAGGGTTTGACGCCGGTCATCTTGCAGCAAGGCCGCGGGGAGCCACGCGGACTCGTAGCCGTGTAGCACTTGTCCCGCCTCTCCGCGATTACCCGACCAAAAGATATTGTCGTCGGGTGCGCCCGGCCGGTCGTCGGTGCTGATGAAGCCGAGGAGCTTCTTGAACAGGGTTGGAGCCCAGAAACTGCGGGCCGAGATGGCGACAATCTTCAGTGGCGAGAACTCGACCTTGAAATCGTCCGGGGACGCGGCAAGCGTATCCATGAACGGCTGCCAGATCGCTTGCGCTTCACTGCGACTGAGCCCCTGGAACACCATCGAGATAGTGAGGACGTTGTCGCGGCGAAATCTGATCTGTTCGCCCCAGTGCGGGTTCATCAGGTTCTGATTATAGAAGTCGACGATCACGCCAATCAGCCGGCGAAACGCAGACGTCGATGTCGCCTTGATCGTCATGTTCACCGCGCCGAAAGTCTCGGGCAATTCGTGAACCCGCAGCGTCAGCCGGGTGACCACGCCCAGGCTCCCGCCGCCGCCGCCTTTCAGCGCCCAGAATAGATCGGGATTCGTGCAGGCATTGGCGATCCGGACCGCGCCATCTGCCGTCACAACTTCCGCTTCGAGCAGGCTTCCCGCGGCCAGTCCGTAGGCCTTGGAAAAGCTGCCGAACCCGCCGCTTTGGATCAGGCCAGCCACGCCGACCGTCATGCAGCCGCCACCTTGCACGTAACCGCCCGCCTTGGTAGTGACCGCATCGTAGACGTGCGCCCAGAGCGCGCCGGCACCGGCCGTGACCGCCCTCACCGGTGCCGCATGTCCCTCGCATCCTGTGCCGACAAACGCGTCCTGCACGGTGATGTTGTTCATTTTTCGCGTCCAGACCAGCAGAGAGTCCGGCGCATTCGATGTGCCTTGATAGCTGTGGCCGCCGCCCTTCACCACGAGGCGGAGATTGTTCCGACGTGCGAAGTTAACGGCGACGACGACGTCATTCGTGTTGCGCGCAGCCACCGCGTAGACGCTGGGTGTCGATGTCCACGCGTCAACCCAGCCGAGGGTTTGCGTTAGGCCCACCTCGTCGCCGAGAAAATAGGGGTTCTTGAGCTCCCTGAATAGTTGCCTGCAGTCGTCACTATCGGGCGCGTTCAGGCAAGCCACCAGGGGCGATTGCACTTTCACCAGTGCATTGCCGACCTGCTGGCTGAGTTCGTTCCAATGCGCCTCGGACGGCCAGCCTGGATCGCCCGGACGCACGCGAGTGAACGCTCCGGATACCGCCGCTTGCGCCGAAGCGAGCATCTGTTTCCGGGCACCATGCAAAAATGTGATTCCGACCGCAGATTGCAAAATACGTCGTCTCTTCGAGGACGTGGTTTTGTTTGAAGGTTTCATCGGCATGCGTGAAATCTCAATATGGTTGCAACCCGGATGACTGAGAAACCGGCGGAACTCTTCGAATCATGGGGTGACCGGAAGACGTGCATCAAGCGTTCGAAGTCCGCCAACCGTGCATCGCAAATCGTTAGCCCCCAGCCCACCGCCGGACAGATTTTCAACGACTTAGCCTTCGGGGTCGATTGGCCGAAACCTGTCCCACGACGACGCGCTGAGCTCGACCCGCAAGAGGTTAAGGCAACTTGGAAAAAGGCAACGACGTGCGCGGCGAGGCGACGTATGTCATCGCTGGCTCGCGTGTTGGGGGGTGTGCGCGTAATCAATGGTACGTCGTCGTAGACGACTGCAGCTTCGTCAGCACGCCGCGTTTGAACTGGAACCAGCCTTGCGAGCTTTGCATCACGACTTCATCGCCTTGCCAGAACACGCGCTTGACCGTCATGCGCTTACCCGAGCGTTGCACAAGCGGCGGATGGTGGCGAAAGTCGTACAGCACCGGGCCGGAATCAGTCTGCACGAGCGTGCGCGTGACGCTGTCATTTGCATTGCCTACGTCGTCGAAATGCGTGAGCATGCTCGCGCTAAAGCGATCGAAAATTTCCTTGTCGAGCATCCCCACGAAATCGCCGTCGACGCGCACGAATTGCAAGTTACCCAAGGGCGTGACGAGCGGGCCGGACGCGTTGCTTTGCGCATGAACGCAAGTCACGAAAGAGGTGGCTGCGAGCCCAGCGAGGAACAGTCGTCTCATGTTTTCCTTTTAGATTCAGCGGCGTCTCCGACGACGGAGCACGACCCGCAATCTTTCCTTGGGAACATCGTCGTCAATTTTGGCCGAGACGTCGAAGGTCTTTAACTGGCGACCTCTGCCAGATGACGCCACGGGCCTGAATTCGCGAGCTGCGTCTCGCGCGAAAGGCCGAGGCCGACCGCTTGAGACACTCGTGACTGACAGCAATAGGGAATCGAAAATGGTGCAATGAGGTTGTTCCGGCAAATTCATCTTCCGTAGAAACGCCTTGTAGCGCAGATGGATTTCAGATTTTTAGCAGCGGATGTTATTCATCGACTAACTCGCTTGGAGTCCGTGATCCAGCGTCTCGCGGTAGGCAATTCAGCAAGCGAGAACAAGCGGACATCGCCATGAAAAAAGGGTTTTAGCATACCAACCATAACCCGTAGCCATGCGAGATCCGTAACCACTGCGATGTGGCTGAAATCGTGCCAGTGCCTCAGCCCGAACGCGCCGTCATCCCAAAGCGCTCCAACCTCAAATCCCGTGAACTCTTTCCCGACGACATAGAGCATCTTGATCGGCCCCTTGCCCATCATCGCCTCAGCCTTGGGTATGAGTGTACTTTTGTAGTCGTCGTGCGTAACCTTGCCCGTGGCTTCGATCGCGAGCACATCTTGCGGTAACCCATCGATGAATTTGAACATCGCCGTCCCCCATTGGTTCTCCGCAGTGCAATTCGGTGCCTGCGGCCGCGATGATGCGTTCCTATTGTAGGCTCATGAGCGACCGCTTCGGGTAACAGTTCCCGCAGGGTCAGTGACCGCTCATGGCCGGCCGACAAGAGGCGGACACGAATGCGCAGCTGGCAACCTGCGTCCACCGCTTAGCGTGCTTTATTGTCGGAATTATGAAGCCGCCCCTTCATGCGCGGCCGGGGTGCCGAAGCCGGTTCGGCATCAGCCGACTGTTCCAGCAGGCTCGCGATGTCGTGATCGATGGCCGAAAGGATGCGTTGCTTGGGGTGCCCGTCGAGATTCGGTTTTTTCGCCCCGACGGCATGCCGTGTCCCGCCCCACCCGGGAAGGGACGCACGAGTCCCGATTGGATTGAAGGTTAGAATCCCGCGCGTGTGCGCCGCGCGCTCGAATAATTACCTGTGGGCGCACACCGGAACGAGCGCATGGCAATCGTCAAGGGCACGCCCGGGTTCGCCGAGCGCCGGGTCGCGGACTTCGACTACAGCATGTTCAGGAAGGCGACATAACCGCCGTGCCGTTTCGGACTAGAATCCTCTGAGGAGGAGTCAGTGATGTCAGCTCTCAAGCGCATCGATCCGGGCCATTCCGCCTATCAGGCCGCGCTGAACAGGACGACCCGCTACCCTGCGGAGCACGTCACATTGACGGCTAGCTCAAGGAAGAGGCTGCGCCCCTGTGTGCCGCATCGAAAGGTCGGGCGCGGCAAGGTCGGCATCGGCGGCAAGTAGGCATCCGCAACCCTTGTATGGCGTCGGGCTTTAGAAGGTGGCTTGACGTGAATTGGCTGTCCGGCGCGAGCACGGATGAGACGTGGTTCGTGACCGACAATCTTGCGATATAGGTAGCCTGCCCCGCATTCGGTGATACTGGTCACAGCTGGGCAGGTACCTGCCAGCGGAGGCGGGACAGGTCGTCCAGAAGCGGCGTTTCGAATGTCGCTGTTCGACCCG
>NZ_VZQO01000102.1:0-4469 GCF_014397665.1 Paraburkholderia sp. UCT2
ATTCGGCCATCTTTGCTGCTCCTGAGATCTAGAGGGGGACAACGTCTACGGCTGCGAGGCGGGGCGGGTCGCTCGAACTGCAGACAGTGAACGCAGAATATCGCATAAAAAGAATAATGTATACCGTAGCGTCATCGACCGTGTTTTGGACTGAAGTCAGGAATTCGGCCGAATTCCGTCCTCCAACGCTTGGCGCATATGTGAACCCTGCCTCGTCGCGGTCCTCGCACAGCAAATTTTTTTAGACGTCCGCCGCTCGACAAATTGTCGTCAGTATACAATGTTCATGACGCTCGGTAGTATTGAGCAACACTAACGCGCTTCCAGCGCGCAGTCCGGATCTTCAGATCGAGAGGAAAGCGGCAATGCCGATGGTCACATTTCACAGGAACGGCGAGACCTGTCAGGGAGAGGTCAAGCAGAACACCAATCTGGTCGTTCGCGCCGGCATCAAGGAGTTTCCGTTTCCGCACCTTCGCTATGAGTGCGGGATGGGGAAATGCTCCAAATGCGCGTGCGTCGTCCGCGCGGGCGGCGAGCATCTGCCCGCACCCAACTGGAAGGAAAAGAAGCAGCTCGGCGAGCGCCTCGAACAGGGATATCGCCTCGCCTGCCAGCTCTGGATCGAGCACGACATCGAACTCGAACAAACCGACGTGGGGGCCGCGGCATGAGCGTGAACGCGACACAGTCGATCAGTTACGTGATTCTCACGAGCAAGCCCGGCCAGTACCGCACGGAACCCGTCGGCAAGCTGGCGCCGGCCGAAACGTGGGACTACGTATATTGCGGACGTCATCTCGCGACCTTCGTGATTGCCGCGCTTTACGGCGACGCGCGGATTCGCGTCACCAACGAAGCGGAGGGTGGCGAAGTCAACGATATGCCGACCCGCTTCCTCGAAAAATTCTCCGACCGGGATGAGGCGTTCGCGGCGCTTCAGATCCTGGTGGGCACGCGCAACCAGGACGCGCTATTGCGACCGGGCGTCACCGCGGTGGCACGCTGAAGCACGCTGCGCTCATATCCATTCACGTATCCAGCCAGAACAGGTCTCACGCATGATCCAGATTACGTTTCTCAGCAATGACGGCAAGTGCGTCAGCGCCCCGCCGAACAGCAACCTGCTGCGCGTCTCGCTGCGCGAAAAAGGCGGTATTCCTTTCAAGTGCGGCGGCGGTCTGTGCGGCACCTGCAAGTGCAAAGTCGAACGCGGCCTCGAACACACCGACGCGGTGAAAGAGAAGGAAAAGCGCCATCTCAGCGACGCCGATCTCGAAGCCGGTTACCGGATGGCCTGCCAGACTTTCATCAACGGCGACGTGAGCGTGTCATGGTGAACCCGCAACCGACCGACGAGCCGCTCGGCTCCCTGCCCGACGATCAACGTCGCCGTCTGCTCGAGATCGGGCCGCGCTGGAACGAGGACATCACCGCTAACCGGCAGACGGTGATCGACTGCTATACGCCGCTCGTCGCCGCTGCGCCGAAGGACGACATCGTCGTGGAGCGGGACGTGCAATACGGTACGCACGCCCGTCATGTGCTCGACGTCTTTCAGCCGGCAGCGCTCGCGTCGCGTGACGATGGCGATGACCCCGGGCCACACGATGCCGTCGTGTTCATCCACGGCGGTGCGTTCGTGCGTGGCAACAAGAGCGTGAACGGCCAGATTTACGACAACGTCTGTTATTGGTTCGCGTCGCAGGGACTGGTCGCGATCAACGTCGAATACCGGCTCGCCGACGTGGCGCCGTACCCGGGCGGCGCGCACGACGTCGCCGATGCGCTCGCCTACATTCAACAGCATGCGCGCACGCTGCGGATCGACCCCGCGCGCGTGTTCGTCGTGGGCCATTCGGCGGGCGGCGCGCATGCGGCCGCATGTCTGTTCGATCCGGCCGTCATTGAGCAACGCCCGCCTTCGCCTGTCGCCGGTCTGGTGCTGATCAGCGCGCGGGTGGCGGCCGACGTGCGCCCGGGCAACCCCAATGCGAAGCCCGTGCGCGCGTACTTCGGCAACGACGAGAGCCTGTATCCGGTGCGCTCTCCGCTCAGTCACGTCGCGCGCTCGTCGGTGCCGCTGATGATCGCGGTGGCCGAGTTCGAGAATCGCTATCTGGACGAATACGGCGCGCAGTTCTTCTTCGAAGCGCTGCGTCATCGCGGCACGCCGCCCCGGCTGATCCAGATGCGCGGTCACAACCACACGTCGATCGTCGCTCACTTCAATTCCGGCGAGGAGTATCTTGGGCGCGAGATTCTGCACTTCATCGGGAGCGTGGGTCGATAAAGCGGAATACATCTCGCGCTCGCCCAGGAACCACGATAGCGATGCGCACGCGCTTCAACTATCGGTGCCGTCTGGACCGATAGTTGAACGTGCGCGGCAACCTTCATGAACAGCGCAGTCGATTCGCCTCGATGGCCTCCCAGACCGACGGCACCGGAGCCGAGCGAACCGGCGAAGGCACCGAGCTACGCATCCCGTCATCGTCGAGCTTGAACTCGTCGACCGCCTGCTGCAGCTGCAGGATCTGCTGCGACAGCGAAGACGCCGCGGCGGCGGTCTGTTCGACGAGCGCCGCGTTCTGCTGCGTGGTCGCATCCACCAGCGTGACCGCCTGATTCACCTCTTCGACGCCGGCGCTCTGCTGCGCCAGCGCGCTCGAAATCTGGCCGAGAAGGCCAGTGACCTCGCCGACCGCCCGCATGATGTCGCCCATCGTGGCGCCGGCTTCGCCTACGAGCCGCGATCCGGTCGCAACCTAAGCGGCCGACTTGACCTCTTCGCCGGCATAGTGCGTTTGCGCCAATTCATAACGAAAGCCGAGTTCTTCGGCGGTCCAGACGGGGCGCGCTGCCGCGCGACTTCAAAATTCCGTAAATCTTGATCATGGCGAAGGTCACGGTTGAACAGGGAAAAGCCAATGCGCGCGGAGCCGAACGGTCCCGTCGCAAAAAAATGACTCGTATACTATGTACAACAAAATGTGCTCGCGAGACAAATTTTTAGGCGTTAACCCTCACCGGTCCGCATGCCCGCTCTCCGGAAAATCGTCGATTGGTTCGTCAACCACGGCCATTCCACACCTTCAAGCATGTTCAAAAAAATTCCGCAATCCTCCTTGACCCGCTGATCGATCAAAGTCAAAAAGCGCTGGCGTCTTTTTTGTATACCGCATACTTTGTCCTGCTGGATGATCACCCATAACTCCACGACCTCGCGCCAGCACCGAGGACGCCCCGCATCAAAGGAATAACGGATGAAAAAGACGTTCTACATTGCGGCCGCAATTTCAGGCGCAGCCGCCGTCAACGCCCACGCCCAAGGAAGCGTCACGCTTTACGGCCTGATCGACGCCTCGATCCAGTACACGAACAATCAGGGCGGCGGCAGCACGGTGGCGATGTCAAGCGGTACCACGCGCGGCAGCCGCATCGGGTTTCTCGGAACGGAAGATCTGGGCGGTGGAAACCACGCGATCTTCCGGCTCGAAAACGGCTTCGACGTCACCGACGGATCGCTCGGACAAGGCGGTCTGATGTTCGGCCGGCAGGCCTATGTCGGCCTCCAGAACGACCGTTGGGGCACGCTGACCTTCGGTAGGCAATACGAATCGATGGTCGATTACGTGGCTCACCTGACGGCCGCCGACTGGTCCGTCTACATGGAGCACCCCGGCGACATGGACCTGACGAACCGCGGGGTACGTGTCGACAATTCCGTGAAATACACGAAAACCTATGGCGCTTTCACGGGCAGCGCGCTGTACAGCTTCGGCGGTCAGGCCGGCAGCTTCGGCGCGAACAGCATGTGGAGCGTGGGCGGCAGCTACGACGACGGTCCGCTGTATGTGGGCTTCGGCATGACTTACGCACGGCAGCCCGGCGCGCGGAACACCGGCACGTTCTGGAAGGCGTCGAACTCCGCCATTGGCGAATATGTGACGGTGGCGCACTCGTTCCTGACCGTCGGCGGCGGCGCGGCGTACAGGTTCGGCTCGCTGAAGCTGGGCGGCGACATCACCAGCACGACGTACAAGGACGGCTTCGAACAGCAGAACGTCAACTTCATGAACTACGAAATCAACGGCGTGTACTACTTCACGCCGGCGCTTTCGGCGGGGCTGGGCGTCACCTACACCGACGGCAAGGTCGATGCGAACGACGGCGACCCACGCTACATCCAGTACAACGCGACGGCGACCTACAACCTCTCGAAACGCACCGACCTCTATGCATTCGCCACCTTCCAGCGCGCGATGGGCGACGCACAGGTGGCGCAGGTCACGCAGTTCATCAGCCCGTCAAGCACCAATAAACAGGCGTCGGTCGGCCTCGGCCTGCGCCACACCTTTTAACGACGTCGCGCTAACGCGCTGAGGCTTTCGCCTCGTCGACGACTCGAATTTCCATGCCCTGTGAAGGGCATGGACCGATCTCAGGAGCAGCAAAGATGGCCGAAC
>NZ_VZQO01000103.1:0-4187 GCF_014397665.1 Paraburkholderia sp. UCT2
CCGCGTCGGAAATCGCCGGGTGCGGCACGTCCGCACCGTGCGGCTCTGACAGCAATGCTAACCCGCGTTTGATTCCGTTGCGGCAGGCCAGCCTCTGTCCCGCAGGAAGTCATACTGCCTTCCAGGTTTCTCGGCGAAAATGTGGGTCATTGCAAGCATCGCGAGTCGCTTACTGATAGCCGCCCGATGAGTAAGCTGAAGAATATTGAGGAGTGGTTGAGGGTTGGCCGGGATAAGCAAAAAATCCGCCACATCTCAATGTAATGCACTGATTAAAAATGAAAAATTCCCGTTGCAACATGGATTCCGCGAGGAACCATACAGGCAGTGTCGGAGAGCCGCCGACCTTCGGTCGTTCAGCTGCTTGAGCAAGATCGTCTACAACGTGGCCGAGACCTTTCATACGTCAGTTGACCCACTAAGCGGCTGACGCATTCACGTCAGGCGGGTACCGGCTCACGAAGCTGGGCAAGAATACTCATGTCCGAATCTGGCCGAGGGTGTGTGAAAACGCACTCATCGTCTAAACTGAATCAACTCATTGAGACCGGGTGACTCATGAAGCGATTCGTTGAAGGCGATGACCGCAAGCAGGTCGCACTACTTCCCGAACGCGTCGATGACTACATCGGCCAGGACAACCCGATCAGAATCGTCGACGTGTTCGTGGACGAACTGGACCTCACGACGCTCGGCTTCAACGGCACCACGCCCGCAATCACCGGGCGCCCGTCCTACCACCCTGGCGTGATGCTCAAGATCTATATCTACGGGTATCTGAACCGGGTACCCTCAAGCCGGCGTCTTGAGCGCGAATGCCAGCGCAATGTCGAGCTGATGTGGCTGGCAGGACGTCTGGCGCCAGACTTCAAGACGATCGCCGACTTTCGCCGCGACAATGGCCCGGCCATTCGCAACGTATGCCGTCGCTTCGTCGAGCTGTGTCGAGGACTGAAGCTGCTATCCAGCGACATGGTTGCCATCGACGGCTGTGAACAGCCGCGACAGAAACTTCACTGCGGGCAAAATCGACAAACGCCAGCAGCAGATCGAGGAAAGCGTCCAGCGATACCTCGACATGATTGAAACTGCAGACCGGACCAGTCCGACTGGTTTCGATGTGAAGACCGTGCGCCTGTACGAGAAGATCGCGCTCCTGCGCCAGCGGATGCGTGAGCTCGAGCAGATCAAACATCAGTTGAAGAATGAACCGGACGGACAGTTGTCGCTCACTGACCCGGATTCCCGCTCCATGACCAGTGGTGGCAAAAGAACCGGAACGGTCGGCTACAACGTCCAGGCCGCTGTGGATACGAAGCATCATCTGATCGTCGAACATGAGGTGACGAATGTCGGAAGCGATCAGGGGCAACTCAGCAGGGTGGCTTTGTCGGCGAAGAACGCGATGGGCAAGCCGAAGCTGAAGGTGCTGGCTGACCGGGGCTACTTCAGCGGTCCGGATATCCGTGCGTGCGAACTGGCCGGGATCAAGGCGTATGTCCCGAAACCACTAACCTCTGCATCAAGGAAGAAAGGGCTCTTCACCAAGCGCGATTTCGTCTACGTTGCAAGAAACGATGAATATCGATGCCCCGCCGGCGAGCGCGCAATTCGTCGATTCACAACCGTTGAGAGTGACATGACGTTGCAGGTGTACTGGCCCAGCGCATGCCCGCGTTGCCATCTGAAGGAGCGATGTTCTCCCAGCGACTATCGCCGCATCCGACGATGGGAGCACGAACAGATACTGGAAGCCATGCAGCGTCGGCTCGACCGCAAGCCTGATGCAATGACCATCCGCAGAAGTACCGTTGAGCATGTATTCGGTACGCTCAAGCAGTGGATGGGTGCCACACACTTCCTGACCCGCACGCTCGGACGGGTGAGCACCGAAATGAGCCTTCAGGTGCTAGCCTACAACCTCAAGCGCGTCCTCAATATACTGGGGGTTGCCGGAATGATGAAGGCGATGAAGCTGGCTACCAGCTGAGGCCCTGAGGGGCTTCTTGCGGCCGCGATGTTCGATTAGCGCAAGCTCGACGCATCTAACTTGATCGATCCGACCGGCAACGTCGCCCTCAGCGGTAGAAATGGAGTTTCCACACGCCCTCGGCCAGAATCGTTTCTGCGTTTCCTTTAAAGTCTGGGCATGAGCCTCGACCCAGATATCTGTTACCAAACATTGCTTTCACGAGACCGCCGTTTCGACGGTTGGTTTTTTGTCGCCGTGTCTTCGACGGGGATCTACTGCCGGCCGGTCTGTCCTGTCCGGACGCCGAAGCGCCAAAGCTGTCACTTCTTCCCAAACGCCGCGGCTGCTGAAAAGGCCGGCTTCCGGCCGTGCCTACGCTGTCGGCCAGAGCTGGCACCCGGCAACGGCCTACTGGATGTGTCTGCCCGGCTCGCACATGCAGCGGCGATGCTTATCGAGGCAGGCTTCCTGAACACCGCGAGCCTCGCAAAACTGGCCGCTCGTGTTGGCGTTACCGACCGGCACCTCCAGCGGATTTTCGATGCCGAATATGGAGTATCGATGATTGAATTCGCCCAAACGGCGCTGTCAGGTTGCTGGGAGGCGTCGCGTAAGATGTCGCGATGAAGAAAGTAAAATCGATATATCACGGTCACCGTTTCCCGGCCGGCATCATCAGTTGCGCCGTGCGGTGGTATTACCGCTTCCAGTTGAGCTTGCGCGACATCGAGGAACTGCTTTTCGAGCGCGGCGTGATCGTGACCTACGAGACGATCCGGTGCTGGTGCGAAAAGTTCGGTGCAAACTTCGCTCACCGCGTCAGATCGACCCGGCGAAAGCCGGGCAGCACATGGCACCTCGACGAGATGTTGGTCACGCTACGCGGCGAACCTTATCTGTTGTGGCGCGCGGTCGACGAACATGGTGCCGAACTCGACATCCTGCTCCAGAAGCAACGCGACAAGGCTGCAGCCAAGCGCTTCTTCAAGCGCGTCCTGCGTTCGAATCCCGCGCCGCGCAAGATCGTCACCAACCAGTTGCGCAGCTACCCGGCAGCGAAGGCGGAGATCCCCGAGCTGGCGAACGTCAAACATGTCTTCGTCAAAGCCGCCGCGCGCGTGAATAATCGGGCGCAGAACAGCCCTCAACCGACCCGTGAACGCGAGCGCCGGATGCGAGGATTTCGTGACCCGAAACGTACGCAAGCATTCCTCTCGTGCTTCGGGCCGATCAGACAACACTTTGCGCTCAAGCGGCATCTGCTGCGCGCCTCACTCCACCGCAAACAGCTTGCAGCGAGGTTTGTCGCATGGCGCGAATTCACCGGCCTCGCCCAAAATCCGTCTACCAGTTACTGAGGAGTGGACAGTCATGCTACTGAGTTGCCCGATTTCGGTAACTTGACAACGCCGTGGTGGTACACAGCCCCCGAACACGGTGTTGTGGGCGCAATGAGAGTAAAGCCAGCCCGAGTGCGCGCTGTATGAATCGCGGCACGATTCGTACGATTCGTCGGCGCCCGCGAATCGTGCGACTTTTCCTTCGCGTCTCACGCTGCTACAACAATCGCGAGCACGCTCGTGCCCTGAAATTTCGATAATTTGTTGGAGCGAACGGGTCGCCGATTCAATGACCGCAGGACACTTGCACGTCCGCTTGAGATAACGTAGAGGCGTACGACACTACGGCTGATGCAGTCTCCGGCAATACCCGCCATGCCACAAGCGAAACAACATCGGCGGCCGACACACCAGGCAATTACCCGGTTGCTACCGGCGCGTCTCGTGGCCCCCACCTCGTGGACGGTGGGATCCGGCTCACCACACAGCGATCGCCCACCTGCAGATACAACGCGATGACGCTGCGGCGCATCGTGCGCATCGTTATCAACAACTGCGTCGACAGCGCTAGTGATAGAGCACATCGAATGAGATCGGCATCCGAGCGAGGTGTGTTTCCGATTCGTAACAACCTGCGAAAACTCAATTGGTCTTCGGTGGGTTTTTCCCCGGACGCCGCAAACCTATAGTGACAACCACTCGCTGCAGCAATTCAATCGCCGCGAATCCCGTAGCCAACATAGGAGAGTTACTAAGCCGAAACAAAGTAACCGGACATGGGTCAAGCCGCGTAGCGGACTGACGGATGTTGAAACATGGATCGGACCAGGGCGGGAATCTTCTGCAACGAGCGCAGAACCGCTCGAACTCGCTGC
>NZ_VZQO01000104.1:0-4161 GCF_014397665.1 Paraburkholderia sp. UCT2
ACGGTTCGTCACTTCGCTCACGCTGTTGCCGTAGTGATCGTTCTCCGCAAGGAGCACATCGAGCAGGGTTCGTTTGCCCAGGTGGTACCACTGTTCGAAGAAGGCCTTGCGCACCTGATCGGTTTCAACCGAGAGTCGTTTGTACTACTCCGCGCGGGCGAGCCCTGATCCGCAGTGCGCGGCTCGTGATGACGCCCGCCGGGCACGGCTGCATTTGCCGAATGACAGGAACAGAGATCCCCCGGCCTGCATGGCAGGCGCGTAAATGCAAAGGCCGCTTGTGCTGTCCACCCCGATGGCGGCGTGAGCCACGTCCCCTGCGTAGCCGCCCCGATCAGGGAGGCGTTCCACCCCCGCGCCAGCGTGGAGAATATTGAATGCCGCTGCGATTCCAGATGGTTCAGATAGGCGACGAAGCCCGATAAATAGTGCTCGACGTCGTCAATGCGGACCCGGAAGGCATGGTGGCGGATGAAGAAGCTGCCAATGATCCTGCCCTGATTGGCAAAGTACATGGCGAGTTCCGGCCAGAAATGGCCATTTAACAGGCGCTGTGCTCGCGCACCCAGTGCATGGAAGAATTTAGCCCTGAATCAACCGCAACTAATCCGTTGCAGCCCGAAGATCTGACTGCGCCTGACAGTGCCCTTCATTTTGAATGATTCGTGTCTATCGGCGTTGTTCCGGTAGCCGCGAGCGCTCGCTGCCACTGTTCGATGAACTCACGTTTGCTCGATCGGGACGCAAACACGAACTCATTGAGCTTCCCGTTAAAAAATACCTGATCCCTGTCGCGCAACTCTGCATAGGCGAGCAGCACATTGATTGCAGGAATCTCTGTTTGTCTGGTCATCGCGACACTCCCATTCTCGGAAGGCCCTCACTGTTTGCCCGGGCATGCGGTGAAGGCCGGTAGGTACGCGACCTTCCCGATTCAGGAAGATCGCGCCTCAGGGCTCAACATCAGGGCTCAACATCAGGGCTCAACATCAGGGCTCAACATCAGGGCTCAGCCTCAGGGCTCAGCATCCCCCCATGCCTTTATCGGGCCGGGCCCGACAGACTCAGTTGCACCACCACCCGGCGGTTGGGCTCATTGCAGGCAATCTTCTGCTGCATCGTGCCGCTGCAGTCGGCGACCACCGGATCGGAATTGCCCGCACTTTCCGCGGTGATCTTCTGCGCCGGAATACCCTGCCCGATCAGCATCCGGCGAACCGTCATCGCACGCTGCTCGCCAAGCTTCTGCGCCGCCGCCGCCGAGCCGATCAGGTCCGCGTGGCCGATCACCGTCACGGCTTGCAGCGAGGTGTTTTCCGCGCGAATCTGCTCAGCCAGATGTGCAATTGCCGCATGGCCTTTGACAGTCATGTCGCGATTGCCAGACTTGCCGAAGGCGAACAGCGTGTCGCCCTTGAGCGTGTATTCTTTCGCCGCGACAGGCTGCGCCACCGGGGCTGACGTCACCGGAATCGACGCAGGGTCACACGCCTCCACTGCCGATGCGCGGGAAAGCACGTGCATCTGGGCGCGCATGCCTTGCAACTGGGCTTCGGCTTCGTTGCGCGGCACCATGATCGGTGCGTCATTGCTGCCAGCCGGCCCGACCTTCACGAAGTAGGTCATGCCGCCCTTCAGTTCTGCGCCGGATCGCCCGGTGGTCTTGCCTTTGTACAGCGGTGCGTCCTGAATGTAGGCGCCCAGCATGTGTTGGCCCGGCTTGACGCAGAAGATGCTATAGCCATTGGGCAGCAATGCGGTCTGCAGTTCGCCATCAACGTAGACGTCGGCAGCGGCCGACCGGCCCGCACCCGCGGATGCATCACGGTAGTAGACGATCTGCGCCTGCTGGGGGCCGACCTGTCCGACCGGCGCGTAGCTCTGGCCGAATACCTTGCCGGGCTGCGTGCCGGCACGGGCCGTCGGCGCGGTGCCGGGTGCGGCTGCCTGCGTAGTCAGCGGTTGCGGGTTAGAGAAAGTCTGTTGTGCGATGGCGGGCAAGGTACCCGCCGTCACGAGCAATGCGCCTGCGAGCGCACGCATCAGGGTTTGATTGAAAGTCATGATCAGTTCGTCAAAAACGGTCCCTGGGCAGCGCGATGCTGCTCAGGGAGCCTGATTAAATGGTTGGTGATTCCGGGTCCGCGACGCAGGTCATGCGTCGCGGACCATCCGGAGGTCAGTGGTTGTTCAGCACCGTCTCGACACCGTGCTGCACCAGCAGTTCGGCGTTCAGACCCGAATGGTAGAAGACGTCATACTCGATGCCATCCACAGTCGTGTTGCCAGACTGTTGCGTCCAGTCGCCGATGTCCTCCCCGTCCGGCAACAGATCAGACAGCTCGACCTTGTCACCCGCATCGCCCTTGACCATCACTTGCGTGCGGCCATCAGCAATGAACAGGTCCTTGCCGCCCTGCTCGAGCACATCGCCCAGCGAAAGCTTGAGCGTGTTGTCGCCCGTGCCCGTCAGATCGATGACCTCGACGGACAACGGCGTCTGCCCAATGCGAGTCAGATCCAGAATCTCGCCTTCGCCGTCATGTTCGACGTGTACCTGACCGTCGTCTTGCACGGCGAGGACCGATTCTGCCGGGACGACCGGATCGGCCTCGGCGGTTGCTTCCTGGCTGTCCTGTGTGTCGTGATCCGCTACAGGGTTCTGACCAGAAGTAATGTCCTGGTCCAAAACCGCGTCCTGATCAACGACCGCGTCATCAGCAACGTCTTCAACAGACATTACAACTGCATCAGCACTCTGCTCTTCCTCGGTTATTGATAGACCGGTAACTCCCCCCCCAAAAGTCTCAAGCGTAATAGCGATGTCATCCACGAAGAAGTAGTCCTTGCCACCGGCCTGAGTGCCGTTGGAGCCAGAAACTAACTGGAACCCCGTAAAGACCATTCCTTCCGGCATAGTGAACGTGACCGTATGTGCCGTTTTCGATCCGAAGGTCCCAGTCAAGATTATCTTACCGTCGGTGCCGATGAACCTGATCACGTTGCCACTGGTGTCACTATCGCCCACAGTGAATGTAATGGAGCTTGCGGTGTAGCCATCTTCCAAACCGACATACACGGCTCCGCTCACACCCAACGCGTTGCTAGTGGGCTTAGTAATTGGCCCAACAAACCCGGCGGGGGATATCCCCTGCCAATCGCTCCCCTGATTGATAGTGCTGATGTGCAATAAGCCGAGGGTAAGTCCCTTACCAAGGGAACCAACCGGAGCCCCACTAAAGTCCTCATAAATTACGGTGGGGGTATCTGCCCCCAACGAGAAACCGAACGGTTCGCTCGGCTCGCTCTGGTTGCCCGCCGCGCCCGTCGCCACCGCCGTCAGTTCATGCGGGCCATAGGCCAGCGGCTGCTCCGGCGTGAAACTCCAATTGCCATCGTCATCAGCCGTCGTCTGTCCCAGGACCTGGTCACCGTCATACACCGTCACCGTGCTGCCCGGCTCCGCCGAGCCCCAGATTTTCGGCTGCGTGTCGTCGCTCGTCCCGCCCGGGGAGATCACCCCCTTCAGCGGGCCCACGTCGTCGATCACCGCCCAGATCACCGGCGTGATCACCGGCGGGGTCGTGTCCACGATCACCACGTGCGACTCCGAAGGCTTGCTTTCGTTGCCCGCCTCGTCACGCTCCACCACCGTGAACTCGTGCTTGCCTTCGTCCAGCGGCGTATCAGGCGTGAAGCTCCAGTTGCCGTCCTCGTCGACCGTCGTCTCGCCAACCGACGTGCCGTTGTCGATCACGACGATCGTGTCGCCCGGTTCGCCCTTGCCCTTCAGCGTCGGCGTCGTGTCGTCCGTGCTCTCGCCATTGCCCACCGGACCCTGAACCAGACCCACGTCGTCAATCACTTCGCCAATAACCGGCTGGCCCGGCGGGGTCGTGTCCACAACCACCACGAACGGATCCGACGGCTTGCCTTCGTTGCCCGCCTCGTCACGTTCCACCACCGTGAACTCGTGCTTGCCTTCGTCCAGCGGCGTATCAGGCGTGAAGCTCCAGTTGCCGTCCTCGTCGACTTCCGTCTCGCCAACCGGCGTGCCGTTGTCGATCACGACGATCGTGTCGCCCGGTTCACCCTTGCCCACCAGCGTCGGCGTCGTGTCGTCCGTGCTGCCGCCATTGTCCACCGGACCCTGGATCGGAC
>NZ_VZQO01000105.1:0-3601 GCF_014397665.1 Paraburkholderia sp. UCT2
TGTAATGCGGTAGCCAATCCGCGGATATCAGCTTGATCCACCGTCGAGATTTACTGCTACGTCGCCCTCAGGAAATTCAAACATCGAAAACACAGAACCGATCATATTGACACGAGAAGTCATATCACCCTTGTTGCATTACTGTTACTGCCTCTATTGAGGCGGTTTTTATGGGCGCTATTACAAAAGCCCCGCGTACCACAGAATCTCAGCAATGCGCAGCCGTTCGACTATCAGCGCGGCATGCCGGATGACGACGGTATGCGGTTTGTTTGGGCGACGGCCCAAAATTTACTGCATAGCGCTTCAAGCAGGGCAAGCGATGGTAAATTTCCGCTCGCGTTACGGGCAGTGAGCAAGTTGTCCGTAGCGCTCGCCTATGGATTTGTTTTCGAGGAGATGACATGGCAGCAAGGCAGTCTCTTTCGCATACAACTCGACGGATCGGAATACACGAGAAGCGCTGGACCCTGCAAATCGGGGGGATATGGAAGGAGTCGCGCAGCACATGTCGCTCAATATCATGGTGACCCCACGCGATCGGCGGGGGCGCCCGATTGGCTCGCCCCGCAGAAGCCGGGGACTGGCGAATCGGCGGGTAGGGGAATCGGCGCCTTTCAGGAAGCAGCGACCGTGATGCTCAAACCACTGTGCCCGGCGCTGATCATTTACCTGATTGCGACCACCTGCTCTGCCACCGGGATCACGGCCACCCCGTCATCATTCAACGGAAAATGGACCGTCACCGAGGTGGTCGGATACAGCGATGTCTCGGGCGGAATACCTGAGGCAAAACGACTGCTCGGCAAGGTGCTGAGCATATCGACTGGGCAGATCGAATTCGCAGGCGAGCGCTGTCGTCCGCACGGCGGTTTCAACGTCCGCACCGTCGAGACCGCGCCAAAGCTCAAAGACTATTACGGCATCAACCTCGAAGATACGGGCTTGCCCCCGAAGGCCCTACTGCTGGACAGCGACAATTGCGCGGCCGTATTCCGCATGGATGCGCATCGCGTCGTATTCGGTTGGAACGGCGTGATCGTGCGGGCAGTGAAACCGTAACCCTCTCTACCGCCCCGCATTCAACTTGCGCCACAGCGTCGTCTTGCTGATGCCCAATGCGGCGCAAGCCGCATCGCGATCACCGTCGTGAACCGCGAGCACCGCGCGGATTTCATCGGCCTCGACATGACGGCTGCGCTCGCGCAGCGTCAGCGCCGTCGGCTTCGCGCGCGCGATGGGCTCGACGACTTCCGGCGCGATCGCGCGCAGCATGTCGCGCGTGACGAGCGCCGCACTCGCATCCGTGAGCGCATCGCCATCGGCGAGTTCAACCACGATCCGCTCGATCACGTTCTGCAACTCGCGCACATTGCCCGGCCACGCATAGCGCCGCAACGCCGCGCCCAAACCCTCCAGCATGCGAGCGGCGGTCTGCGCGTCGGGCACGCGCGCCGCCAGCCTCGGCTCGCGCGCGGCCGCCTGGCGCAACAGTTCGGCGGCGAGCGGCAGCAGGTCGTTCGGCCGCTCGCGCAGCGGCGGTAGCGCGATGCTGAGGATGTTGAGCCGGTAGTACAGATCGGCACGGAAACTGCCCTCTGCGACGGCGTCGGTCAGCGCGCGATGCGTCGCCGCGACGATGCGGATATCGACGCGCATCGGCTCCGTCGATCCGAGCCGCACCACCTCGCGCTCCTGCAACACGCGCAACAGGCGGCTCTGCAACGGCAACGGCATCTCGCCGATCTCGTCGAGAAACAGCGTGCCGCGATGCGCGACCTCGATCAGCCCCGCTTTGCCGCCCTTGCGCGCGCCGGTGAACGCGCCTTCCTCGTAGCCGAACAGCTCGCTTTCGAGCAGCGCCTCCGGAAACGCGCCGCAATTGATCGCGACGAACGCGAAGTCGCGTCGCGCGCTCAGTTGATGCATGCTCTGCGCGACCATTTCCTTGCCGGTGCCGCTTTCGCCGAGAATCAGCACGGTCGCGTCCGACCTCGCATAACGCACGACGAGCGCGCGCACCCGTTCGATCGATTCCGACGCGCCGACGATATCGTCGAGCCGGTAGCGCGCGGTGAACTGCTGCACACGTTGACGCGCGCGCAGCGTCCGATCGAGCCGTTCGACCGCGCGCGATTCCTGAAACGTCAGCACGGTGCCCGGCGCCGCGCCGCTGCTTGCGAGCGGCCCGCGATGCACGACATAGCTGGCGCCGCGCACCGTGCAGAAGCTGTCGCCCTCCGCGTCCGGCAGACTGCCCGCGAGGTCGGGCGCGAGTTCGAGCAGCGCGCGGCCGACGGCCTTCGCGGCATCGATACCGAGCACGCCCGCGAGCCGCTGGTTCATCAGTTCGACGCGGCCTTGCGCATCGAGCGCGACCACGCCGTCGCGCAGGTGCTGCAGCAGCGTGTCGAGCCGCTGACGTCGCACGGTTTCGCGGCGCGTCGCCTGCGCGACTTCGAGCGCGGTGTCGAAACCGGCCCGCACCGACGCGCGCGAGTACAGAAACACCGCGCCCATGCCGGCATTCGCGGCGAGGTCGGTGACCATGCCTGGGCCGACCACGACGTCGATGCCACGATCGCTGAGATCGAGCACGACGCTCTCCGCGTCCTGCGCCGACTGGTACGACGCGAACGTGACATCGAGCGCGTACGCGGCGGTGAACCGCCGCACTTCGTCGGGCGTGTCGCCGTGCGTGACGAGCGCGACGCGCGCGCCTTCCCGACGCGCGCGGGCGAGCGCATGCATGACGTCGTAGCCGGTCGGACTGATCCGCACGACCGGCACCGACACGCGCGTCTTCAGATACGCGCCGTTCGAGCCGCCCGCGAGCACGACGTCGGGCCGCGCGGCGCCCGCGGCCTCGATTTCGCGCACCGCGTCTTCGAAGGCGTGCGACACGATGCGAACATCCGCGCGTTCCACGTATTCGCCGGCGATGTCGAAGAACAGATCGCGCAGGCGGCTAATGCTGAGCGCCCAGACGCGCGGACGCTGCGGCGGTTCATAAAGAGGCGTGCTCAAGGCGGACGGCTCGCAACGGGATGGTTCGGGACCTCCATTATGCGAGCATTCATTGCCAATTTGAAATCCGGAGTTTCATTAATGAAATCGAGCGTCGGACGGGGTCGCGTCATCGCTTCGCCGGACTCCCGCCAAATCAGGCACTTAGCTGGCGGTGAGCGGGCTGGCCCGTTCTTTGCGTACAAGGCAGCCCAGTCGAAGCAATGGCCAAATTCCAACCCTTTCTGGAGACAATCGATGAGCGAAGCAGACAACAGCACGCCGAACGCAGGCGCTTTCAAACCGAAAAAATCCGTCGCGCTGTCGGGCGTCACCGCGGGTAATACCGCGCTGTGCACGGTCGGCAAGACCGGCAACGATCTGCACTATCGCGGCTATGACATTCTCGACATCGCCGAGGCGTGCGAATTCGAGGAGATCGCTTATCTGCTGGTTCACGGCAAGCTGCCGACCCAGGCCGAACTGACCGCGTACAAGACGAAGCTGAAGTCGATGCGCGGCCTGCCCGCCAACGTGAAGGCCGCGCTCGAATGGATTCCGGCCGCCGCGCATCCGATGGACGTGATGCGCACCG
>NZ_VZQO01000106.1:0-3589 GCF_014397665.1 Paraburkholderia sp. UCT2
TGCCGACGGTATTCACGACATCCTTCATGGGCTTCGAGAGATCGGCGGTCATCCCGTCGCCGTATCGGCCAGCATTGGCGTGCGCATGCTCGGTGCCAATAGCGCGGACGGACGTCTTGATGTACACACCCTGATGCGCCAGGCCGATAGCGCGATGTATCGCGCCAAAGCGAACGGGACGGACAAAACCTCATTCTTCGATGAGACGGGTGCCGGCGTGTAAGCGGATAGGGCTCCCGGCGGTGTCCTGCTCGTGTTGGCGAGCGCATTTGACGCACGTGCCGGGCCGCGGCCGCTCGTATCTGGGAGCATGTGCGCGTCGTCTCGCTGCGGAAGGTAGTTTCATTTCGCGGCTGGAGTTTGGCCCGGAGTGCGGCGAACTGAGATGGTCGCCATCCGGCCATTTTGAGACGTTCAATTGAGGCGTCTAGTTCGTCGACAATATTGCTCGGTACGCAACGAAGGGAGCCTTTCCGTCGGACGTTCAATTCCGGCTGGCGACAGCAAGTCTCGCCGCCAATCCGGCAAAAACTGATGCGAGCAGATATTGGGGGGCCCGAGACTGCCGGCGGCGGCCAGCCCACCGCCGGCTAAGTTGGCTTGCAGAAAGTATGACCACACCGTTCACAATCAAACCGATGAAGTTGAGTACGGTGGCGAGCGTTAAAATCTGAAAGGCAACTGCCCCGTCTTGCGGACGCACAAATTGAGGGAACAGTGCAAGGACGAACAATGCCATCTTCGGATTGAGCAGATTTGTCAGCAAACCCTGCCTGAAAATCTTTCGAATAGGGAAACGAACTTCGCTCGCGGCGGCTGAAGTCAACATGGGGGTCGCGCGAAGGGTCTTCCACGCAAGGTAGAGCAGGTAGGTGGCTCCGGCAAACCGGACGACATCGTAGGCTATCGGAACTGCGAGAAACAATTGGGACAGGCCGAACGCTGCCAGCATCGCGTGGCAATAGGTTCCGGCCAGAATTCCGGCAAGCGATGCGAAGCCAGCAGAACGTCCCTGAGTAACGCTTCTCGACGCTATGAGCAGCATATCCGGACCCGGGGTCATCGTAAGCGCGAGACAGGCCGCTGAGAAGAGTCCGAGACTAGCAAGGCCAAGCATAATAGATCCCCTTGTGCGCATGGCGCAAAAGGGATCTCAGTCTAGTGAATGTTTTTTCTGGGGTCAATCAGGTCGGCCGACCGCGTCCGGCGATGAGGTCGATCCGAGTCAAACTGAACCGGTCCTCATTCGGGCGGGCCTCGTCCAAATGCGGACGGTCGCTCGATCGAGCAACATTGTCGACAAAACGAGGCGAGACTTTTCACGGGTCAGTTGATCATTCCTGCGGCTGACACATCCCGTCATCGCTGAGACAGGCGAGCGGTCATCGACGCGCTGGCCCGGTCTATCAGGACAGAACTGTGTCTGTCACTTCGGCGACTCATAGCCGATCATGGGGTAGATCGCTAAAAACAATCAAGAAGCCGAGATACGATATGAATCGCCGCTATGTCACCGCCGATGTGTTCACAGACGAGAAATTTAAAGGCAATCCAGTTGCGGTTGTGCTTGGCGCCGCTGGTTTGTCTACCCACCAGATGCAGGCAATCGCCAGCGAGTTCGCGTATACCGAAACGACATTTGTACTGCCTCCTCGCGATGCATCGAATACTGCCTGGGTGCGAATATTTACGCCGAGCCGGGAGATACCCTTCGCAGGACACCCGAACATCGGTACCGCATTCGTCCTCGCCGCGAAGGCTGCGTCATCTCGGAAGGGCCTGCCGGACTTGCTTGTATTCGAGGAGATCGCCGGTCTGGTACCGGTCAATCAGTTGAAAGAGGGAGAGACTGTAGTCGGTGCTGAACTCATTGCACCGGAACCGTTGGCGCGGCTATCGCAGGTTGCCGCAAACCGGGTAGCGGCTTGCCTCTCACTCAGCGCTGACGATGTCCGGATCGATGCTCACGCCCCTCAAGTCGCTTCTGTTGGCCTGCCGTTTCTTGTCGTCGAACTTGCTTCACGCGATGCTCTAAGACGGTGCGTACCCGACCTGGTGGCATTCAAAGCCCTACTTCCAATCGACGGCGCCGTGTCCATCTATGCCTATACGCGGGATATCGACCGCGTCAGGGCCGGAAATGCCTGTGATCTGGAGGCGCGCATGTTCACGCCGCGCATGACAGAAGACCCGGCTACGGGTAGCGCGACCGCAGCCACCGCAGCGCTCATTGCGCACGTGCGAGGTTTGCCAGAGCTATCGCTACGCGTTGCTCAAGGCGTTGACATGGGCCGCCCCAGCATTCTCTTTGCCACAGTTGACTTGCATGGCGGCCGTACAAGGATTCGCGTCGGTGGGAAATGCGTCAGCGTCATGGAGGGATCATTTCAGCTTGAAGGCGATGAATGACTTGTCGTCGGTGAGCGTCCGCCATAGACGAAGCTGAGTGTCTTTTGTGGGTCGGCTACGGAAGTTCGACGCGGCGGTGCGGCCGACGATCACCGGAGGCCGCTCGATTTCCGGGATCGGCCATTATGAGACGTTCGATGTCGCGATGAAGATCGTCATCATTCCGACGGAGAAATAGGATGGCCATGCCTGCTGCAATTGAACGCGGTACGGGAGCACCCGCGATGAACGTCGACGTCCATGGTAAGTCTTTGAAACGGCTGTGCGGTCGCACGCTCCGACCGCAGCCTAAATTTTTGAGGTACGCTCCCCTGCGGCACGCAGGGAACGTCCCAACGCCTATAGATGTCCCCAACCGCGGCAAGTGCCGGGCACCCTGCAAGCGAGGAATACGAAATGTAGTTTTTGAGAGGATAGGTCGCAATGGTCAATAAAGCGCGTGTCACAGCCACGTTTGACGGCGATTTTGTCGTGTTTTTAATTGGCATGAGAGTCAATGAGCCTCTTAGGGTACACAAATGGTTGCCCGTCGCCACCGCAATGCCACGGATGATAAAGGAGCTTTATCGTCAACCAGAGTTGGGCTTCCTCCACGCGGAGATGTGGTTCAGCCGTACGACGATCATGGTGCAGTATTGGCGTTCGATAGATCAATTGCTGGCCTATGCCAAAAATCGTGAATCAGAGCATTTGCCGGCCTGGCAGGCCTTCAACAAGGCCATTGGAACGGACGGATCAGTCGGTATCTGGCATGAGACGTATGCGGTGTCGCCGGGTTGTTATGAGAATATTTACGTCAACATGCCGCCGTTTGGTCTCGGAAAGATTGGTTCGCTACAACCCGCAACAGGTGGCAGGCAATCGGCAGCTACTCGTCTACGTGGCCAATAAGGTTCATGTGGTTCGTCGCGTGCGTTTGCGTATTCCTGTCGTCGAATGCCGCCGGTTGCGACTCGGAGACTCGCTGACGTGGAAAGCCGCACGCGAATGTCTGCATCCAGCACTGCCGAATGTCCCTTCCGGGTCGCATTTTGCCGGCCGTGCAGGACAGCAATCGGCCATGAACGGCCATACGCTCGAGCATTCGGACAGACACTCAAACGTCCGGTCCACTCAGATAGCGGACCTATGCCTGTCAGTCGAGCTCATTGCGTTACCTCACGGAAGCACACAACCAGGA
>NZ_VZQO01000107.1:0-3535 GCF_014397665.1 Paraburkholderia sp. UCT2
GGTATTACCGACAGTAGATCGTTATGTAGAGTAGCAACGTCAAACGCATCGTGAGAAGGCATCAGGTTTGAACAACTGCACATAAAATTTCATGATGGGCTCCTGGCGGCCATCGGGATCGCCTTTGTGAGGAGCTCGATCATGGAGAAGTCAACCCATCAAGTTTCAAGCCACCTGCCGTTGCAGCAGTTCGTTGCTGGTGCCGTGGGCGAACTGGAGAGGCTTCATTACAGCAGACGAACGCTCGCGCGCTATCGCGCAGTCTGGCGACATCTCATCGCGTTTTGTCACGAGATGAGCCTGGAAGATCAGTATTCGTACGAGCTGGCTGAACAGTTTCGCACTGCGTATCAGATGTATGAGGGTGAGTGCCTGAACTCACGGCAGGGGTGGCGACGGCATATCGTGTTTGCCCTCAAGGTTCTGGAGGATTTTGCGCGTGACGGACACATTGAGCGTACCGTCACCGACATGCAGAAGATCCAGGTCCCGGCGCCCATGAGCACGACATTGCGCGACTATGAACTGTACTGTCGAGATCGTCGTCATCTTCGCACAACGACCCTTCGCGAGCGGATGCGGGAGATCGCGATATTCGCGGATTTCCTTGGTTCAAGGAATATCACGTTTTTTGACCAGATGCAGCCGGCCGATCTCTGCGCATTTGTGACCTCGCAACATCGCCTGGCGGCCAAGTCCGTCTCACGGATCGTTTCCGATGTGCGTGGTTTTCTGCGCTTTCTTCTGCTGCGAGGAATTCTGCAGCAGGATCTCAGCCATGTATTGCCGGTGGTCCACGTTCCCCGCGATGCGACTGTTCCATCGGTCTGGGATCCGGAACTTGTGATCAGGTTGCTCGAAGTCGTCGATAGAACCTCGCCCAAAGGCAAGCGCGATTACGCGATCCTTCTGCTTGCCTGTCGCCTCGGATTGAGAGCGAGCGACATTCGGACACTAACCATCGACGATCTGAAGTGGGAAACGGCCACAATAGAGGTTAAGCAGTCGAAGACCCTCGCACCTCTTTGTTTGCCATTACCGGAAGAAGTCGGCGAAGCCCTGATTGACTATCTGAGATTGGGCCGTCCTCAATCGGGTCATCGAGAAGTGTTTCTCACGTTGAATGCGCCTTTCCAACCCTTCTGGGAGGCTACTAACCTGCATCACATCGTCAAGCATTGGAAGGCCCTCGCCGGGATTCGTTTCCGGACTCCACAACGCCATGGTTTGCACTCGCTACGCCACACACTCGCGACACGACTGCTTCATGAACAGACGCCGTTTCAAGTCATCAGCGACATCCTGGGGCATGCGACGACGGCCTCGACGTTGATCTACGCGAAGACCGACGTGGAAACCCTGCGCACTGCCGCGTTGAACACCGAGGAGATGCGCCATGTCTAGTAGCGCATTCAAGGGGCAGTTCCGGAGCGTTGTCGGCTCACTTATGGAACAGTTCGTCCAAGAGAAACGGGCGTGTGGTTATCGATATGATGAGCAAGCCCGCTTGCTGGCATGCTTTGACCGCTTCCTGAGCGATGAAGCGCTATCCGAATGCGTGCTGCCGCGCTCGATCAGCCGCAAGTGGCTCGCCAAACAGCCCCACGAGAGTAAGAGCACCCACGATCATCGTATCTGCGCAGTTCGCCAATTTTCCCTGTTCATGTGCCGGCTGGGATATTCTGCTGACGTGCCGGATCGATCGCTGACGGCAAAGCGCTCTGACAGTTTCTCGCCACGCATTCTGACCCACGCCGAGATTCAGCGGCTGTTCCAGGCGGCTGACCAGCTTACACCGACCGCACGATCCCCAATGCGGCATCTCATTATGCCGGAAGTGCTCCGGCTCCTGTATGGCTGCGGCCTGAGGGTGGGCGAGGTGCTGCACCTGCGCGTGGCCGACGTTGACCTTGTTCGGGGAATCCTGACGGTGCGTGAGGGCAAATTTCGAAAGGACAGGCTCGTTCCCCCAGCCTTGCCCCTGGTACAGCGCCTTCGAACCTACGCGCAAGTCATGGGCGATCGCCCGTCCGATGCCTACTTCTTCCCTTCGCCATCCGACGGCCCGTTGAGCCACCCAGCCGTCTACTGGCTGTACCGGGAACTGCTGTTGCGCTGCGGGGTCCCGCATGCCGGCAGGGGCAAGGGGCCGCGCTTACATGATCTGAGACATGTTTTTGCCGTCCATGCGTTGCTGCGGTGGTGCCAGGAGGGAGCCGACCTCAATGCGAAGCTCCCGGTGCTGGCGACCTACATGGGCCATCGCTCCCTCGCTGGAACGCAGCGCTATTTGCATCTGATCGCCGAGCTGTTTCCGGAGATCACGGCGCGCACCAGCGCTGCCTTCGGTGATGTCATCCCGCGGAGGAACGGATCATGAAACCGACGGATTTCTCCGTGCTCGTGACCAGCTTCCTGACGCACCATCTGGCCGCGCAGCGCAACCTAAGCCCCAACACGATCAAGGCCTATCGCGACGTGTTCACCCTGCTGCTGCGATTCTGTCGAGACGTGCAGGGAATCGCACTGGAGCGTCTGTCTCTGGCACAGATCGACGTACCGCTGGT
The DNA here is from genome assembly GCF_014397665.1 of Paraburkholderia sp. UCT2. Lineage (NCBI taxonomy): Bacteria > Pseudomonadati > Pseudomonadota > Betaproteobacteria > Burkholderiales > Burkholderiaceae > Paraburkholderia > Paraburkholderia sp. UCT2. Next base: position 2,568 of record NZ_VZQO01000107.1, read on the forward strand.
CGAGGCATTCCTTGATCACCTGGCCAATGACCGGCATGTTTCGGTCAGCACACTGAATCATCGTCTCGCGGCGTTGCACGCGTTCTTCCGATACGTACAATCGGAAGAACCCGAGCGCCTGCTCCAGTGTCAGCAGATCCTCGCGATCCCGCTACGGCGACAGCCGCGCGCCAGTGTCGGTTACCTCTCCAAGGAATACCTTGCACAGCTTCTCGCACAACCGGACCTGCATACGTCTGAGGGCCGCCGGGATGCAGTGATGTTGAGCGTACTTTATGATACCGGTGCCCGGGTACAGGAGTTGATTGACCTGAACGCCGGGGACGTGCGCGTGGATCCTCCATCGCAGGTGCGGCTCATGGGAAAGGGCCGAAAGCTGCGCGCCGTGCCCCTGATGGACTCGACCGTCGAACTGCTACGCCAGTATCGACGCGATAACAACCTCGATCGCCCTGAACATGCCGACAAACCACTCTTCCAGAACCGGCAAGGCACACGGTTATCGCGCTCGGGTGTGCGTTATCTTCTGCAAAAGTATGTGATTCCTGTACGGCGAAGTCACCCCGAATTCACGCAGCGGGTGAGTCCTCACAGCCTGAGGCACACAAAGGGAATGCACCTGCTGCAAAGTGGCGTCCCGCTCGAGATCATCCGCGACTTCCTGGGGCACGTCGATGTGAAGACAACTGAGATCTATGCTCGCGCAAATCTTGAGATGAAGCGCAAGGCTCTCGAGAAAGCCACCGACGGTGCACCGCTTCCAAAGTTCCCATCCTGGCAGCAGAACAAAACGCTGCTCGAATGGCTGCATTCGCTGTAGGACTGCGGAGGTTACGCACGCCGTTTTTTGGAATGCGGGCCTCCACATCCTGCCCAAACTTTTATGTAGAGTTCCGACGACGGGAAACCTTTGCTATCGCGAGCGGGATTCAACACTGCACATAACAACTTTCGGCCGGTAATACCGT
>NZ_VZQO01000108.1:0-3399 GCF_014397665.1 Paraburkholderia sp. UCT2
GACTATCTCCCGCGCGGAACTATGTCCGGTGCTCACTGAGAACCCCTGTCCCGCGTGGCTTTCCCGCATCGACGCTAGACATTGGCATTCTCCCTTTGCAGGCACTTTCGCCTGATAGGAGAAGACCATGGCTGATTCTTATGAGAGCGCTGCCGCGCTGGCCTGCACCATCAGAGGCGCAACTGGGGAGTACCTTAATGCGTTCGTCGGTTCTCTGATCGGGCAGCAATACTCGGTCAGTTATGTATGCCAGTTGGCACAACACGCGCTTGCGTTTGGGCACTGGTGCAAGGATAGCTGCATTTCCTTCCATGCCTTGAAGGACGATGACATCGTGCGGTATCAGCGCCTTCGTTCGCGACGTCGATCGCGATGCTTCGAGACGAGACGCCGGGAACTGCACGCATTGAAACTGTTGACGCGTTTCTTGCGCGATCGCGGTGTGTGTCATGTCGCTCAAACGCACGCTATTGCCGCTGACGACGTTGTCGAGGGGTTTGCGCAATCCTTAAAACGCGATCAGGGTTTGGCCGTTGTGACCGTTGAGTCCTATGCAAGGTGGACACGCAAATTTCTGGTGTGGCGGTTCGGCCAAGGAGAAGTCTGCTTGCGGGACGTTCGCGTGACCGACGCCAGCGCTTTCGTTAAGAGCGAGGCAAAGCGCATGGCGCCAGCCGCCCTGAAGAACGTTGTCACGGCACTGCGGTCCTTCCTTCGTTACGCCCAGTTTCGCGGCGAGGTTACCGCGGGACTTGCTGCAAGCGTGCCAGCGGTAGCCAGTTGGGCAAGCACACCTCCCATCCCCAGAGCCATTGCAGCCGAGCACGCGCAGCGCGCAATCGACAGCTGCGACCGCCGGAGCGCGGTGGGCCGACGCGATCGAGCCGTGCTGCTGCTTCTGGCAAGACTGGGACTTCGAGCCTGCGAGATCGTCAGGTTGACGCTGGACGACGTCGACTGGGACTGCGCTCAATTGCGTGTGCGTGGCAAGGGTGGCCGCGAGAGTCTCCTGCCATTGACCGCCGACGTGGGCGAGGCGATCGCCGCCTATCTCGAGCGCGGGCGCCCTGCCAGTCCAGATCGGCACCTCTTCCTTCGATCCCTGGCACCGATACGCGGGCTGATGGAAGGGTCGGACGGTATCGGCACGATTGTGCGCCACGCGCTCAATCGCGCCAAAGTCGACGCGCCGCACCGCGGCTCGCACCAGTTCCGGCACGCCTTGGCTGTTCGCATGTTGCAACTCGGTGCGTCGTTCCCGGAGATCGGCCAGGTTCTTCGCCATCGTAGCCCGCAGTCCACGAGCGTTTATGCGAAGGTGGATGTCAGCGCACTTCGGAAGTTGGCTATGGCCTGGCCAGGAGGTGCACGATGAACTCGATTCGAGAGGCGCTCCAAGAATATCTCGACCTGCGACGCAGCCTGGGCTTCAAGATGCACGATGCCGGTTTGCTGTTGCCCCGGTTCGTCAGTTTCATGGAAACGCGGCATGTCGAGCATATCAGCACCGGCCTCGCTCTGGAGTGGGCGCAAAATCCGTCGGTTCAACCCGCAGAATGGGCTAGACGCCTTTGCTTCGTGCGCGGCTTTGCCCGCCACCGCAGTGCCACCGACACCCGCACAGAAATTCCACCGGTCGGCATGTTGCCCCATCGGTCTACGCGAGCCAGACCTTATCTATACACGGAGGCGGAAGTACGGCGCTTGCTGGACGCGGCATTGGAGTTGCCGGTGGCGTGGCCGTCGACGCCGCTGCGGCCTAGGGTGTTCCATTGCCTCATCGGCTTGCTCAGCGTTACCGGCCTGCGTATCAGCGAAGCGCTAAACCTCGAGCTTGGTGACGTGGACCTCGAAGACGCCGTCCTGACGATTCGCGGTGCCAAGCTCGGTCGATCGCGCCTGGTCCCAATTCATCCTACCACCTGTACCGTCCTGGCTGACTACCTCAGGCGCCGCAAACAGTTCCTCGGTCGCCAGGTCTCGTCCAACGTGTTCGTCACGAGTCGCGGCACCCGGCTCGACATAGGTCGCGTTCATCGGACGTTCTACGCGCTGTCACGGCAAACGGGACTGCGTGCCGAAGGCGCAAGCAAGGGACCACGGTTGCATGACTTCCGGCATCGCTTCGCCGTTGAAGTGCTGATCCGTTGGTATCAGTCTGGAGAGGACGCTTGGCGCTTGTTGCCGGTGCTGTCGACCTATCTTGGGCACATCTATGTGGCCGGCACATACTGGTATCTGAGCGGGTCGCCCGAGTTGATGGCACAAGCGATGGATCTCCTGGAACGCCGTTGGGGAGAGTCATCATGATTAGGGAGCCCAGCTTCGCCGCCTTGCTGGAGAAGTTCTTCATCCAGCGTCTGATGCACCAGCGCCAGGCCAGTGTGCATACGATCGCATCGTACCGCGACACATTCCGGTTACTGCTGGAATTTGTACAGCGACGCCTGCATAAAGCGCCATCCACTCTGGCACTGGAAGACATCGATGCGCCGCTGGTCGCGGACTTCCTCGATGAACAGGAGCAGGTTCGCGGCGTCACAGCTCGAACGCGTAACCTGCGCTTGACGGCAGTGCACTCATTCTTCCGGTATGCGGCCTTCGAGACGCCGTCACACTCAGCGCACATCCAGCGCGTGCTGGCCATCCCGGCCAAGCGCTTTAGCCGCGCATTGGTCCCATTCCTGAGCCGACAAGAGGTCGATGCGTTGCTGGCCGCGCCGGACCAGCAGACTTGGGCAGGTCGCCGCGATCACGCTCTATTGTTGTTGGCGGTGCAGACGGGGTTACGCCTGTCTGAGCTGACCGGCCTTCGGCGCGAGGACCTGCACGTTGGCGGCGGCGCGCACGTACGCGTGTTTGGCAAGGGGCGCAAGGAGCGTTGCACGCCATTGAGCAAGAGCACCCGCTCCGTATTGGTCGCGTGGGTTCGAGAGCCACCGCGGGCCGGGAATCAGCCACTGTTCCCAAATGCGCGCGGCGGCCGGCTGAGCGCACACGGCGTCCATTACCTGCTTCACAAGTATGTGTTGGCGGCCTCGGAGAAATGCTCTTCGCTGAAGAACAAGCGCGTGAGCCCGCATGTGTTGCGACACACGACAGCGATGGATCTGCTGCAAGAAGGCGTCGACCCCTCAGTCATCGCACTCTGGCTCGGTCACGAATCGGTGGAAACCACACAGGTCTACCTGGACGCCAACCTCACATTAAAGCAGGCGGTTCTGGACAGGACCACACCCCCTAAAGGCAAGCCGGGACGGTATCGACCCGATGACCGATTGCTGGCGTTCTTGAAGGGCCTGTAGGCCATGCCTATGTCCCGCTGCGCACGGCCGGCTGATGTCGTCCCGTCAGTCTCGTGCGTCACGGGACATAGTTCCGCACGGGAGATAGTCCAGC
>NZ_VZQO01000109.1:0-3133 GCF_014397665.1 Paraburkholderia sp. UCT2
GTGTATTTCCTCCTTCACTTCCGGCGAGCGGCCGAGCCAGCGCAAGCCGCGATGCATCGGATCGTTGCGCTCGGCGCCGAACGCCGCGAGCGGAAACACGCCCATGCCGCGCGACGCGAACAGCGCCATCAACGCGCTGTCCTCGAACTCGCCCGCGACGCGTGGCCGGATGCCTTCCGCTTCGAACCAGCGGTCGAGGCGCGAACGCAGCGACGAGTGCCCCGTCGGCAGCAGCACCGGCAGCGACGCGAGGCATTGCGGAAAATGATCGACATGCGTTTTTCGCACCGCGGCGGCCGGCCCGTACCAGTCGATCGGCGAAGCGATCAGGCGCTCGCTCGATAGACGCAGATTCGAGTTGTGCGGCGCGGGCTGGCTGGACAGCACGAGATCCAGATGGTGATGTGCCAGTTCCGCCAGCAGGTCTTCCGCTTCGCCTTCGTGGCAGAGCAGCCGTAGCGAAGGCGTGCCCAGCACGCCCGCAAGAATGGCGTGGACGGCCAGCTTCGAAATGCCATCCGTCAAGCCGACCGCGAAGCGCGCGACCGTCCCGCTGGCCGCTTCGCGCACTTCGTCGTGCAACGCGCGCCCGATCTGGAAGATTTCCTCCGCTCGCGCATACGCCGCCTGTCCCGCTTCCGTCATCGCGACGCCGCGTCCGGCGGGCTTCAGCAGTTGATGTCCGAGCGATTTTTCCAGTTCGCGCACCTGCGCGCTGATGGTTTGCACCGCCATGTCGAGCCGTTCGGCGGCGCGCGCAAACCCGCCTTCCTTCACGACGACCCAGAAATAGTGCAAGTGCCGGTAGTTGAGCATGTGTGGCCTCACTTCGAAAAAACCGAACCAACTGTCAGATTATCACTGGTTTTTTCGAATACGGCGCCAGGCGATCATGCTTTTCACATGCGGTGACCCAGTAATCAGCCGTTTTCGTCTCAACCGGACAACGACGCTCGCAAATGGAATCCTTACTGACCCTGGCCGCCGATCCCGCTGCATGGGCTGCACTCGTGACGCTCGTCGTGATGGAGATCGTGCTTGGCATCGACAACCTGATCTTCATTTCGATTCTGAGCAACAAGCTCCCCGAAGCGCAACGCGCGCGCACGCAGCGTATCGGCATCATGCTGGCGCTGCTGATGCGGCTCGGCCTGCTGGGCACCGTCGCGTGGATCGCGCGTCTCACCGAGCCTGTGTTTTCCGTGTTCGATCACGCGTTTTCGTGGCGCGACCTGATCCTGCTCGCGGGCGGTCTGTTCCTTGTGTGGAAGGCCACGCGTGAAATGCACCATCACGTGAGCCGTGACGCCGAGGCGCACACGAATCCTGCGGTGGGCGTCGGCGGCCTGACGGTGACGGCTGCCATCGGCCAGATCCTGCTGCTCGACCTCGTGTTTTCCGTCGACAGCATCATTACCGCGGTCGGCATGACGGATCACCTGCCCATCATGTTCATTGCAGTGATCGCTGCTGTCACGGCGATGTTGTTCGCGGCTCGCCCGCTGTCGAAGTTCATCGAGCGCAATCCGACCATCGTCACGCTTGCGCTGAGCTTCCTGCTGGTGATCGCGATGACGCTGATTGCCGAAGGTTTTGGTTCGCACGTGCCGAAGGGCTACATCTACACGGCCATGGCGTTCGCAGGCTTCGTCGAAGGCATGAACATGATGGCGCGGCGCAGAAAGGACAAGCGCGAGCACAAGGCGGCAGTTTTGGAAGCGGAGTGTGAAGCCGGCTCCGAAGCAAGGTCTGAAAAGACGCAGACCAGCGGTTCGGCTTTCTCGAACTGAACGAAGCGGACTGAAGCGGACTGACAGAAGTATCGGGGCGGTTGAACGCCGCCCCGACCGGCAGCACAAAGGTTGAACGTTACGAAAGGAGCAACGCAATGAAGTGCCCCGTTTGCAAGACCCCCGATCTGCTGATGACCGAGCGTCAGAACATCGAGATCGACTATTGCCCGACATGCCGTGGCGTATGGCTCGATCGCGGCGAGCTGGACAAGCTGCTGACCCAGATGCAGGACACGCCCGAACCGGACAACAGAAGCAATCAGGTCGAGCGCGACGCGCGCTACGGCGACCGCGACGGCCACCATGATCAGCAGCGGGGACGGCGCAACGATTCTTACCACGGCGATCAGCGCAAGCACTACGATCCGCGCCGCAAGAAGAAGTCACTGTTCGATATGTTCGACTTTGACTGACCTGCATGCATCCTGCGCTCGAACTGTTCTGGAGGGCATTCCACAACCGGCGTCGTCTCGCAATTGCGTTGTGGCGCTATCTGAAGGACGGGGTGATACCCGAGGGGGCGCAGCTGAAGTCAGTGATCCGCAAAGGCGTTCCGACAACATCACCATGGAAAGCGCGGGACACGATGTATGGGCGGTTTGAAGTGAACGTGCCCGTGGGGTGCCCGGGTTACTCACGTAACCGATTCTTGAGATGGGGCGTGCTCCCGAAAAGAAATTCCGGCGCAACGCGCAACAGATGAGGCTGGCTAGCCGCCAGCGGATACAAGGTGGTGACTGCGACACGAAGTTGCTTGCAGGAGCTGTTCCCGCTTCAACATGAGGGAACCGCCCGTGTCACCGGGCGCGTCCAGGAGTCTGAATAAAGAGCGATTCTGACAACGTAACGAAGCATCGCAAGATGCGGGATATCAATCGCGAGAGGCATACCCTTCACATCGGAAACGGCCATAGCCTTCATCTGCCCGGCCGTTTGATCAGGCGAGCCGTCGGCCGCAAACTTTGGATAGATCGCGTATGGACGTCGACTCGATATAAAACGCATGCGTGCTTCTCGCGGACATTCGCAATCTGTTCATCGCTCTAATGGAATAGCGATAGTAGCTATTGTCATCATCGAATTGAACACGCGTGCGTTCGCATCGAGACCTTCGAGGTGATCGCCGCGTTCCTGCTACGTAAGGGGCCGCAAGCGCGCTCAAACCAGGGTGTTGCCGGCATCGCGAGGTCATCCTGCACAGAAACGGCCCCGCCTAAACGTTGAACAGTTCGCTACGCGCCGCGTCCATGATCATCGCGACAGCCGGGTGGCTGACGTGGCGCTCGATAGAGATTGCAAAAAATTCCTCGACGATCGAATTGATCTGTCCGACTATCGTC
>NZ_VZQO01000110.1:0-2929 GCF_014397665.1 Paraburkholderia sp. UCT2
GCACATCGACGCCCTCGTTGCACGCAAACGCGAAGCCCGTCACCATCCCGGCCTCGACCATCTCGCCTGCGCAGCGCCGGCCAGTCACACGCTCATGCTGCGTGCGGCTGAACGCGGCGCCAATCTGGGCAATATCACCGCCCACCTGCTGCGGCTGCTCGACCGTTATGGTGCCGCCGAACTGCAGGCAGCGATCGAGGAAACGCTCGCCAGCGATGCCGCGCCTCACCAGAATCCGGTGCGTCTGGCGCTGGAGCGTCGGCGCGAGTCGCGGCAGATACGTAAGCGCCTCACGGCGGCCGTTCTCCCGGCAGCAGTGAACGGGGGTAATTTGGTTCCCACCAAATATTCTGGTGGGAACCAAAGTGGCCGAGATTGTGGATGGCAAGAACGAAGCACCGGGTAAGCGCCCGAACTTTCCGCGTGAATTCAAACGTCAGCTGGTCGAACAGACGTTCGAGCCCGGAGCTTCCGTATCGCTGGTCGCGCGTCGCAACGACATTAACACCAACCTGCTGTTCAGATGGCGTCGCCAATACCTTCAGGGCGCGTTTGGGGCGCTGCATCCGGCGCATGCGAGACAAGAACCCGAAGGCGACGTTGCATCGTTACTGCCAGTGAGCATTGTCACCGAAGGCGAGGCTTCGATGCCCATGCGCGAGGCCGTGTCGGAGAACGCCTGCGAGATCGAGTTTGACCGTGCACGCTTGCGGATTCGCGGCAACGTGTCGCCGGATATGCTGCGGTTACTGATTCGGGAACTGTCCCGATGATCGGGCTGCCGGCGGGCACCCGCATCTGGATTGCGGCTGGCGTTACCGATATGCGCTGCGGATTTCAGGGACTGGCGGCGAAGGTGCAGACCGCGCTCGAGGAGAATCCGATGGGTGGCAACGTCTTCATTTTCCGGGGGCGGCACGGTGACCTGATAAAGATTTTGTGGGCCACTGAGGACGGGCTATGGCTCCTGGCGAAGCGGCTTGAACGCGGGCGTTTTGTCTGGCCACAGGCTGACGGCGGCAAGGTCCATCTGACGCATGCACAGTTGTCGATGCTACTCGAGGGCATCGATTGGCGACAGCCGCGTCGAACTGCGGTGCTGTCGATGTTGTAAACGCTTCGGGGCGCGCGTAAACTCCGGCGCATGACCGATGATGCCCGTCTTCCGGATGACGTCGATGCACTCAAGGCGTTGCTGCTCGAGGCTCGCGCCCAGCTTGCCGAGCGCGATATCGAAATCGAGCAGCTCAAGGCCCAGATCGACAAACTCAAACGGATGCAGTTCGGCCGCAAGTCCGAGCAGCTGGACCGACAGATCGAGCGGCTTGAGACCGAACTGGAGGAGTTGACCGGTGGGCGCGGTGTCGCGGATGTTCGCCGCGCCCGCGCATCGGGCACGAGTGTGCCCGTCAGCGCAACAGCCTCGAAGGAGGCATTGCCATCCCATCTGCCGCGTGAAGAGGGCGTGCTCGAACCCGATTCGATCTGTCCGAACTGCGGCAACGCCATGCAACCACTCGGTGAAGACGTGTCCGAGCAACTGGCCCGTGTCGCTGCCATGTTCAAGGTGATCCGCACGATCCGGCGCAAGGCTGTCTGTACCTGCTGTAACCACTTCGCGCAGCCGCCGATGCCGGGCCTGCCGATTGAGCGCAGCATCGCGCACCCGAGCCTGCTGGCTGACATCCTCGTCTCGAAGTTCGCTGATCATCAACCGCTGTACCGACAGTCGACGATTGCCGCGCGCGACGGCGTGAAGCTCGACCCTGCCAGCATGGGGCGCTGGGTCGGCCAGTGCGAGGCCCTGTGCGAGCCGTTGACCGAAGCGCTGCGCATCTACACGATGGCAACCTTCAAGCTGCACGCGGATGACACGCCGATCCCTGTACTTGCACCGGGAAACAAAAAGACCCGCACGGGCCGCCTGTGGGTCTACGTTCGCGACGACACCCGATCGGGCTCGACGGAACCGGCCGCAGTCTGGTTTGCCTACTCGCCGGACCGCAAAGGCATTCATCCACAGACTCATCTCGCCGAATTCGAGGGCATCCTGCAGGCCGACGCTTACGGTGGCTTCAACGAGCTGTATGAGGGCGGCAAGATCCGTGAAGCCGCGTGCTGGGATCACGCGAGACGGTACATATACGACGTTCACGTCCGTACGCCGACCGATGCGACAAGGCATGTACTCGAGCTGATCGGCGAACTCTATCGCATTGAGGCGGATATCCGAGGCAAGCCAGCCGCCGAACGGTTGCGCGTACGACAGGAGAGGAGCCTCGCGGTGCTCGCGGCCATCAAGGCATGGATGGCGGACAGGATCGCGACGCTGTCGACGAAGTCTGAGCTGGCCAAAGCAATACACTACTCGCTCAATCAATGGGACGCACTCGTTCTGTATTGCGAAGACGGTCGCGTCGAGATCAGCAATGCCCTCGCCGAAAACGCCCTGCGCTGCGTGAGCCTGGGAAGGAAGAACTTCCTGTTTGCCGGCTCCGACAGTGGAGGTGAGCGGGCCGCCGCAATGTACGGCCTGATCGGGACCTGCAAGCTGAACGACATCAACCCGCGCGCGTATCTGGAATACGTCCTGACTCACATCGCTGACCACAAAGTCAATCGCATCGGCGAACTGCTGCCCTGGAACGTGGTCGACAAGTTGCCCACGCAATCCACTCCGCCATCAGCCACCGCCTGACCTCTGAAACGTCCTCTGGCAGCCATCCGCCACACATCAACGCGCCATCACTATGGTGCCTCATGCGCGCGAAACATCGCGAATGGCCCACGCGAGGCGCTTACGCAGATACCGCCGCCGGTGACGGTGAACCTGCCCGAGCACGTGCGTAGCAAGGACACGCTGGTGACCCCTCACCGGCTCGACATCTACGACCAGATAACGGGAGGTGCTGATGAGCTCGCCTGAGAA
>NZ_VZQO01000111.1:0-2925 GCF_014397665.1 Paraburkholderia sp. UCT2
GGCTCCGACTGTTTGTATGCATGCGGTTTCAGGATCTGTTTCACTCCCCTCCCGGGGTTCTTTTCGCCTTTCCCTCACGGTACTGGTTCACTATCGGTCGATCACGAGTATTTAGCCTTGGAGGATGGTCCCCCCATCTTCAGACAGGATTTCACGTGTCCCGCCCTACTTCTCGTACACCCAGTTCTTCCATGCTGTTTTCGTCTACAGGGCTATCACCTGCTATGGCCGCACTTTCCAGAGCGTTCGACTAACAATACGGATAACGTGTACCGGCTGATCCCATTTCGCTCGCCACTACTCTGGGAATCTCGGTTGATTTCTTTTCCTGCGGTTACTTAGATGTTTCAGTTCACCGCGTTCGCTTCACGCAGCCTATGGATTCAGCTACGGATACTCCATTAGGAGTGGGTTTCCCCATTCGGACATCTCCGGATCAATGCTCGTTTGCCAGCTCCCCGGAGCTTTTCGCAGGCTACCGCGTCCTTCATCGCCTGTGATCGCCAAGGCATCCACCACATGCACTTGTTCGCTTGACCCTATAACGGGTGTGTCTCTGTGTCGGCCCACGTTAGCGCTTTGGCGCTTACGTGGGTCCCATCCCCGCAGGGGATAGACGCACTCGTTACAGGTTGAGTATTCGTGTTGCGCCGTATTCCAGGGCAATCTTTCGATCACCTTTAAAATACATCGATACAATCACAACCCTGATTCACCTACTCGGCACCCATCTCCAGGTGCCTTTCGTGAATCTCTTTACTACTTCTTCCTGATTGTTAAAGAACGACAGCCGATATCACAGTCAAACTGTGTACCGCTCTGACTGGCTCAATCGCCAATGCGCAACGCTCTGCCTTCATGCAGAACCCTGCGCATTGAGGATTGGTGGAGGATGACGGGATCGAACCGACGACCCCCTGCTTGCAAAGCAGGTGCTCTCCCAGCTGAGCTAATCCCCCAGTCCCACAGATAGTCCAGCGGCCCCAGCCCTTCAGCTCACCAGACACGACACTGGTGGGTCTGGATGGATTCGAACCATCGACCCCCGCCTTATCAAGACGGTGCTCTAACCGGCTGAGCTACAGACCCCTGAGTCTGTCTGCGTTGCTTCTAACCACAGCCGATAAGCGTGAGCACTTGAGTGCAATGAATGCACAGCTCTGGAAAGGAGGTGATCCAGCCGCACCTTCCGATACGGCTACCTTGTTACGACTTCACCCCAGTCATGAATCCTACCGTGGTGACCGTCCTCCTTGCGGTTAGACTAGCCACTTCTGGTAAAACCCACTCCCATGGTGTGACGGGCGGTGTGTACAAGACCCGGGAACGTATTCACCGCGGCATGCTGATCCGCGATTACTAGCGATTCCAGCTTCACGCACCCGAGTTGCAGAGTGCGATCCGGACTACGATCGGTTTTCTGGGATTGGCTCCACCTCGCGGCTTGGCAACCCTCTGTTCCGACCATTGTATGACGTGTGAAGCCCTACCCATAAGGGCCATGAGGACTTGACGTCATCCCCACCTTCCTCCGGTTTGTCACCGGCAGTCTCCCTGGAGTGCTCTTGCGTAGCAACTAGGGACAAGGGTTGCGCTCGTTGCGGGACTTAACCCAACATCTCACGACACGAGCTGACGACAGCCATGCAGCACCTGTGTTATGGCTCCCTTTCGGGCACTCCCGCCTCTCGGCAGGATTCCATACATGTCAAGGGTAGGTAAGGTTTTTCGCGTTGCATCGAATTAATCCACATCATCCACCGCTTGTGCGGGTCCCCGTCAATTCCTTTGAGTTTTAATCTTGCGACCGTACTCCCCAGGCGGTCAACTTCACGCGTTAGCTACGTTACCAAGCCAATGAAGGCCCGACAACCAGTTGACATCGTTTAGGGCGTGGACTACCAGGGTATCTAATCCTGTTTGCTCCCCACGCTTTCGTGCATGAGCGTCAGTATTGGCCCAGGGGGCTGCCTTCGCCATCGGTGTTCCTCCACATCTCTACGCATTTCACTGCTACACGTGGAATTCCACCCCCCTCTGCCATACTCCAGCGCTGCAGTCACCAATGCAGTTCCCAGGTTAAGCCCGGGGATTTCACATCGGTCTTACAGCACCGCCTGCGCACGCTTTACGCCCAGTAATTCCGATTAACGCTCGCACCCTACGTATTACCGCGGCTGCTGGCACGTAGTTAGCCGGTGCTTATTCTTCCGGTACCGTCATCCCTCACGGATATTGGCCACGAGGTTTTCTTTCCGGACAAAAGTGCTTTACAACCCGAAGGCCTTCTTCACACACGCGGCATTGCTGGATCAGGCTTGCGCCCATTGTCCAAAATTCCCCACTGCTGCCTCCCGTAGGAGTCTGGGCCGTGTCTCAGTCCCAGTGTGGCTGGTCGTCCTCTCAGACCAGCTACAGATCGTCGGCTTGGTAGGCCTTTACCCCACCAACTACCTAATCTGCCATCGGCCGCCCCTGGAGCGCGAGGTCCCGAAAGATCCCCCGCTTTCCTCTCCCGAGCGTATGCGGTATTAATCCGGCTTTCGCCGGGCTATCCCCCACTCCAGGACACGTTCCGATGTATTACTCACCCGTTCGCCACTCGCCACCAGACCGGAGTCCGTGCTGCCGTTCGACTTGCATGTGTAAGGCATGCCGCCAGCGTTCAATCTGAGCCAGGATCAAACTCTTCAGTTCAAACCTGTTACTGTGTTCGGGCTCTCTCGAACCCGGTCGCTCACTCAACGTACTGACGATGATTGATCCGTCTTTCGACAGACAAACCTTCCTCTAATACTGTGTGAGGCTTCTGATACTTCTGCCTGACAGCAGACTCCGGAGAATCCGCCGCCGCATTCCGCATCAAGCGCCCACACTTATCGACTGTTAGTTTTTAAAGATCGGTCCGCCAAACCCGCCGCGCCT
>NZ_VZQO01000112.1:0-2795 GCF_014397665.1 Paraburkholderia sp. UCT2
AGCACATCACCAGTCTTCAGGTCAACCAGCCTGGCCGACGCCGTGACGACAGTCGCGCTATCAACCACGTGGTACACGGTGCCGAATTGCGTGATCTTCGAATACAGCGCGGCGTCAGCACCGAAGATCTCCCGAAGCTTCGCGGGGGAGGTTGCCTGAATATCGGCCGGGACGGTCAGGCCGTTCTGGCGGAATGTCTCATCCATCACCGCCACTGGCACCACGTAGTAACCCGATTCGGCGAGTGGCATCGTCATCTGCGAAAGCATGCTGTTCGTCGCCTGCACGTCGGTCGTCTCGTTTTCGGGCAGTAGAACGAGGATTGAGTGCGGCCGGCTGTTCCTGAAAGCGGTGTAATCGGCATGCTTGACGGGTTGCGCACACGCAGCTAACAACGCGAACGTCGAGAGGGCAAACCAAAGTCTGAAAGAAAGGAATCTGGACATGACGGCTCGCTTAAGGCTGTTTCGTTTTATGTTTCATCAGGAAGTCCATGTAGGTCGAGGACTCCGGAAACAGCTGCTTCTCGGACTCGAACTCCTGCATGGCCTGGGTGTCGTTCCCGACACTCGCGTACAGCATGCCCAGTTGCGCATGAAATCCCGGCGGCGGCGTGTGCCCCTTGCCGCTGATGTCCTGGAGGGCCTTTTCCAGCGCATCGATCTGCTCCTGCGGAGCCTTTTCCCCCTTGAGATAGTCGTACACGGCCGGCTGGTAGCCGGTCCACTGGTAAAGAGGCTGGGGGCGGTTCGCCGCGCATCCCGTGAGGAGCATGGCTGTCGCCATTGCTGGCAGACAGATTCCCCGCATCATGCGGCTATGTTTCATCGTGAATCGCGTCATTATGTTTATTGCAGCTACGGTTGAAAGTGGATGGCCGCAATGGCCCGGCGCACTTACTGTGCGGCCTTCAGCGTGCCTGCATCGACCTGCTCGACCAGATGATTGACGGCCTCCTGGATCGCCAGATCGAGCACCTTGCCGTTCAGTGTCGAGTCGTAGCCGGCGGTACCACCGAAGCCGATGACTTCACGGTTCGAAAGGGTGAATTCACCTGCCCCCTGGCTCGACGCCACGACTTCCGATGTCGTCGTGTCGACGACGTTCAGGCTGACCTTTGCGTAGGCCACCTGACTCTTGCCACGACCGAGGATGCCAAATAGCTGCCGGTCGCCAACCTCCTTGCGACCGAACTCCGTTACGTCCCCGGTGATGACGAAGCGCGCCCCCTTGATCGATTGTGCTTTTTTGAGGAAGCCTGCTTCCTGGCGGATTTCGTCGAGGTTGTCGCGATCGAGCACATTGAAGCGCCCAGTCTGCTGGAGCGCCGTCATCAGGATGGTTTTGGACTGACCACCCAGACGGTCAACGCCGTCCGAGAAGATGCCGCGCATATAGCTCGACCGGTTGTCGAACTTGCCGACTGAAATGCCGATGGGTTGGCCCACTGCTGGCTTCTGCGCACTGGCGACGGGGGGCACCGGCAGCGAGCGCGACGACTCGGTTGCACATCCGCCCAGCGCCACCACAACGGCAACAGCAACGGCTCCAAGCCCATTCGTTTTCGATAACTTCATTTTGTTTTCCTCTTTGTTGAAACGCCGAAAACCCGGATAGCGTCGGCGGGGTGAATATCAGAATTGAGCGGTCAACTGGAAACCGAGCGTCACGCGCGCAGTGGGAAAATCTGACGGCTTGTAGATCGGCGTCCCGGCGAACAGGTCATAGGCGAGCGCGCCAGCCTTTGCTGATGCACTACCGCGCACACCGAGCACCGCACCTGCCAGCTGTGTACCGGCGAGATATGCGGCGTTCGGTCCGAACACGTGCCCGTAGTCGATGCCTGCGTAAAGTGACTGTCCGGTCGATCCAACCGGTAGCTGCAACTCGTTGCGCCAGAAGAAACCGCGTTCGGCCGCGAGCATCGTTTCGCCGTCGAAGCCGCGCACCGTGTAGCGGCTGCCGATGGTCAGGTCATCGATGTAGTTCAGCGTATTGTTCGTGAACTGGCCGTGCACGCTCGTCACGTAACGCAATGGCTGGCTTGCCATCCTGAACGGCATTGACAGGTTCGCGTCGAGGACGGCCATGCGGAAGCGGTAAGTCGGGCCATTCTCGTAGAAGTCTGGTGTCGCCCCGAGTCCGCCCACACCCTGACGGTACGCGAGGCTGCCGTCGAACTGCGATGCGCCGAAGTAGTGGCGATCGGTAAGGCCGGCCTCGATGAACGTGTTGTTGCGCCGCTGCTGCGGGATGTCGGTGTCTTCAATGAAGCTTTCACCGAAGCGCTTCGTCAGGCGGAACTGCGCGCCAAGTACGTTGTTCTGGCTGCGCATCAATACCCGCTGAAGTTTGAAATCGACGGTCTGCGAGTTGCCGCTCGACACGAATGTCTGGTTCGCGCCCGCAATCTGCTGGTGGTACGTGTTCGTGTAGGCCGATAGCGTGCCGGTCCAGTAGCCCCACGGAACCGAATAGAAGCCGTTCCAGCCGTGCGAACCGAGGCCTTTGTCATCGAATTCGAGGTCCTGGCTCACACCAACGTTGAAAATGTCGTTTAGTCCGAGCGGGTTGTCGATGCCAAGGCTCAGGTTGCCTTGCAGCTTGCCGGTGGCCCGCGTGCCTGAGTTGTCCACCGAGGCGACCACCGTCCAGGGCTTCGCGCGCTTTACCGTCACGACCACATCGCTTTCGCCCGGTACGTCAGTGGGTTCGATTTTCATGTCCACGTCCTGACTGCTGACGCGCTTCATCTGTTCCAGTCCCTGTTCGAGGTCGCGCAGGTTCAGCATGTC
>NZ_VZQO01000113.1:0-2636 GCF_014397665.1 Paraburkholderia sp. UCT2
CTACGCGCAGGCGTGCAATGACCACGTCCGGGCGACGGCCAAGCAGGCCGAGTCCAAGGTTGGCGGGCATGCCGGCAGGCTGGGTCAGATCGACGGCCGGCCGTGCGATGCGCAAGCCGCGGTCGGGACCGGCACCCATCAATGCGGCGATCTGGTTGCGTTCCAGTGCGATCGATTCGTCGAGCGCGAGCAGGTCGGCCTGCGCGCTTTGCTGCTTCGACTCGGCCTGCTTCACACCAGCCTGCGTTTCCAGCCCGTTCGCGAAACGCTCTCTGAACAGCTGCGCGGATTGCGTGCGGACCTCCAGTGCCGCCTGCGCACTGTCGCGCTCGGCGAACAGACGCGCGAGGTCGGCATACGCTGCGGCGATCGACGCGGAGAGAACCATGCGGGCCTGCGCCGCATCGGCGCGCGCCGCTTCGAGTTCCGAAGTGGCGGCGGCTAGCGAAGCGCGATTCTTGCCCCAGAAGTCGATTTCGTAGCTGAAATTCAGCTCGGCGCTGCCGTAGGGGCGCCATCCGTGGGGAACGAAATCCGAGGGAATACCGTTGTTGTAGCTCTGTTTTTTCTTCTGGACCGAGCCGTCCGCGTCTATTTCGGGCAGCAGAGCTGCGCCCGCCACCTGCGCCGACGCCTCGGCGTTATGCAGCCGCGCCTGGGCGGCCGCCAGCGTCGGCTCATCCTTGAGCGCCTCTGAAATCAGGCCGTTCAGTTGCGGATCGCGATAGCCGAGCCACCACTGATCGGTGGGCCACGCGGACGCGGTGCCGGCCTGCTTGCCGCCGCCCGCACCGAGACTTTGTGCCGTCTCATACCTGCTGATGTCCTTCGTTACCGGCTTTTGCGGCATGTCAGGCAGTTGCGCGCAGGCGCTCGCCACGATGGCGAATGCGAATGCGACGGCCAGCCTCACTGGTTTGTGCTGCATCCCAACCTCGGTGCTCTCTTGCATGATCCCTTGCTCCTTCGCTCCCTTTTACAATACTGAACAGTCTAGTTATCGAAATCATCCATGTCAACAGAAATAAACTGTACGGTTCAGGTATGGTAAGATCACAACATTGAAAGTCGAAGGCCGGTCACGGGCGTCGCCGCCGGCCATGTCGTTGATCGGTCGCGCAGACCGGAGGAGCGCATTGAAGATGAGAGTGAAAACAGAAGCAAAGCGGCAGGTGATCGTTGACGCCGCGTTTGAGGTGTTCAGTGAATTCGGGTTCGAGCTTGCCTCGATGTCCGAGATTGCGGCGCGGGCAGGCGTGTCGAAGGCCACGCTCTACAACTACTTCAAGTCGAAGGACGAGATGTTCACTGAGTTCATGGGCACCGCCGCGCTACAGGGAACAGCAGCTGCACGCGAGCGACTCAAGACCACTGTGCCGGTTCGCGACGCACTGGTGAGCTTCGGCAAGCACTGTCTGGTTGCGATCCTGACACCGCAACTGCTCGCGGTGCGCCGTCTCGCGCATCTTGAAGGTGGCCGGTCAAACGTCGGCGCCCTGTTCTATGAGCGCGGGCCGAAGCCCGGCTGGCAAGTGGTGACGGACTTCCTGCAGCAATTGATTGACGCCGGGAAGCTACGCAGCTGTAACGCAGCCATCGCGACAGCGCATTTGCGTGGTCTGTATGAAGCGGAGTTGCTGGAACTCTGCCTGCTGGGCGTACCGGCGGATACCAGTTCCCGCAACATCGCCAAAGTCGTTCAAAGAGCGGTCGACGTGTTTCTGGCCGCATATGGGCCGACGGACGGGACTGACGCCGCATAGGCCAGGTGCCTGGACGGTCGCGAACCTTGGGAGACGGCAAGCGAACCGCCACCGTGTCGCCAGGTGGACGGTTCACCCTGCACAGCGTCGGCGAAATCCGCCGTTTGCAACGCCTGACATGGGTATCAGCCTGTTCCGGAGCCAATCGTCACGATGAATGGCCCGTGGACGGCTACTCCGGATCATGCCCGGATGGCGGGGCACGCCGATCGCAGTCGATGCTCTCCCCGAAACCCGCAGGCAGCCGGCGAAGACGCCGCGCCTTATCGAATTGCTGAGGAATTGCTGAGGAAGGGTTGAGAGCAGTCCATTGCTGAACCAACCACGGTCTCGCGGCCAGCGATCTGCCGACGTCATGAACGAATCGCCGGCAAACGCCGTCGTGCATAGCATGCGCCTACGGCGATGAACAGAATCCCAGTAGCCGCGACATTCGCCGGTCTCCAAGGTATGGCTGCGCGGGTTGCGCAGTCATATGGGGTTATTTCGGAAGGTGGGTCGGGACTTGCGCCGACGCTTGTGTCGGAAGCTGCGGAGGTTGCGGAAGCTGCGGCCCACCCTGTGAAAGCTGCTTCGTGGACGGTTGCCCGGCGGACGCTGGCCGCTGCGACGGCAATTGCTGCGGCAGATTGCTTTGCGCAAGCACGGATGTGCTGGTAAGGAAGGCGAACAGTACAAGGAAGGTCTTTTTCATTTCAATTCTCTACAGTTGGTCGTCTTGATTTTGATGCGATTAGCAGCCGCGAGCCGTATCAACGCGCGGCCAAGGTTGCCTTGTAACGCCAGGACGCTGTTGCGGTACTGAAGTCGACGGGGCTACCCGACGCTACGTTGTCTGACGGGAGGGGAGCGGACGAACTAGTCACCCCGCCG
>NZ_VZQO01000114.1:0-2543 GCF_014397665.1 Paraburkholderia sp. UCT2
TGGATAGCGTCAAGCAGGAAGTCCGGTTTACCGACAAACATCTTGGCCGGTCGGTCGAGATGTTTGTCGCTGTCAGTTGGACATGGTTGTCGCTCCGTTCGGATTGTCAGCGGGTAATTGACGGCGCCGCTCCTTCTGTTTGTCGCTGGCTTTGCGGCGTCGATAGCTTTCAACGTTCAGTTCGAAGATCGTCGAGTGGTGCACAAGCCGGTCGATGGCCGCCACTGTCATGCCGGGGTCGGGGAAGACGTCATTCCAGCCTGAGAACGGCTGGTTGGCCGTTATCAGAAGACTTTTCCGCTCATACCTCTCGGCGATCAGCTCGAACAGCACGCTGGTTTCGGCCTGGTCCTTCCTCACATACGACAGATCATCGAGGATGATCAGGTCGAAGCGGTCAAGCTTCGCAAGCGCCGAAGGCAGTTGCAGACTTTGACGTGCGACCTGGAGCTTCTGCACGATTTCGCCGGTGCGCGTGAACAATACGCGATAGCCGGCGTCGATCAGTGCATGTCCGATTGCGCTTCCAAGATGACTTTTCCCGCCTCCAGGCGGCCCGAACAGTAGAATCGTGGCGCCTTTCTCAAGCCACGAATCGCCGGTGGCCAGCGCCATCACATGCGCCTTTGAGACCATAGGCACAACACCGAAGTCGAAGGTGGCGAGCGTCTTGGTCGGATCCAGATGTGACTCGGCACGATGACGTTCGATTCTTCGTTTGGCGCGCTCGGCAAGTTCATGTTCGAGCAATGCACCGAGTAACCGCGACGCCTGCCAGCTTTCCTTGTCCGAGCGTTCAGCGAAGTCCGGCCACAACCGGCCGATCGTTGGCAGGCGCAGTTCGTTGAGCATAAGTGCGATACGGCCAGCATCGTAGGCGGCGTTCATGCGAGCACCTCCTCATCGAGCAACGTGTCGTAAAGCGCGGCGGACGGCATCTCGACGACAACCACCGGACACTCGGCCTGGCGCGGCGCGAACTCATCGAACAACACCTTCAGATCGGGCAGTTCACCGAGTTCGAGCAAGGCATCGAGCCGCTCGGCCAGTTGCGCCTCAACGCCGTGGTGCCCGGCGAGTTCAAGCAGGCCCACCATGGTCTTGCAGGCGCTACGCGGCGTCAGTGCCTGATCCAGCCGTTCCCAGGTGCGACGATAGGCTTCACGCGGAAACAGATCGTCACGGAACGCGAGACCCCTGAAGGCCTGCGGCTTGCGTTTGAGCGAATCGATGAAGTGCCGGTAGTCGATGCCGCGACCGCGCCGCTTGCTGGTGTGCGTGGCCCTCGTCGTGCTGTGCACGAGCGCGCCGGACAGATAGCAATCGAGCCGGTCACTGTAAAGGCGCACCTTCAGGCGATGACCGATCAGCCGCGACGGGGCGCTGTACAGGACGCAACGCACGGTGAACGTGCCGCAGCGGGTCACGCGCGCCTCTTCTTCGTCGAAGTCGGTGGTACGGTGCTCAGGCAGATCCAGCAGGTGTTCGCGCTCGATCTGGAACGCTGCAGCATTGCGCCGGTTGCGGCGCATCACCACCCCGCGTACGAACTCGTCGTACGCGGCCCGGTCCGCGAAGTCGCGGTGACCTCGCAGTTCCAGGGCCTGATCGATCTGATCCTTCAGATAGCGATGCGACGATTCCACACTGCCATTCTCATGACCCATGCCACGGTTGTTGCGCGTGCCTTCCATCCCGTAGTGATCGAGTAGCACCGCATAGCGAGCTGTGAAGTCTTCCTCTTCCTGCAGGTTCCTGAAGGCCGCCGACAGACTGTCGGAGCGGTGCTCGCGTGGGCAGCCGCCGGCCTGCCACAGCGCGTTCTGCAATCCCGTCGCGAGCGCCTGGAAGCTCTCGCCGCCATCGACCACGCTGGCGTATTCCCAGCGCGAGAATGCCAGCACAAAGTGATACAGCAGGTGGTCAAACGGGACGCCGCCAATTGTCACGCACAGCTTGTCCATGTGGGTGAAGTCCGACAGGCCTCGCGCGCCTGGCTGATACGTTTGAGGGAAGAACACTTCCTGGTTCGGCCCTTCGAGCGCGCGCCACTGGCTGACATGCCGCTCAAACGTGCGACGCATGCTGTCGGGAAAGCGTTCGGGATGGTCGTCCTGCAATTTGCGCAGCAGGGTGATCGCCTTCAGCTTTGGCGCACTACGCAGCAATGGGACGACCTCGGCTTCCCACACGTCGGCAAATGGATCAGGACGCGAGCGCCAGTAGCGCCGAGGCTGCTGCGACGGAAGCCCGGCTTCACGTTCGACGCGTCGCGCCGTGCGCTCGCTCATGCCCGACTTCGCTGCGGCGACCTTCTGTGGATGGTGTTTGCGCTGGTTCATGTAGAGGCGGACCTGTTGGTCGGTGATGCGGGTTCCAGACATGGGCTGACCGCCTCTTTTTCGATTCAGTCAGCCATCCTAGACCTCGCCGACCCGGCGCCGCCGGCAGTTCGTCGTCTCCGGCGGCTACGCCGCCTCCGACTCCTCACTACCGGCCAAGATGAATGTCGGTACACCGGACGTAGTCATTGTCGCCGCCCA
>NZ_VZQO01000115.1:0-2480 GCF_014397665.1 Paraburkholderia sp. UCT2
GGGGGGGTTGTGTTGTTTCTGGCACAACACTGAATCCCAACCGTGCGTTTCTGTCAGCTCCCGCGGGAGTTCACACCAATCCCCTTCGGGGATCGGACCCGCGTCAGTGCTCAGGCACTAACGCGGGTCGAGACACACCTGTTATAGGATCAAGCCTTACGGGCAATTAGTATCAGTTAGCTCAGTACATTACTGTACGTGCACACCTGACCTATCAACGTCCTGGTCTTGAACGACCCTTCAAGGGGCTCGAAGCCCCGGGGATATCTCATCTTAAGGCGAGTTTCCCGCTTAGATGCTTTCAGCGGTTATCTCTTCCGAACATAGCTACCCGGCGATGCCACTGGCGTGACAACCGGTACACCAGAGGTTCGTCCACTCCGGTCCTCTCGTACTAGGAGCAGCCCCCTTCAAATATCCAGCGCCCACGGCAGATAGGGACCAAACTGTCTCACGACGTTTTAAACCCAGCTCACGTACCTCTTTAAATGGCGAACAGCCATACCCTTGGGACCGGCTACAGCCCCAGGATGAGATGAGCCGACATCGAGGTGCCAAACACCGCCGTCGATATGAACTCTTGGGCGGTATCAGCCTGTTATCCCCAGAGTACCTTTTATCCGTTGAGCGATGGCCCTTCCATACAGAACCACCGGATCACTATGACCTGCTTTCGCACCTGTTCGACTTGTCAGTCTCACAGTCAAGCACGCTTATGCCATTGCACTATCAGCACGATTTCCGACCGTACCTAGCGTACCTTCGTACTCCTCCGTTACACTTTGGGAGGAGACCGCCCCAGTCAAACTGCCTACCATGCACTGTCCCCGACCCGGATCACGGGCCAAGGTTAGAACCTCAAACAGATCAGGGTGGTATTTCAAGGACGGCTCCATTGAGACTGGCGTCCCAACTTCATAGCCTCCCACCTATCCTACACAGACCGGTTCAAAGTCCAATGCAAAGCTGCAGTAAAGGTTCATGGGGTCTTTCCGTCTAGCCGCGGGGAGATTGCATCATCACAAACACTTCAACTTCGCTGAGTCTCGGGAGGAGACAGTGTGGCCATCGTTACGCCATTCGTGCAGGTCGGAACTTACCCGACAAGGAATTTCGCTACCTTAGGACCGTTATAGTTACGGCCGCCGTTTACCGGGACTTCAATCAGGAGCTTGCACCCCATCATTTAATCTTCCGGCACCGGGCAGGCGTCACACCCTATACGTCCACTTTCGTGTTTGCAGAGTGCTGTGTTTTTATTAAACAGTCGCAGCCACCAGTTTATTGCAACCCTTTCACCCTTCTGGCGCAGGCCAGTCAGGCTATGAGGGCGTACCTTATCCCGAAGTTACGGTACCAATTTGCCGAGTTCCTTCTCCCGAGTTCTCTCAAGCGCCTTAGAATACTCATCTCGCCCACCTGTGTCGGTTTGCGGTACGGTCACTGTGAAACTGAAGCTTAGAGGCTTTTCCTGGAACCCCTTCCAGTTGCTTCGTCGCCTAGGCGACTCGCCTCGCACCCTTGAATCCCGCGCCCGGATTTGCCAAAGCGCCTTCTCCAATGCAAGGACCGGGACTTCCAACACCCGGACAACCTTCCGCGATCCGTCCCCCCATCGCATTTCACAATGGTGCAGAAATATTAATCTGCTTCCCATCAGCTACGCATTTCTGCCTCGCCTTAGGGGCCGACTCACCCTACGCCGATGAACGTTGCGTAGGAAACCTTGGGCTTACGGCGAGGGGGCCTTTCACCCCCTTTATCGCTACTCATGTCAGCATTCGCACTTCCGATACCTCCAGCACACTTTCCAGTGCACCTTCGCAGGCTTACGGAACGCTCTCCTACCATGCACATTACTGTGCATCCGCAGCTTCGGTATATGGCTTAGCCCCGTTACATCTTCCGCGCAGGACGACTCGATCAGTGAGCTATTACGCTTTCTTTAAAGGGTGGCTGCTTCTAAGCCAACCTCCTGACTGTTTTAGCCTTCCCACTTCGTTTCCCACTTAGCCATATTTGGGGACCTTAGCTGGCGGTCTGGGTTGTTTCCCTCTTGACACCGGACGTTAGCACCCGATGTCTGTCTCCCGTGATTGCACTCTTCGGTATTCGGAGTTTGCTATGGCGTAGTAATCCGCAATGGACCCCACAACCATGACAGTGCTCTACCCCCGAAGGTGATACACGAGGCACTACCTAAATAGTTTTCGGAGAGAACCAGCTATTTCCAGGTTTGTTTAGCCTTTCACCCCTATCCACAGCTCATCCCCTAACTTTTCAACGTTAGTGGGTTCGGTCCTCCAGCACGTGTTACCGTGCCTTCAACCTGGCCATGGATAGATCACCTGGTTTCGGGTCTACACCCAGCGACTGGACGCCCTGTTCGGACTCGCTTTCGCTACGCCTGCCCTAATCGGTTAAGCTCGCCACTGAATGTAAGTCGCTGACCCATTATACAAAAGGTACGCCGTCACCCC
>NZ_VZQO01000116.1:0-2403 GCF_014397665.1 Paraburkholderia sp. UCT2
GGGCGGGTGCCCGAACATCGAATCGGGCGATCGAGATGCCGGTCAGCCCTGGTAAAGCGCACTCGCGAGATAGCGGTGGCGCAGTTCCCGCAATGCCGATGCGAGGATGGCGCTGACCGGCAACGCGAGCAGCACGCCGAAGAATCCGAACAGCCGCCCAAACGCCAGCAACGCAAAGATGACCGCGAGCGGATGAAGGCCGATGCGCTCGCCAACCAGTCTCGGCGTCAGCACAAAGCTTTCAAGAATCTGGCCGACGCCATACACCGCGACCACCACGGCGAGGCCATACCAGTCACCGAATTGCAGCAGCGCCGCGAGGAGCGCGAACGCGAGGCCGGTCGCAAAGCCGATGTAGGGAACGAATACGGCAAGCGCGCTAAACAGGCCGACGGGCACCGCCAGATCCAACCCTGCAATCGTCAGCACAGTCGGGTAGAACACCGCGAGCACTGCAATCACCAGCAGTTGCCCGCGCAGGTACTGCGACATCATGCAATCGATCTCTCCGACGAATTCCCGTGTCTTGCCGAGCCAGCGCCGCGGCACGAAGCTCGCCATGCGCGCGAACGCCTCGTGCCTGTCGTAGAGCAGATAGAACAGGACGAGTGGCATCAGCACCGCATTGCTCACGACATTGATCATCACGTTGCTGCTGGTGCGCAGGTACTGCCATACGGCAAGCATCGCGCCCTGCCCGTCCGCTTTGAGACGGGCCGCCAGCACCTCGCGGATATTCGTCACATCGAGCGAATAATCCAGTCCCAGAAAAGCCAGACGCGGCTTCAGCCATCCATCGAGTTTTGCGACGATAAATGGAATTTGCCTGATGAGTTCCGGCCCTTCCTTCTGGACAACTACGCACATGAGCAGCATGACGAGTGCGACGGACAGAGCAAACAAAGACATCATCACCAGCGCCGCAAGGCCGCGCGGAATGCGATGGCGTACCAGCCACTCCACGCCCGGCTGCAAAATGTATGCGACGAGCGCACCGAGCAGAAACGGCGTGAGAACGGCACGCAGGTTCCACAGCAACACGCCGGCCGCTAACGCAACGGCGCCCCAAAACAGAGATTGACGATGGTATACAGTCATAAGCGCCTCCACTGGGCGAGTGATCGAGTGGCTTTCGTCGTTGAGCCGAAGCATCGGCGGAAGTATCCGTCTTAACCGCAGGAGCCGGCGATGCCGGGTCGCCGCGCGGCGCATCCGTCAGATCGGCGTCGCGCCGCTAGCCGCGCTGTGGGTACGCCTGTCATCACCGTGCTGGCGCGACGGGGGGTCTTGCGGCGTCGCCGGTTTGCTGGTGCCTGTCTGCGATTGGCCGCCGGGTTGCCCGGTGACTTCGATCCACAATGGACGCGCCATCGGATCGGGCGGCGACATCATTGCCGGTGCTTGCATCGCGGGAACGACAATCGCGATGACGCGCGGCGTGGGCATCACGGTCGTGGAACAACCGCAGACCGTCGCAACAAGCGGGAACGAGCACAGCAAGGCGAAACAGAAGCGCGGTCGGCGCGTCATTCCTGCCACCGATGCAGCGAATCGTTCAGGTCTGGTTGAGCAGTCATGGGTGACATCTCCACGGTTGATTCAGCGGGCGCTGGCATTGCGGCGACTCGCCTACAGCAACTTCGCGGACGGGCCACTATGTGATAATATTATCACATTCGCGCGATCAGTCAATATTGATTCTAAAGGTCGAGCCGCGCTGCATCCGCCATCGGCGGTACGCCGTGCGCTGCGCTGCCGGTCCGACTCCCGGCCAGTTCGCAGACGCGCAGCGGGCTCAGTGCGTCAGGACGCTCGGGTGCGCGGCGAGGCGCTCGACCTCGAGTAGCGCCTGACCAAGCACATCGATAGCTCCATTCGTGGTGGAGGCCGTAGCAGCGCTGCGCAACGCGTGCTGAACGATTTCGTGAATGACGTCCGTGTTCGATGAACCGGCGTGGAACGTAAGTTGGTGTGCCATAAGTATTCCTGCGTAAAAACGAAGCCTGTTTAATGTGGACGCAGTATAAGCAAAGCGCGCCGCCATTCGACGCGCGCAATTATGAGTTGCGAGATCTTCAATACACGGTTTGCGTGAATCGCGAATCGCTGACATACGAACCACAAGCGGAACGTATTCCGATACCCACGTAGCGTCTTGTCGACGAACGGCTATGGAAGCGCGCATGCTCGACGGCTGATCCCGCTTGCGTAACGCCCAGCTGGATAGCGTCGAAGCAAATGTGCTGCGTGTCATTCAGATGGTCCGCACGGCCCCCGCCTCCGGACACACTAAAGAACTGCGCACCGCTCCAGGGCAATCGGCTAAAACCTTGCAGCGACGGCAACTATCCGTTGCCCCGCAGATGCTTGTAAGCCGACGGTAAGTGACTAGACTGGCAACGA
>NZ_VZQO01000117.1:0-2392 GCF_014397665.1 Paraburkholderia sp. UCT2
CCCGACCGCGGCTTGCGCATCGCACGGCCGGCCGTCGATCTGACCCAGCCTGCCGGCATGCCCGCCAACCTTGGACTCGGCCTGCTTGGCCGTCGCCCGGACGTGGTCATTGCACGCCTGCGCGTAGAGGCGGCGGCGAAGCGGATCGACGTCGCGCGAGCCGGGTTTTACCCGGACGTCACGCTCGGCGCGTCGATCGGCTTCCAGTCGCTTGGCCTGAACATGCTGACGAACGCGGCTTCGCTGGCCGGCAACTTCGGGCCGGCGATCACGCTGCCCATCTTCAATGGCGGACGTTTGCGCGGCGAACTGCGCGGCAAGCGGGCGACCTACGACGAGGCGGTCGCGAACTACGACGAAACGCTGACGAAGGCGCTGCACGACGTGGCCGACGTTGCCGCAAGCAAACGCGCGCTGGCGGACCGGCTGCAAGCGACGCAAGCCGCCTACGACGACGCCGCCCAGGCGCACCACGTCGCACTCGATCGCTATCGCGCCGGCCTTGCCGGTTATCTCGAAGTGCTGAACGCCGCCGACACGATGACTTCCGCGCAGCGCCAGCTCGCCGATATCCAGTCGCGCACCTTCTCGCTCGATGTCGCGCTCGTGCGCGCACTCGGCGGCGGCTTTCAGGCCAGCACGCCGGCCGCGACGACCGACGCAACCCATCCCAACAAGCAAAGCTGATTTCAAGGACTCCGATCATGTCTGAAACCCAATTCGTCAAAACCAGCGAGTCGCTGATGCCGGACTCGCCCGCTTCCGCTGCTTCCGCTGCTCCGGTCGATACCGGCGCTGCGGCCGGCGCTCCCCCTTCGAACCGCAAGAAGCTGTTCGCGCTGCTCGGCGGCGCCATTCTCGTCGCCGGTCTCGGCTACGCGAGCTACTGGCACTTCGTCGCGTCGCATTACGTGTCGACCGACAACGCCTACACCGCAGCCGAAGTCGCATCGATCACGCCGGCGGTCAGCGGCATCGTCAAAAGCGTGCCGGTCGTGAATACGCAGCGGGTTCATCAAGGTGACGTACTGGCCGTCGTCGACGACACCGACGCGAAGATTGCGCTGGCGCAGGCCGAAGCTGATCTGGGCCGCGCCGAACGCAAGGTGCGCGGCTATGTCGCCACCGACACGCAACTGGCCGCGCAAGTCAGTGCGCGCGCAGCGGACGAAACCCGCATGGCCGCGCAGATCGCGTCAGCCCAGGCCGACTTTGACCGCGCGGCGATCGACCTGCAGCGTCGCGAAGTGCTAGCCCACACCGGCAGCGTATCGGGCGAAGAGCTGAGCAACGCGCGCGCTGCATCTGCCACCGCCAGGGCGGCGCTCGACGCAGCCCGCGCTGCGGCCTCGCAGGCGAAGGCAAGCCGCGATGCCGCAGTCGGCTCGCTCGAGGCGAACAGGGTGCTGATTGCGGACACGACGGTCGATACCAATCCGGAAGTCCTGCTCGCACGCGCGAAGCGCGATCAGGCCCGCGTCGATCTCGAACGCACCGTGCTGCGCGCGCCGGTCGACGGTGTCGTCGCGAGCCGCCAGGTTCAGGTGGGTCAGCGCGTTCAGACCGGCACCACCCTGATGAAAGTCGTGCCGATCGAATCCGTCTACGTCGATGCGAATTACAAGGAAACCCAACTCGGCAAGGTGCACATCGGTCAGCCGGTGGAACTGAAGTCGGACCTGTACGGCAGCAAGGTCGTCTATCACGGCAAGGTCGAGGGTTTCTCGGGCGGTTCAGGTTCCGCGTTCGCGATGATCCCCGCGCAGAACGCGACCGGCAACTGGATCAAGGTCGTGCAGCGCCTGCCGGTGCGCGTCAGGATCGATCCGGCCGAGCTTCGCGCGCATCCTCTCGGCATCAACCTGTCGATGGAAGCGACGGTCGACACGCGCGGCGGCAACGACGCGCCCGCACACTAAGGATGCGCCGCCATGTCTTCCAGTCAGGTCAATGACATCGCATTGCCGCCGCTGTCCGGCCCCATGCTGATTCTCGCGGCGGTGATGATCGCCGCCGCCAACTTTGTCGCGGTGCTCGACAGCACCATCGCGAACGTGTCGCTGTCGACCATTTCGGGTGCACTCGGCTCCTCGACCAGCCAGGGCACGTACGTCATCACGTCCTACGCGGTGGCCGAAGCGATCACCGTGCCGCTGACCGGCTGGCTTGCGAGCCGCTTCGGGACGGTGCGCGTGTTCATCACGGCGCTGATCATGTTCGGACTGTGTTCGGCATTGTGCGGGATGGCGACTTCCCTCGGCACGCTGATCCTGTACCGTGTGTTTCAGGGGCTCGCGGGCGGCCCGCTCATGCCGCTCTCGCAAACCCTGCTGCTGCGCATCTTTCCGAAGGAGAAGGCCGCCGCGGCGCTTGGCCTGTGGAGCATGACGAC
>NZ_VZQO01000118.1:0-2128 GCF_014397665.1 Paraburkholderia sp. UCT2
GCTTCCACCCTTTTCGTACACCCGCCCTGGGGTTTCGATGAATCAGAACTCTCTGCTTACGAATGCTGCCGTGCTCCGGAATAACGATGTAAGTCTTTCGCGTTATTTCGACGTTCTAATGGCCAACCGTTGGCTGGTCGGTGGAATCGCCGGCGGCGTGCTCGCCGTGGGCGTGGCCTACGCGTTTATCGCGCCGTCGGTGTACCAGGCCGATATTCTCGTGCAGGTTGAAGACAGCATTCCGACCAGCAATTCAAAAAGCCCGCTGGGCGACGTCTCCAGCATGTTCGACGTCAAAACAGAGGCGACGGCTGAAATGGAAATCCTGCAGTCGAGAATGGTGGTCGGAAAAGCGGTCGACGATCTGCACCTCGACGTCAGCGCAAAGCCGAAGCGCTTTCCATTGATCGGAGACTGGTTGGGCCGGCAAGCCCGGAGTCTTTCCGAGCCAGGTATCTTTGGATTTGGCGGATATGCATGGGGCGATGAAGCGATCAAGGTGTCCAGCTTCGACGTCCCGGAAGCATTCGAAGGCGAGAAGTTCGTTCTGACGGTTCTGGGCGGCGGACGCTACCGGCTGGAGCAGTCGGATCTCAGCGAGCCGATCGAGGGTCGCGTGGGCGAAAAGCTCGACACGAAACTGCCCGATGGCGCGATCACGCTGCAGGTCGATTCGCTGAACGCAAAGCCGGGCACGCAATTCATTCTGGAGAGACAGTCGCGCGACAAGACGGTGGAAAGCCTGCAAAACCGGCTGACGGTCTCGCAGAAGGGTAAAGACAGCGGCATCATCGGCGCGTCGCTGACGGGCTCTGAGCGGCTGCTGACGGCCAGCACGCTCGCCGAAATCGGCAATGCGTATGTTGACCAGAATCTGAAGCGCAAGGCGGCGGAAGCCGAGAAGTCGCTTGCGTTCCTGAGCGAGCAGCTGCCGCAACTCAAGAGCGACCTGGAGCGCGCCGAGGGACGCTATAACGACATGCGCAACCGCATGGGCGTGTTCAATCTGAGTGAGCAGGGCAAGGCCTATCTGGATCAAAGCGTAGCCACGCAGCGCAGCCTGCTCGAACTGAAGCAGAAGCGCGCGGAGATGGGCGCGATCTACGCGCCGGGTCACCCCGCGATCCAGGCGATCGATCAGCAGATCGGCATGCTGAGCAGCAGGATCGGAAGCTTGTCGCAGCAGGAACAGGCGTTGCCGGACCTGGAGCAGAATGCGGTGCGCCTGACCCGTGACATGAACGTGAACAACGAGCTTTACGTCGGCATGCTGAACAACATGCAACAGCTCAGACTGGTTCGCGCCGGCAAGGTTGGAACGGTGCGGTTGATCGATAACCCGGTGGTGCCGAAAGAGCCGATCAAGCCGAACAAGCTTCTGGTGATTATCTATGCTGCGTTGGGCGGCCTGATTCTGGGCGTGGGTGCGGCGTTCGGGCGTACGGCGCTGTATCGGGGCGTGACCGACGCGCAGGAGATCGAGGAGCAAACGGGCCTGAATGTCTATGCGAGCGTGCCGCTGTCGCAGGCGAAAGTCGCGCGAATCGGCAAGACGCCGAAGCTGCCCGCTGGCGAGAAGTTCCTGCTGGCGAGCGAGTTTCCGCGCGACCCGTCGATTGAAAGCCTGCGCCGACTCAGAACCGCGCTTCATTTTGCCATGCTGGAATCGGAATCGGGCGACAATCGCGTGCTGCTGACGGGGCCGACGGAACAGGTGGGCAAGTCGTTCCTGTCGGCGAATCTGGCGGCGGTCGTATCGGCGGCCGGCAAGCGGGTGTTGCTGATCGACGCGGACCTGCGCAAAGGTCATCTCGAGCAATACTTTGGTCTCGACTCGAGCCCCGGCCTGGCTGACTATCTGTCGTCGGACGTGACGTCCGGCCCGGTGATCATGCGTGACGTGCGTCCGGGCCTCGACTTCGTTGCGCGCGGAGCGATACCGGAGAACCCGGCCGAGCTTCTGGTGAGCGAACGCATGCAGCAATTCCTCGCGAAGACGAGCGAATACGACATCGTGCTGATCGACACGCCGCCGGTGCTCGCCGTATCCGACGCGACCGCGCTTGCGGATAGCTGCGGCACCGTGCTGCTGGTGACCCGCTTCGAGACCACTTCCATTGCGCAGGTG
>NZ_VZQO01000119.1:0-2033 GCF_014397665.1 Paraburkholderia sp. UCT2
CGAATACGACATCGTGCTGATCGACACGCCGCCGGTGCTCGCCGTATCCGACGCGACCGCGCTTGCGGATAGCTGCGGCACCGTGCTGCTGGTGACCCGCTTCGAGACCACTTCCATTGCGCAGGTGGTGGAGGCGACCGCGCAGCTCAAGCAGGCGAATGCCCGGGTGAAGGGTGTGATCTTCAACGGGATCGATACGGATGTCTATCGCTATAGTCTGGGCGCGCGCGCAGACCTCTATCGCAGTGCTTCCTATCTCGATGCATTGCCCGCCAGCGGAAAGACGCAGAAAGGCTAGCCTTCACGGCGCGAGGGCCGTCGTCACGAATGGCGATGAAAAATCAGCCGACTTTCGGCGTGGATGATTGGCGGATATCAAAGACTCATTCGTCAGTGTCGCTGGAGTTGTACTGAGTCAGGCGCTCAATTCCGTTTCGATTCTATTGATCGGGAAGTTCTGCGGGCCGACGGCTCTCGGGTACTTTTTATTAGCTCGTTAATCGGCTTGCGTCTGGAGGTTGCGTGCATGGCGGCGGACAAGGCCCAGGCCGTGCGCGCAATGACGAGTTCCAGCGCCGTCGCCATACCGATCGGCCCGCGCTTGGTGGCCCACGATCATTTCCGCCCCTCCGATTCGATCCCGGTGATCGCCCTCGCATTCGGCGTGTTTCTGCAACAGACGCTGGGTGAAGCGCTGACCAGCGAAAGGGAGTACACGAAGATCGCCACGGTCCGTTTCTTATCGATCACTGCGTTCGCCGGGCACTTCATCTGCCTGATGGCGCTTTTGAAAGCTGAGCGCACGGGCACCGGCGTCTTCATCTATGGCGGGATCTTTCCGACCTCTCTGTTTGTGCCGGCCGGCGTCTGCCATTTTGATGCTGCTGATATTCGTCCATCGCGACGCCGGCATCTTCGCGCTCGCCTACCGCGTCGGCTATTTTCGTACGTCACGTTCTTCTGAACCCGCGCGCCGCCGGCGATGCAATGCGCTTGCCATTCTAAAGTTTGGCGCCGAAAGCGTGGCTAAACCCGTGGTATAGTGAGTTCGATTATTAGGTCGGCATCCATCCGCAAGCGGGACATTGCGCCCTTGTCAATCTCTGCCGGACTTTGGATCGCCTTCATCACACTGTCCGGTGCCGCTAGGGAAGATCTCAAGCCATAGCTACGCCACCGATGACATCGTGCTGTTCAACTTCTCAAAAATTCGATGTGGTCGTAAAGGGAGTGGAAGATGGTAACTTTCTTGACGCATGCCGCCTGTCTGCTGATCGGCGTGGCGATTGGGGTCTTCGCGTGTGCGCTTTGCGTTGCGCGCGCGAGAGGATCAAAGGAGGATAATTAGTCTCATCGCCCTCTTATGATTCATCCGTTATTGCGGATGTCCGCAGCTTCCTCTTTGCAACACCATCAAGCACGTTGGAGCAGGGCAGAACAGCAAAATGACGCAAACGGCGGAGTCGGCGTTCGCGTTCATCTCATCGATTGCAATTAGACGCCTTCACTGGACCGGGGTCAGGTAGGGACCCGATAGGAATCGCTGCGCTCGCGGGATGCTCGCGGTGTAGGCCCGAATAGCGGCGGCAAGCTGCGGACAAATCAGGTTACGGTTGTAATCGTAGATTGAGTAGCCGTCGCCTTCCCCGTTGCTCGGATCGCCGTTACGCACGACATACCAGAACGCCTTTGCCACCGAACCGTTGTCCATCAGCACCTTCAACTGATTGAATGCCGCGAGTTGTCCGGCGTCCGTACGGGTCGTCCCGTCGTTGGTTTCCGTGATCCAGATCGGCTTGGGACCGCTAGCGACCAGATTCGAAACGGTCGTCTTGAACGACTGCATCAGCGTTTGGTAGTCGGCGCTGCTGAAGTACGGGTGAACGTCGACGACGTCGATCTCGACGTTCAACGGGCTGGAAGCACTCTTCGTGTTGTTACCCATTGCCTTGATGTAGTCGGTCGCCTGGATCAGCTCGCTGCCCGCGGGCGGTTGCCAGCCGTTATTCGGGTACGCCGAGTTGTAGAAGTAC
>NZ_VZQO01000120.1:0-2002 GCF_014397665.1 Paraburkholderia sp. UCT2
TCTACTCACAGGCCAAACTCAACGCAGTAGCACGAAGGCTGAACGAGCGACCACGAAAGACCCTGGATTACGAAACACCGGCTGAACGATTCCATCGAACTATTGCATCGACCGGTTGAATCCGCCCTTTCAAGTGGACACTACCCATGGCAGAGGACAGGAATCTGAAGGAGCGGCTGGTAAGGGGCTTTGAGCGTGATGGCAAGCGCCGTTGCTTTGACGAACAGGCCAAGCGTGAGCTGGTGCTGGCCTGTCTGCAACCAGGGGTGTCCGTCGCCGGGATGGCGCTGGAATACGGCCTGAACGCCAACCTGTTGCGTAAATGGATTCGTCAGTATCAAAGCGAAGCTACCAGTGATGTGGCGCCGAACGGCGTGGCCAAGGCAATGCCGACGTTCATCCCGGTCGTTCAGCCGGGACATGCCGATGTTACGGCATGCGAGGCTCATGCGGCACCGGTTGCGCTCGCACGGCAGGCGCAACGCGTCACGCTGCCTTCGCAACTGATTGCCGAACTGCCTAACGGTGTGAAGCTCATCCTTGAATGTGCCGGCGATGATGCAAGCCTGGTGATGACGATGATCGAGACGCTGGGAAGGTGCCATGTTCCGGTTCGACGCTGATCTGAAGGTTTACGTTCACCGCGATGCCATCGATTTCCGCAAGGGCATTACGGGCCTTTCGACGATCGTGGAGCAGGCACTGGGACTCGATCCGTTCGCACGGGCGGTCTACGTGTTCCGCAACCGGCGTGCCGATCGCCTGAAGCTTCTGTTATGGGAGCGTAACGGGTTCTGGTTGATGCTGCGCCGCCTGGAGGCTGACTGCTTTGCCTGGCCGCGCAGCGAACCAGTACTGGAACTGAGCGTCGAGCAACTGCATTGGCTGCTGGAGGGCATTGATCTGACAGCGATGCGCAAGCACCCGGCGCGATACTATGCACGCGTGAGCTGAGGAGGATGTATCGCTGTCGCGCGAGCGCGACGCGCGCACAACAATTTGCGCGGTGACGTAAACCCATTTCGCAGCGCAAGCCGGTATGGTTGTGGCATGAACCGCATTTTGATCACCGCGGAAGAACTCGCTGCCCTCATCGCCGAACGCGATGCGATGCTCGCCGAGCGCGACGCGCTGCGTGGCGAACTGCGGGTCACGAAGGTCGAGCGTGATTTGCTCAAGGAACAGCTGAAGGCATTCGAGCGACGGTTGTTCGGGGCGAAGAGCGAAGCACGCAGCGATGCCCAGCGGGACCTGTTCCTCAACGAAGCGGAAGCGCTGGCTCCGACGACCGCCACGTTACCCGCCCAGGAAGACGACACAGACAGTACGTCGGTGGCAGGCCACAAGCGCGGCAAGCCCGGGCGCAAGCCGCTGGACCCGGCATTGCCACGCAAGGTGATCCGTTACGAGCTCACTGAAGAAGAACGGGTGTGCAAGAACGACGGCAGTGTGCTCGTGGAGATCGGCGTCGAGGTCAGCGAGCAGCTCGACATCATTGCGCAGCAGGTGCAGGTGATCCGTCACGAGCGCGTGAAGTACGCGTGCCAGCAGTGCGACCAGGGCATGAAGGTGACGCCGGCGCGGGCACGCATCATTCCCAAGGGTCTGTTCACCGAAGGGGCGCTGGCGTGGTTCGTCGTCTCGAAGTATATCGACGGCCTGCCGCTGTACCGGATTGCCGCGCTGCTGCGCCGCTTTGGCGGCGACATCTCGCGCAACACGCTGGCAGCATGCGTAGTGCGCCTGGGACACTCGGTACAGCCCGTCATCAACCTGATGCGTGATGTGATGCTCGACAGCGAGATCGGGTTCGGCGACGAAACCACCGTGCAGGTTCTCAAGGAGCTAGGACGCGCACCGCAGACAAAGAGTTACTTACGAGCTCACTGAAGAAGAACGGGTGTGCAAGAACGACGGCAGTGTGCTCGTGGAGATCGGCGTCGAGGTCAGCGAGCAGCTCGACATCATTGCGCAGCAGGTGCAGGTGATCCGTCACGAGCGC
>NZ_VZQO01000121.1:0-1976 GCF_014397665.1 Paraburkholderia sp. UCT2
CCATGTGCGATGCGCCCTCGACATGGCGCGCGAGCACGTGGCTGATGCCGCCGGCTTTGCGCATCGCCGAGTAGAACGGGTTGATCGCGGCGCCCGGCACGCCGAACGCGGTATCGATGCCTTCTTTTTCGAGCACCAGAACGGCGGCGTCGACGGCTCTCATTTTGGCCATGAATGTCTCCTCAAGGTCGGGAATTACGTCGGTTGAGGGACACTGTAGGCCTGCGCCAAAGGTTTGATAAGATCAGTCCGGGTCGCTTATTCCGAAACAAAAAGTATGGAATGACGTGAAGCCCGGCGCACGGCCGGCATCAGCCCGGCAAGAGACAGGTGGGAGACGAACATGGACCGCTTCAAACAGATCGAAACCTTCGTGCGGGTCGCCGATGCGGGCAGTCTCGCGGCGGCGGCGCTTGAGGAAGGCGTGTCGCCGGTGATTCTCGGGCGGCGCATCGATGCGCTCGAGAAGCGCCTCGGCGTGAAGCTGATGTATCGCACAACACGGCGGCTCGTCGTCAGCGAGGACGGCGCCGCGTTTCTCGAACGCTGCCGCGGGCTTCTCAGCGAATGGGATCAGGCGGAAAACGAACTGAGCGCGGGGCGCCGCGCGGTGAATGGCCATCTGATCGTGTCGGCGCCCGCCGCGTTCGGGCGTAAGCACGTCGCGCCGCTCGCGCCTGCATTTCTGCGCGACAAACCCGAGTTGCAAATGTCGTTCAATCTGACCGACCGGGTCGTCGATCTGGTGCGCGAGGGCTACGATCTGTCGATCCGCATCGGCGGCGCGGTCGATCCGAACTTCGTCGCGGTGAAGCTCGCGTCGAACCGCCGCGTGGTGTGCGGTACGCCCGACTATTTTCGCCGTCACGGCAAGCCGAAGACGCTCGAGGATCTGCCGGCCCACAACTGTCTCGCGTTCAATCTGCAAGGCGGGCAGAACCGCGGCTGGTATTTCCGCCGCAACGGCAAGCTCGCGACTGTGCGGGTGGGCGGCTCGCTCGACTGCAACGATGGCGAACTGCTGCATCGCTGGGTCTCGGAGGGGCTCGGACTCGGCTGGCGTTCGACGTGGGAAATCCAGCGGCAGCTCGCGCGCGGCGAGCTGGAAACCGTGCTCGACGATTATGCGCTGCCCGATTACGACATTCTTGCGGTCTATCCGCAGCAGCGCTTCGTGCCGGCGCGCGTGCGCTATTTCATCGACTATCTGAAAGACGTGTACGCGAGCGACGACTACTGGAACCGGCCATCGTACTAGCTGGCGAGCGGGGCGCGCAGGCGATCGCGGTCTTTCTTGCGAATGCTCGCCTGAGTCGGGAATAAACTCGGTCTATGGCCAGTTCTGCTGTGAAAGACACGTCAGGAACGACACCACGGGGACGCGCAACAGCGACCCGCACGACGCAGCCGCCATGCCCTTGGAGGGGCCCACGTGGTCCAGACCGATTCAGACGCCGATGCCGATGCAGCGAAA
The DNA here is from genome assembly GCF_014397665.1 of Paraburkholderia sp. UCT2. Lineage (NCBI taxonomy): Bacteria > Pseudomonadati > Pseudomonadota > Betaproteobacteria > Burkholderiales > Burkholderiaceae > Paraburkholderia > Paraburkholderia sp. UCT2. The sequence goes on from NZ_VZQO01000121.1 coordinate 1,475, forward strand.
AGCCGCCGCTTCCAGCAGCTGGCGTTGCCGCATCTCGACGCCGCGTACAACCTCGCGCGCTGGCTGTGCGGCAATCCGAACGATGCCGAGGACGTCGTGCAGGAAGCGTTCATGCGCGCGTTCCGCTTCTTCGATACGTTTCGCGGCGACTCTGCGCGGCCGTGGCTGCTCGCGATCGTGCGCCGCACCTGGTACACGGAATGGCGCCGGCGCGCGCCGTCGCACGACATGCTCGAATTCGACGAAACGATGGACGACGCGACCCTCGACGGCTGGAGCGCGGGCGGCGACGATCCGCAGACGCTGCTGATCCGCGACGAGGATGCACGCCAGGTACACGACGCGTTGGCGCGTTTGCCGGTCGAGTATCGCGAGGTGCTGATCTTGCGCGAGTTCGAGGAGATGGGATATCGGGAGATCGCGGTGGTGGCCGATGTGCCGATCGGTACGGTGATGTCGCGGCTCGCGCGTGGGCGGCGCAAGCTGGCGGAGGTGTTGATGG
>NZ_VZQO01000122.1:0-1854 GCF_014397665.1 Paraburkholderia sp. UCT2
AATCGGCATAGGGGGCAGCCTGAGGCTGCGCCCCTGCCACACCACCCGGCATGCGGGTCCGCACCGGGCGGTTCGGGAAGTTGAGGTTAGGAGAGTCGGGGCACACCCAGCTGATCGAAGTAAGTGATGGTCAGCACGCTGTTGAGGAGCTTGCCGCTGTTGCACCACCAGCGGCGACTGTTCGCCGCCACCTGTTGTGCCACAGAGCATGACGCGCCCAGCGCGCGCAGTTCCCGGTAGATGGTTGAGCCACGGCGCCAATGCTTAAGCTGGATGGCGCGTAGTCGGTGGCGCAGCCACTCATCCAGCTCACGCCAGACTCTGGGGGTTTGCGCCAACCGGAAGTATGCCCTCCAGCCCTGCACATAAGTCCGCAACCGTGCCACCACGTCCTTCATGCTGCGCCCGCCAGATCGGCGGGTCAGTTCACGAATGCGGTGCCTGAACGCCAGCAGCGGTTTGGCCGCCACCTTGCGCTTGACCACACCGCCTGGAGCCACCCATAAGCTGTAACCCAGGAACTTGCGACCGAACACGCTCGCGACCGCACTTTTGGTCTCGTTGACCTTCAGGCGCAATCGCCCATACAGACGTCGCAGCAGCACCATTACCCGTTCGCCCGCGCGGCGGCTACGAACATACACGTTCGCATCGTCGGCGTAGCGCGCAAAGCAGTGGCCCCGCCGCTCCAGTTCCTTGTCCACCTCATCCAGCAACACGTTGGCCAGCAGCGGCGATAGCGGCCCGCCTTGCGGCGTGCCCTGGGCTCGCTGCTGAACCACTCCATCATCCATGATGCCGCTGTTCAGATACGCCCTGATCAGCCGGATTACACCAGCGTCTCCAATGCGTTTCTGTAGGCGGTCGATCAGGATGTCGTGGTTGACCCGGTCGAAGAACTTCTCCAGGTCAACGTCCACCACGATTCGCCGGCCTGACTGCACGTACGACTGCGCGGCAAGCACCGCATCGTGTGCACGCCGTCCGGGCCGGAAGCCGTAGCTATGCTCGCTGAAGGTGGGATCCAGAACCGGCTGCAGCACCTGCAGCAGAGCCTGCTGGATCAACCGGTCCGTTACCGTCGGGATACCAAGCTCGCGCTCGCCTCCGTCCGGCTTCGGAATCGTCACCCGCCGTACCGGGCTGGGCCGGTACGTCCCCTTCAGCAGTTGTTCACGAATCGCTGGCCACGCCGTCACCAGATGGCGCGCAGTCTGGTCAACGCCCAGACCATCCACGCCAGCGGCTCCTTTGTTGGCCCGCACCCGTTTGAACGCCCGCTTCAGGTTCTCTCTCGTCAACGCCGCTTCCAGCAACGCTGACCCTGTGCTCCCGGGTTCATGCCGCGGGCAGCCGGCTTCGTCGCTCACAGGTACATGCGCAGCTTCACCACGCGCTGCTCCCGCTCGCCCCGTTTGCACGGGCATCTGACGCATTGCCTGCCGCATCGGCATATCCCTGAACACTCCTTCCCGTTCGGTCCTTCGTCACCAGCTTCAGCCTTGCCGACCTGTCCTGTGACTACTACGACCTCGGCTGACTTCTCGCTCCGGTTCGACACCGTTGCCCTTTCAGGCATGAGGCGAGATCTCCCCAGGTAAGAACGCACTCCTTCACCGCACAACCGCCGGATTTACGGCACCAATCCTTGACCACAAGAGCTTCGCAGATTCGTGCCCGCTCGCCCTGATCGGTGCCGCCTCATATCCGGTTCTTGTCCATCGGCTCACGGCTTTGCTCCACGCTTCCTCCCCACGCTCGGTCACCCTTACGCAGTTGCGCTTCACTTCATTCGCTGTGGTCAGCTTATGGGAGGACTTGCACCTCCAGGAGTGCGCCCATGCTGGGCGCACA
>NZ_VZQO01000123.1:0-1704 GCF_014397665.1 Paraburkholderia sp. UCT2
GCCGCGCGTAAAGCGCCTGTTCAAGTGCATCCAGAACGAAGTCCGTGGTCATCGAGCTGCTGACTCGCCAGCCGACGATACGGCGAGCGAACACATCGATCACGAAAGCCACATACAGCCAGCCCTGCCACGTCGAAAGTGGAGTAAGAGACCGAGCGTAGTCGAACTATTTCCCGGTCTCTCCTCCCCGAACCGGACTTGCGCCTCTCAGCGCATCCGGCTCTCCATTCAAGCGTTGCTCATAGCAAAGGCGACATCGGCATAGCGAGACTCGATGGTGCTGCGTGTCTCATCGCGCATGATGTACGGATTTTCCGACGGCGTACGCCACCTGAACTGACCCTTGCGGCTGGTGACCAGGCGCCGCAGCGCCACCGCCCCATACCAACCCCGACTGTTCTGGCCTTGTAACATCCATGTTGCAGCCTGTCCCGGCTCCGGTGCCCGGATATGGTCGCGCATCAGCGACCGGAACCCACGCCGATACCTGCGTGCGAGCCAGTAGCCGAATTTCCAGAAGACCGTCCGGTCTAATTTTCTAAACAGGGTTGCCGTGAAGTCGGTGTATTGATAGAAGGCGGCCCACCCGGCGATCTGCCGGTTCAGGCTCTCCATCAGGTCCATCCGGTTCATGCCGTAGTTTCCCGACAGTTGCTGGACTAACCGCCCAGCAAAGCCCCGATACTTCTCCCACGGAATCGTCGTCACAGGTCGCATGCGACCACGTGCTCCGCGCTTGCGGATGATGCGGTGACCAAGGAAGACGAAGCCGTCGTTCACATGCGTAATATGGGTTTTCTCCATATTCAGCGTAAGCTTCAGTTCACCCTCGAGGAACCCACGGCACGCTTCGCGTACAGCCTCAGCGTGTTCGCGAGTCCCCTTGACCACAATCACAAAGTCATCTGCATACCGGCAGTAGGCGACTGCTGGTTTCCACTGCCGGTTCTCTCGCACAGCAATTGGACGCTGCTTGAGAATGGCGAAGTTCCACGCCCACCGATCCTTCCGCGCTTTCTTGTTCAGGTAGTTCTTTTCCATCCACACATCGAATTCGTGCAGCATGATGTTGGATAACAGGGGCGAAATGACACCGCCCTGAGGAACTCCTTCGCTTGCGGCGCGAAACAGGCCGCGATCAACGCAACCCGCCTTGATGAACTTCCAGAGCAGGGCAAGGAAGCGCTGATCGGCGATCCGCTTGCGGATTCCCTTCATAAGCAAACGGTGATGAACGGTGTCGAAGTAGCTGGCGAGGTCGCCCTCAATAACCCAGCGTCCAGCGATACTTTGCTCACCACCGTCCTGCAACTGAAGCTTCACCGTGCGAATCGCGTGGTGTACGCTACGGGCAGGTCTGAAGCCATACGAAGCCGGATGGAAATCACTCTCCCAGATAGGCTCCATCGCCATCAGCATTGCCCTTTGCACGATTCGATCCCGTAGACAAGGGATGCCGAGTGGTCTGAGCTTACCGTTCGCCTTCGGTATGTACACGCGTCGCGCAGGCAGCGGACTATACGAGCCCGCCAACAGTTCGTCGCGTATCGTCGCCAGTTCATGCTGGAGATTCGCCTCCATCATGCGCCTGTCAACACCGTCCACTCCTGGTGTGCGGGCTCCGCTGGATGCCAGCGTAATGCGAGCCGCTTCGCTCAGCCAATCCCTGTCGGCAATCAGTCTCAGGAGTCGATCGAACTTGCG
>NZ_VZQO01000124.1:0-1691 GCF_014397665.1 Paraburkholderia sp. UCT2
CGCCGTCAATTACCCGCTGACAATCCGAACGGAGCGACAACCATGTCCAACTGACAGCGACAAACATCTCGACCGACCGGCCAAGATGTTTGTCGGTAAACCGGACTTCCTGCTTGACGCTATCCAGAAAACATCGAAAGCTGATGCCCACAGCGGCCGAGCGGTTGATCTGGGGGTTTGGCGACGGGTCGACGCTTCCCGTATTCGATACGCCTTTCGGTCGGCTGGGTGCGGTGATCTGTTGGGAAAACTACATGCCGCTTTTGCGCATGGCCATGTACGCGAAGCGAATACAGATTTATTGCGCGCCGACAGCGGACAGTCGGCCCACCTGGGTTGCTTCAATGCAGCACATTGCGATGGAAGGCCGCTGTTTTGTGCTCTCTGCGTGTCAGCATTTACGGCGCCGCGATGCGCCGGACAACTATGCTGCCGTCCAGGGCAACAATCCGGATACCGTTCTCATGCGTGGCGGCAGTTGCATAGTGGGACCACTAGGAGAGGTGCTTGCCGGGCCCGTGTTCGATGAAGATGCCCTGCTTGTTCACGAACTGGATCTCGCTGACCTCGCGAGGGGAAAATACGACTTCGATGTCGTAGGGCACTACGCACGTCCGGATATATTCCGCCTCCATGTAAATGAGTCGGTTACCCCACCCGTCGTCTTTGAGCAGAACCGTTGATTGCGCCTCATCGGGCTGTTTCTCCGAAACGGCCTCGCACGGATGCCTAACGTCGGTCACGACATCACCGAGGACATTCGGTCTCAGTATGCATTTCATTGCGGCACTTCACCGTGCCTTCCTGAAACAAGCGAATGATGCCCGGTTCTCGGGCGATGGAGGACGCTATGTATTCCTTGTTGCCAATATTGGGACCTGATCCTGACGCCCCCGTGAGCGCGGAAGCATACTCATTGGGTAATGATGGTCAGGCAGCCGGAACTCGGGGGTGTGGCCGAGGACGCAGGTGGTTCGCTAGTTCTTGGCGGAAGACCGATTCCAATCGATCCGTGGGGCCCCTGGCTGCAACTACAGCCGGAAAAGCGCGATGCGCTCATTGCACTAGCGATCGACGAGATCGCGAGTTCTATCTTTGACGAAGCGACCCGCGTGCAGGTGCGAACGACGTTGGTTGAAGCCGCAACCAGCCGCCTGAAAGGTATGAATGTCAGACGCGGTCGAACCGGACCGCGGCAAACCTCGAAACGAAACGCGGAGATTCCCAGAAAGCACGGGCTTCCGGTGAGCTGGCTAAAGAAGTTTGGCCGCTAGCGTCAACCTGTTGCGATGAGACGATCATTGCATTGAGCATCTCTTTCGAAAACCGTATGACGCCACGCAATCGTGCACCGATGGCGATGGGCGGATTCAACCGGTCGATGCAATAGTTCGATCGAATCGTTCAGCCGGTGTTTCGTAATCCAGGGTCTTTCGTGGTCGCTCGTTCAGCCTTCGTCCCACTCGTGTAGACTGCGCGGTTGTCCCAACAGATCGACCATCTCGACCCGGCTCTTCCTCCTGGGTCCGGCGTGTGTCAATGCCCGCGTTCGACGCGCCCCCGACTGGATAGCGTCAAGCAGGAAGTCCGGTTTACCGACAAACATCTTGGCCGGTCGGTCGAGATGTTTGTCGCTGTCAGTTGGACATGGTTGTCGCTCCGTTCGGATTGTCAGCGGGTAATTGACGGCG
>NZ_VZQO01000125.1:0-1525 GCF_014397665.1 Paraburkholderia sp. UCT2
ACGGCTTCGTGCAGCCAAAGATACGGCTGAGCTGAACGCCACCTCACTTTTGACGGGAGTACTGCCATGGATCAATGCGTGACGGCCGACACTGCATGGCAGCGCGCAGTGGGCCAACTCGATTGGGGATGCGCGCAACAATTGGCGGCTCGGGTCAGGCATATAGTCGATTCGCGTGGATCGAGCAGTCTGCCGGTCAAGAATGGCGACGTTGCGATCGCCCTGCTCGATCAACCCAGTCCACGAACAGCCACCGTATCGTGGAGCGACCCTCGAGGTTGCAAGTACGGCGAGCAGCTTTGGCGCCTTGCTACAGCGAAACGATCGGGTATATGCGCTTTGAGCGGACAAGGCATCGTCGCAGGCGATGTAATCTACCGCCCCGCAAAGGTCGAGCCGCCTCCCGCAAACGCGGCTGCCATGATGCTCGCACCATTAGTCGAGCTCGCCTTTAGCGATCCGTCCTGTTGATTTTCGCGGGCGTGTTTCGCTGTTGATCCTTCCCGGATCAACACTGCGCGACAGCGCAGTTGCTGCCCGCGACCGATCAGTCAACTTGTATCCTCGAGCCACATACAGGACGTCGCCGATGCGCGCGAATGTCGCTTAACAGGTGTGCGAGGGACGTTTGCAAATCTTGCGCGACTCGACGTGTTTAGTTTGTAGGTTGAGGGTGTCGAACGGAGCTTGTGCTGGCCGGCGCGCTACGTATCCAGCTAGCCTGTCGAGATCGGCTGGTCAATCCGCCCCCATGCGAAAGTGATTGTCGCGATCTCCGAATCGCGCCGTTATAGACGCGTGGGCAAATGGTCACGAAGGCGAAACCGGCAATGGATCGTGCAAAAAAGTTGCCAATCTGATGTCGGTCAAGGGTCCGGGCACAGCGAAAGTGTTGAACCCCAGCATGGGCCGCGTTCGTCGCTTGATCCGCGTCAAGGGGGAATGGCGGTAACTCTACCAGCCAACAGAACCGTCATAAATGCCCCATTGGGCGAGTGATCGAGTGGCGTTCGTCGTTGCGCGCAGAGGGCTCAGTGCGTCAGGACGGTCGTGTGCGCGGCGAGGCGCTCGACCTCGAGTAGCGCCTCGCCCAGCACATCGATAGCCCCATTCGTGGTGGAGGCAGTAGCAGCGCTGCGCAACGCGTTCTGAACGACCTCATGAATGACTTCCGTGTTCGATGAACCGATCTGGAACGTGAGTTGGGTTTGTGCCAACCGCGAATCGCTGGCATCAGAACAACAAGCGGAAGGTATTCCAATATTCACGTAGCGGTCTTGACAACGAACTTCGATTGAAGCGTGCACGCTCGACGGCTGATCCCGCTTGCGTAACGCCCGGCTGGATAGCGTCGAAGCAAATGTGCTGCGTGTCATTCAGATGGTCCGCACGGCCCCTGCCTCCGGACACACTAAAGAACTGCGCACCGCTCCAGGGCAATCGGCTAAAACCTTGCAGCGACGGCAACTATCCGTTGCCCCGCAGATGCTTGTAAGCCGACGGTAAGTGACTAGACTGGCAACGA
>NZ_VZQO01000126.1:0-1457 GCF_014397665.1 Paraburkholderia sp. UCT2
GGCTTGCTTTCGTTGCCCGCGGGATCACGCTCCACCACCGTGAACTCGTGCTCGCCTTCTTCCAGCGGCGTATCAGGCGTGAAGCTCCAGTTGCCGTCCTCGTCGACCTGCGTCTCGCCAACCGGCGTGCCGTTGTCGATCACGATGATCGTGTCGCCCGGTTCACCCTTGCCCACCAGCGTCGGCGTCGTGTCGTCCGTGCTCTCGCCATTGCCCACCGGTCCCTGGATCGGACCTTCGTCGTCAATCGCTTCGCCAATGACTGGCTGGTCCGGCGCATCAACATCCGCATCCGCATCCGCGTCAGCATCAGCATCGGCATCGGCATCAGCGTCAGCGTCAGCGTCCGCATCCGCATCCGCATCAGCGTCCGCGTCCGCATCGGCGTCAGCATCAGCATCCGCGTCAGCATCCGCATCCGCGTCAGCATCGGCATCCGCATCGGCGTCAGCATCCGCATCGGCGTCAGCATCCGCATCCGCATCCGCATCCGCATCCGCGTCAGCATCGGCATCGGCATCGGCATCGGCATCCGCGTCAGCATCCGCGTCGGCATCAGCATCCGCATCGGCGTCCGCATCCGCATCCGCATCAGCGTCGGCATCCGCATCCGCATCCGCATCCGCATCGGAATCTGCATCCGCATCCGCATCCGCATCCGCATCCGCATCCGCATCCGCGTCAGCATCCGCATCCGCATCCGCATCGGCATCCGCGTCAGCATCCGCGTCAGCATCCGCATCAGCGTCAGCATCCGCGTCAGCATCCGCATCGGCATCAGCGTCAGCATCCGCATCGGCATCAGCATCCGCATCGGCATCAGCGTCCGCATCGGCATCGGCATCGGCATCGGCATCGGCATCGGCATCAGCATCAGCATCAGCATCAGCATCGGCGTCAGCATCCGCATCCGCGTCGGCATCCGCGTCGGCATCCGCGTCGGCGTCAGCATCCGCATCCGCATCCGCGTCAGCATCCGCGTCAGCATCCGCATCCGCATCCGCATCGGCATCAGCATCAGCATCGGCATCGGCATCGGCATCGGCATCGGCGTCAGCATCCGCGTCCGCATCCGCGTCCGCATCCGCATCCGCGTCAGCGTCAGCGTCAGCATCGGCATCCGCATCGGCGTCAGCATCCGCATCCGCATCGGCGTCAGCATCCGCATCCGCATCCGCATCCGCATCCGCGTCAGCGTCAGCGTCAGCGTCAGCATCAGCATCCGCATCAGCATCCGCGTCCGCGTCCGCATCCGCATCCGCGTCGGCATCGGCATCGGCATCGGCATCGGCATCGGCATCGGCATCGGCATCAGCATCAGCATCAGCATCAGCATCAGCATCAGCATCAGCATCGGCGTCCGCATCCGCATCCGCGTCGGCATCCGCGTCGGCATCCGCATCCGCATCCGCATCCGCATCCGCATCCGCGTCAGCATCCGCATCAGCATCCGCATC
>NZ_VZQO01000127.1:0-1431 GCF_014397665.1 Paraburkholderia sp. UCT2
GAGCTAACGTCAAGAGTGGTGTATGGGCAGCTTGATAGCGTTCGGCTTCAGGCGGCGAGTTTCTGCTGAACCGGTTGATCGCCTTGCACCGGTTCGCCGTCCCTGAAGGCAATGCCCTCCAGCAACAGCTTGATCTGCTCAGGGCCGTTGATACGGCGCCAGGTTTTCTCGGCTTCCTCGATCAGCTTGAATGCCAGACCGAGGAAGGTTGGTCGCGACACGCAGTTGCGGGTGCGAGTCGTCCGGTGGCGCACGGTCGCGAATGTCGACTCAATCGCATTCGTCGTGCGCAAATGCTGCCAGTGCTCGGCGGGGAAGTCGTAAAACGCCAGCAGGCTCTCCCGGTCCTTCTTCAGCGTTTCGGTTGCCTTCGGATATTTCGCGGCGTAGACCGTCACGAAACGATCGAACGCGGCGTACGCGTCGGCGCGCGTCGCCGCCATCCAGATCGCCTGCAGGTCGGCCTTCGCGCGCCCCTGTTGCGACTTCGGCAGCGCGTTGAGCACGTTGCCCATCTTGTGAAACCAGCAGCGCTGGCCGCGCGTTGCAGGAAACACTTCCTCCAGTGCGGCCCAGAAGCCCATTGCGCCATCACCGACGGCCAGCAGCGGACCACCCTGCAAGCCTCGCGATTTCAGATCGAGCAGCAGTTCCTGCCAGGACGCCTTCGACTCCCGATACCCGTCGCCGATTGCCACACGCTCCTTGCGCCCATCCGGCCTCACGCCGATGATCACCAGCAGGCACTGGCCGTCCGAGCTCTCACTGCGCAGGCCGGTATGAATGCCGTCGACCCACCAGTACACGTAGCGCGAGTTCGACAGATCACGCCGGCTCCAGCTGGCGTGCTCATCGCCCCATTGCGCCTTCAGGCGACTTACCACGTTCGCCGACAACCCCTTGGCGTCCTCGCCCAGCAGCACGCCCAGCGCTTCGCTCATATCGCCCGTCGAAATGCCCTTCAGATACAGCCACGGCAGCGCGGCACTCACGCGCGGCGACTTCCGCACATACGGCGGCACAATCGATGAATTGAACTTCACACCTGATCCTGATCGATCGCGAACCTTCGGCACCTTCACCGCAATGGGGCCGGCCGCCGTCAGCACCTCGCGCTCCGGCAGATAGCCATTGCGCACCACGGCACGCTGTCCGTGCAGGGTTTTAACGTTCTCGAACCGCTCCAGCAGCGCCGACAGCTCTGCTTCGATTGCCTGCTGGATCACCTGCCGCGCGCCCTGGCGCACCAGATCGTCCAAGCCCAGACCGACTTCCGATAGACCGACGACTTCTTTTTCCGTAAACTTGCTCATGGTGGATGGTTTGTTGTTTGCTGGTTTCCGACTTCGACAATCAGATTCTCAGCTGAAACCTCCACCGCCTTCAATCTCCCGCCTCAAATCCCCCATACACCAGATTCGAGCTTAGCTC
>NZ_VZQO01000128.1:0-1411 GCF_014397665.1 Paraburkholderia sp. UCT2
AACTGCCTCCCTTCGCCATGTAGCCGGCTTTCCCGACTTCGGACTACTACGGAGGCTCCGCCAGCCTGCACGTCATCGGGGGCACACTCCCTTGGCATCCGTGCAGACCTTCCCCAGTTCACATGCTGGACTCAACGCATGGGCGAGGCTGCCTGTCGCAGTCTTTATCCTTGCTTGCCGCAAGTCGTCGCGAACACCACGATCTAGCTGCGCGCTCCCCGTGGTTCCATGCCGAACAGCATACATATCCAGTCGGCGCTCGTGCCGCCGGTCCATACGTGTGACCGGCGTCAGTCCGCGTCCTGCCCATAAAGCGGTGTGGGCAGGGGTGACATTTCAACCCTCAGATGCGGTTTAACAGGTTCGTGTTCCTCAACCGTCCCATGCTCAGCCTGGAGGCTCATCTTGGCGTAACCGCTTCGCCGCAAGCCCCGTTTCCCACGGACTACGTCACCTTGCCAGTGTCAGCAAGTCACCGCCGCTTCGGCTCACTTCCTCTCGCAGCAGAGGAAGGGCATGCCCCGGTACCGCAACATCAACTACTCCGGAGTCCTGCATTCCAAACATGCTCAAGCAGCTTCACCCCCATACAGGCGAGCTACGCTGGCTGGGCGTACCGTAGGTGAAATCCGAAACCCAGAGCTGGTTCGGCCGTGCCGCCTTGAACTGGCGATTGACCCGATCCAGCGGGCGCGGGGCTATGGCATCAGGAACAGTCGTGCGAACACGCTTGCCTCGCATCACGCCGCGCAAACCCAGTTGCTTCATCAACCGTTCGACCGTGCAGCGCGCCACCGCGATACGCTCCCGGTTCATCTGCTTCCAGACTTTATCCGCGCCGTAGACCTGCATGTTGGCCTGCCACACACGCTTGATCTCCGGCCGCAGACGTTCATCGCGGATTGCGCGAACAGAGCGCCGCGACGGATCACGAAGCTGCGCGGCATGGCGTCGGTAACCCGACGGGGCAATCCGCAAGACCTTGCAGATCGGCTCGACCCCGAAGGTGTCGCGATGCTGATCGATGAAGGCCTTCAGGACTTGAAACGGCGGTCGAGCTCCGCCTGGGCGAAAAACGCGCTCGCGACCTTGAGAATCTCGTTGGCACGACGCAACTCCTTGACTTCGCGCTCCAAGGCCTTGAGGCGCTCGCGCTCGTCTGTGGTCACGCCATCGCGCTCACCGTGGTCGACCTGGTCGCGCTTGATCCACTCGTGCAGTGTCTGCGATGTGCAGCCGATCATGGGCGCAATCGATTCGACCGCCGCCCACATCGACGGATGTTCGCTACGCTGCTCGCGCACCAGGCGCACTGCGCGCTCCCGGACTTCCGGGGAAAACTTGGTTACCTTCTTGTTCATGGCTCCATTCTCTCAAGAGTTGGAGCCTCCACAAAATCCGGGGCGGTTCA
>NZ_VZQO01000129.1:0-1400 GCF_014397665.1 Paraburkholderia sp. UCT2
CCCAATCGAGTTGGCCCACTGCGCGCTGCCATGCAGTGTCGGCCGTCACGCATTGATCCATGGCAGTACTCCCGTCAAAAGTGAGGTGGCGTTCAGCTCAGCCGTATCTTTGGCTGCACGAAGCCGTTAATCCGCTCGGCAGTCCACAGCATCATGGCCGTGCCTAAACCGTGCAAAGCCTGCTGATGTTGTCGATAGAGCATGGCGTGACTGAGCTGCGCGAATCGGCCCTTGATAAACCCGCCGCGGAAGAATCCGAACTGCCCGAGCGTCCCAAAAGCGTTGTAGTCGCTCAGCGACACGAGCGCGCCGAAGTCGTGAAATGCAAAGTCGGGCAATGAACCACCGCCGAGCCAGTCCGGCAAGTGCTTTGCGAGGTGTTGTGCCTGTTGCGTGGCGACTTGCGCCGTGGGTGCGAGAGGACGTTCACTGCCGGCGAGCGTCAACGTCGAGCAGTCGCCGAGGGCGAATAGTGCGTCGTCGTCCTGCGCCTGCAGGGTTGGCCTGACGATGATCTGGTTGGAACGATTGCTCTCGATGCCATCCAGTTTGCCTAGAAAATCAGAGGCCTTGACGCCCGCCGCCCATACCATCAAATCCGCCGGTTGCTTGCTGCCGTCGCCTAACCGGAATCCATCGGATTCGGCGGCGGTCACTCGCGTGCCCGTTCGTACCGTGAAACCGATATGCCGTAACTGTGCCTCGCTGGACTCCGACACCGCCGGCGGAAATGCCGCCAGTACGCGCGGTGCGCTTTCATAAAGGGTGAGCTTCAGACGTGAGCGGATGCCGGGGTCGCCGTAACTCGACGCCACTTCGAGTAAGCGGCTCAATTCCGCTGCCAGTTCGACGCCGGTCGCTCCGGCGCCGACGATAGACACGCGCAACGGGCTATTCGTCACAACGCTCTGGAATATACGGATTCGCAATGCTTCGTTGAAGACTTCAGCCTGTGCCCGGCTGTCAATGAAATGGCAATGATCAAGTACGCCTGGTGTGCCGAAGTCGTTGGCGCGACTGCCCAACGCAAGAATCAGCACATCGTATTCGACCGTGCGCGGCCCGATCACGACCTCCCCCGACGGCGAACGCAGCGCAGCCAGCTTCACGATACGCGCATTGCGGTCCAGGCCTTCCATTTCGCCCGGCTGATAGTTGAAGCCGTGGTCGCGGGCGTGGGCGAGATAGATGACCTGCTGTTGCTGGACATCGCGAGTGCCTGCCGCGATGGTGTGCAGCATGGGCTTCCAGATATGGGTTGCACTTTTGTCGATCAACGTGACCTGACCGCGGCCGCTGCGGCCAAGCGTGTTGCCCAGCCTGGTCGCGAGCAGAAGTCCAGCGATGCCGCCGCCGACGATGACGATCCGGGTGGTCTGGCGCGTTGTCAAATATCTCTC
>NZ_VZQO01000130.1:0-1326 GCF_014397665.1 Paraburkholderia sp. UCT2
CGACCCGGATCTGCCCTTCGCCCCAATGCGGACTCGGCGGCGGCTTTCAAAGTAGAACGGCCGCCTGGTGGTGCATCCGCGGTCCAGGCGCTTGCCGCCCATACGCAGTCGTTTTCGCCAGGGAGAACCGAGAACCCCTAGCGTCCACCTGGGTAGCCCGTCACAACGCAGTACGTGCGATACTTCTCCGCCATCGCCATGCTATGCCACCAGGATCTCGAATTTTGTTATACATCCGTAAGTATTCGTATTTTTCCGTGTCGCGATGAGTGATTCTCGCGAGCGGGGGAGGTTCTTGGGGCGATTAGGCTATGTCTTGATTGTAGTGCTGCTGCGCGTCTTCGCAGTCCTTCCCTACACGCTCGTCGCAAGGTTCGGCAGCGCGCTTGGGGCGATGTTATATGCACTTCCAAGCTCCCGAAAACATATCGCTCTCGTCAATCTGCGTCTCTGTTTTCCGGGCAAAAGCGAGTGCGAGTACGACGACCTTGCCAGAAACCATTTTCGCCACGTCGTTCGAAGCTATCTCGAACGAGGCATTCAATGGTTCGGCAGCGCGCAGAGGATACGAAAGCTGGTCCACATCGAAAGTCGAATCGATCTGGAAGACAGGAACGCTTCGCCGACCATCTTTCTTGGCTTCCATTTCGTGAGCATCGAGGTCGGCTGCATACTCTACTCAACGCGCGTGCCCGCCGCCTCACTATATACACGCATGTCGAACGCGCGCCTTTGCAGTCTAGCCAAGCGGCAACGCGGCAGATTTGGCGCCGAGATGATTGAACGTTCGACAAGCGCCAGAAAGATCGTCGGCTTACTTCGTTCAGGCAAACCAGTCATGCTGGCTGCTGACATGGATCACGGCATACACAACTCCGTTTTTGTGCCGTTTTTTGGCGTCCCCGCGTGCACACTCACTTCGGTTTCGCGCCTTGCTCGACTGGCCCATGCGCGGGTTGTACCATTCGTGACTGAAGTATTGCCCGACTACCGCGGGTATAAGCTGACCATCTTCGAGCCGCTCAGCGACTTTCCTTCAGAAAGTGAGACGATCGACGCGCGCCGAATGAATGAATTTCTTGAAACGCAGATCAATCGGTGCCCAGAGCAATATTACTGGGTGCATCGACGCTTCAAGAATCGTCCACCGGGCGTGCCAGGTGTGTACTGAGCACACCGTCCGTAAGGCATGCGACCGTTCCTGGTTGTGTGCTTCCGTGAGGTAACGCAATGAGCTCGACTGACAGGCATAGGTCCGCTATCTGAGTGGACCGGACGTTTGAGTGTCTGTCCGAATGCTCGAGCGTATGGCCGTTCATGGCCGAT
>NZ_VZQO01000131.1:0-1211 GCF_014397665.1 Paraburkholderia sp. UCT2
GGAAGCGCTGATCAATGGACCAACTGCCCAAGTTGCAGACGAGATGCCGTCGAATTTTCCGGATGACGAAGCGAATCGATGCTCAACTCGGTGAATTGGACGCGCAAACGAGGCTCCCTGCTCGCATTTTTTATACGCATGACGGATTGCTCCCATGGACCGATCGCGACAGATTTCGCGCAATCACCAGATTCGCAAGAGCGAACAGGCTGAACAGTTGCGCGGTGTTCTTGGCCAAGCCCTTGTATCGCGTCTTGCGATGGTGAAACAGGTTCTTGACGATATGGAATGGATGCTCAACCCGCGACCGGATCTGCGCCTTGGTTCGCTCGACCGCGATCACCAGGTTCTTCAGCGCCCCGTCCTGCATCGCCTTGATCTTTCCCCGCTTGGCAGCGACGTGCCACTTCACGGTCTTGCCCGCCATTTCCTCGCGCTTGTCTACGCCAATGTAGCCCGCGTCGGCGAACGCCTGCTCTTCATGTCCGTGCAGCAGGGCATGCGCTTGCGATACATCCGACACGTTGGCCGATGTGCCAACCACACTGTGGATCAGGCCCGAATCGGCATCGACGCCAATGTGGGCTTTCATTCCAAAGTGCCATTCGTTTCCCTTCTTCGTCTGATGCATTTCCGGGTCACGACTCTTCCCGGCGTTCTTGGTCGACGGCGGCGCTTCAATGATCGTTGCGTCAACCAGCGTGCCTTCCTTCATCATCAGCCCACGCTCGCACAGCGAGATGCCAATCTCGTCAAACAACTTCCGTGTCAGTTCGTGTTCGATCAGCAGGCGCCGGAATTTCAACAGCGTGGTCGCATCAGGCACGTTCTCAACTGCCAGATCGATGCCGGCGAAGGCTCGCAGCGCGATGCTGTCATACAGCGCGTCTTCCAGTCCTTCGTCCGACAGCCCGTACCACTGTTGCAGGAAGTAGATTCGCAGCATTCGCTCCAGGCCAATCGGCGGGCGGCCTCGCGTGCCCTTCGGATAGTGCGGCTCGATTGCCGACAGCAAGCGCTGCCACGGAACGACCTTCTCCATCTCGGCGAGGAAGCGTTGGCGCCTCGTCACTCGCTTCTTGCCTGCAATTTCCGCTTCGGCGAAGCCGATCTGCCTCTTCATCATCGTGAGTCTGTTCCGTGAGTTGCCTTCTATAACGTCCTCAGCTACGCCAACGATGACCACCGAGCTGAATAAATCAGCGCTTCCC
>NZ_VZQO01000132.1:0-1197 GCF_014397665.1 Paraburkholderia sp. UCT2
GCAGATACCGCCGCCGGTGACGGTGAACCTGCCCGAGCACGTGCGTAGCAAGGACACGCTGGTGACCCCTCACCGGCTCGACATCTACGACCAGATAACGGGAGGTGCTGATGAGCTCGCCTGAGAACCTGCAGGAGCGCGCGAACGCCCTGCGCCTGTACGGGCTGCTGGCACACTGGCCGGATCTCACGGACGCCGGCTGGGTTGCGCCGCTGCTGCAGTGGGAAGAAGACGAGCGTGCCCGCCGTTCGCTCGAGCGACGCATCCGGGATGCCCATCTGGGTAGCTTCAAACCGCTGTGCGACTTCGACTGGGCCTGGCCCACGCGTTGCGACCGGGCCGCCGTTGAAGAACTGATGTCGCTCGAGTTCGTCAGGGACACCGCCAACGTCGTACTGATCGGCCCGAACGGCGTGGGCAAGTCGACCCTGGCGCTGAACCTCGCCTACCAGGCGCTCGTCAACGGGCACACCGCGCTGTTCACAACCGCTGGCCAGATGCTCGGCGAGCTCGCCGCGCTTGACAGTGACTCAGCGTTACGCCGGCGGCTGCACCGGTACGCCACGCCCGACGTGCTTGTAATTGACGAGGTCGGATACCTGTCCTACTCGAACCGCCACGCCGACCTGCTGTTCGAACTGATCAGCCGCAGGTATGGCGCAGCGAGCACCGTCGTCACTACAAACCGGCCGTTCGCAGAATGGTCGGAGGTGTTTCCGAACGCTGCCTGCGTCGTCTCGCTGGTTGACCGGCTGGTGCATCGCGCCGAAGTCGTCGCAATCGAAGGCGAGTCCTACCGGGTGAAGGAGGCACGTGAACGGGCCGAGCAGCGCACAAAGAAACGCAGCGCGGCACGCATGGAGAAGAAGAAGTCATGAAGCGCCTTCACCTGCCTTCGGGCATCACTCACGGGCTCGACTTCCTGATCCCGGACAACTGGTCCGTCGATCAGGCGCTGGCCGTCGTCGAACTCATCGACGATCTACGCGAGCGTATCGCCGCGCACTACCAGATTCCGCTCAATGAACTGCTGCACGAACAGCGCGCGCCTCCCGACAATCCTCATCCTCGCGACATCGATGATCCATTCTGACGACCATCACCCAACAACAGCGGGCCGTAACCGCCCCCTGTTGTTGGTGCATTTACTCAACCTTGCGCCGCCATCTAGTGGCGCTTTTACACCGCCGCTAACAG
>NZ_VZQO01000133.1:0-1163 GCF_014397665.1 Paraburkholderia sp. UCT2
GACGTCGATCGCAAGAGACTGGCGCGGCGCACTCGATCTCGCGCTGGCCCGCGCGGCGCGTTCGATCGTCCGCAGGCAGCAGGCGCGCATTGCGACTCGGGGTCCCCGTGATTTTGATGCCGTTTACCGGGGTAGCGGCCTCCAGGCGCGACAAGGCCTAGCGGACTGCCCCTAAAACAATGCCGCTCGATTTGTTCTGGAAGGCTCGGATAGCAACGCACCGCTGGGCGCTACCTATCACCGAAGCTTGGCGGCCGCCGGGTAATTCGCCTCCTGGCATTGCCATATCGGGCCCCTCAGTCGGTTGCAACCGGCGAACGCGGCGACGAATTGCCGGGACGTCGCCGCGATAAAGGCGAGATCGATTGTGCGACTGCAGTCGATACCCACGAAACAGCGTACTGCCGGCTTTCCACCAACATCCGTTGGTAAAGTAGTGAACGAACGACCGCAGTACTTCAGGAAGAGACGGTGGCAAGAGCTGTTGTCGAATGACAGAGTCACGCCCTGAGGTGGTCCGTCAAGTTTTTTGAACGGGAGCCTGTTCTTCCGAAGCCCTCGCGGTTTGACCTGCACGTTGCTGGCCGGGCGAGTTGCCCACCGCCGGCCAGCGTCATGGTCGTAGCCCGCTTTCCTCAGGGCCGCCAGTTCGCTCAGGGGGAGAGAGGGGCGTTGTTCCTGAGCGCGGCCAGGTCGCGGCATTGCGCAGCGCTTAATGGCGGCAAGCTTTGCGATATGCCGCCCGCAGCGCAGCCAGCGAGCGAAAGAATCAACGCAGGAAGCGCCGGCCAGATCCTCGGCGAGTTCTTCATGGCCCAATTTCCTCCAATGAAGCGTTGAAGTTTGATCGAGGCTGAGCATTGTCCTTCGAATCAAGCCCACCGTTTTGCTGGAGCCTATTCATTTATCGCCGCTGCTCAATTCGTGGTGCTTATGCGAGTGCGTGGCCATCCGGCCGGGTGCGGCCATCGCCACCCACCGGCACGCGCTCTCACGAGGACATTCGAACGTCGCGTTCACATCGGAAACGACCCCGCTAAACGTTGAACAGTTCGCTACGCGCCGCGTCCATGATCATCGCGACAGCCGGGTGGCTGACGTGGCGCTCGATAGAGATTGCAAAAAATTCCTCGACGATCGAATTGATCTGTCCGACTATCGTC
>NZ_VZQO01000134.1:0-1158 GCF_014397665.1 Paraburkholderia sp. UCT2
GCTGTATCGCTTCGCGCGCGCAGAGGTCCCTGAGGACTTCGCTGGCCAGCACGCTGCTTTCCTCGGCATAGACCTGCCAGCCGACAATCTTCCGGCTGAACACATCCAGAAACAGATACAGATAAAAATACTGTCCACGGATCGTCGTCGGCAGGTACGTGATGTCCCAGCTATACAACTGGTTCGGCGCGTCGGCGCAAACCGAACGGGGTTTGCTGCGTGTGTGCGACGGCCGTTCGCTGCGCCGGTGGGCGAGTTGCTTCTCGGCCTTCAGTACCCGGTAGAACGTCGATTCGGAGGCGATATAGCGTTGCTGGTCTGCCAGTCGTGGCACGATCTGGCCTGGCGGCAGATGACCGAATTCGGGCGAGTTCGCGACCGCCAGCAGCTCGGCGCGTTCGTCGGCAGAAAGCTTATGGCGCGGCTCATGATGCCGTAACGTGCGCCCGTCCACCACGTCAGGTTCGCCGCATTGCCAGCGCTGAACTGTCCGAGCACTGAGCCCCAGAATGTTGCACGCGTGTGCCTGGCGAGCCCCGGCCAGGGTCGCCTCGCTGATCAGGCCGATCAATGCCTTGCGCTCTTCAGGGGCCGTCATTCGGCCTCGCCCTCGAACAGCGCGCGGTACTTTTTTTGCAGCACCAGTAGCGCCGCAGCTTCAGCCAGCGCCTTCTCCTTGCGGTTCAACTCGCGCTGCAGCTGGACATTGGCCTGCTTCAGATCCCGCACTTCCTGGGCGTTCTCGCGCCGACTACCGGTTACACCGACGGTGCAGAAATCCGCTCGCCACTGCGCGAGATGATGCGCAAACAGGCCGCGCTCACGACACCAGCCGTTCAACGCTTCGTCGACCAACCCGTGGCTCTCCTGCAAGGCCATCAGCCGTTCTTCTAGCGACCAGTCATCCGGACGCTTTGCATGTCCGGAACTCGAGCTCCGGTTCGCGGCGGCTGCACCTCTCATCCATTTCCTCAATGTCAAAACGTTCACGTTCAATTCGTCGGCTACGGCTCCAACCGTTCGGTTGCCTCGCTGCAGGACCTTCGAGAGCGCCTGCTCCTTGAACTCGACAGAATAAGTTTGTTTCGCCTTCAACTTGCACCTCTGACTCTTCTTGATAAAAAAATTCAGAGGCGACAACTACTATGACGCCGGGGG
>NZ_VZQO01000135.1:0-1139 GCF_014397665.1 Paraburkholderia sp. UCT2
ACACTCGGTACAGCCCGTCATCAACCTGATGCGTGATGTGATGCTCGACAGCGAGATCGGGTTCGGCGACGAAACCACCGTGCAGGTTCTCAAGGAGCTAGGACGCGCACCGCAGACAAAGAGTTACGTCTGGGTCCAGATGAACGGCAGTGGTCCACCCGTGCGCCTGTTTACCTATGCGCCGGGGCGCTCCCAACAGCTTGGTGCGGACGTGTGGGCCGGCATGCGCCATGGCGCCGTGCTGATGACCGACGGGTACAAACCGTATGACACGATCGCGAAGGCTAATGCACTCGTGCATCTTGGTTGCTGGGCGCACTGCAGGAGGTATTTTGTGGAAGCCGAGGCGGCATTGCCCAAACAGGCCCGTGGCCGCCATCAGCCGTCCACCCAGCTTATCTACCTGATCGGCAAGCTCTATGCGGCCGAATCGCATGCCGACAAGAAGCCGCACTGGCGAGCGCGCCTGCGCCGCCGCTATAGCCGTGCAGTGCTCACGAAGATCAGGGCCCTGCTCGACGAGTACCTGGAAACAACCGCGCCCACAGGGCTGCTGGGCAAGGCCTTGAACTACACGGCGGGACAATGGCCCAAGCTGATCCGCTACGTCGAGAATCCGGCATGGCCCGTCGACAATAATTTATGTGAGAACATGATCCGCCCGTTTGTCCTGGGGAGAAAGGCATGGCTTTTTTCGGACACCGTAGGAGGTGCAAAGGCCTCGGCAAACCTGTATTCACTCGTCCAGACCTGCGTCGCGAACCGCATCGATATCTATGCGTATCTTGTCGACCTGTTCAAGGCTCTGCCGCTCGCGAGGACCGCAGAGGATTACGAAGCTCTACTTCCATGGAAACTAGGCAAGGTCCGCTCAGAAAAAAATCGATAGGTCAAGTTGGCGGGCAGGACGTGCTTCACTGACCGCTTACGTTCGTTGAAGCCACTGTAGGCGTCGGCCTGCAGGATGCCCTCGAATCCAGCGAGATGGGTCTGGGGGTGGATGCCTTTGCGGTCGGGCGAGTAAGCAAACCACACCGCGGCCGGTTCGGTCGAGCCCGAACGGGTGTCATCGCGCACATACACCCACAGTCGCCCGGTCCTTGTCTTCTTCTTGCCCGGCTCGAGCACCGGGATCGGCG
>NZ_VZQO01000136.1:0-1136 GCF_014397665.1 Paraburkholderia sp. UCT2
AAAGAAGGCATCGATACCGCGTTCGGCGTGCCGGGCGCCGCGATCAACCCGTTCTACTCGGCGATGCGCAAAGCCGGCGGCATCAGCCACGTGCTCGCGCGCCATGTCGAGGGCGCATCGCACATGGCCGAGGGCTACACCCGCGCGCAGCCGGGCAACATCGGCGTGTGCATCGGCACCTCGGGCCCCGCCGGCACCGACATGATCACCGGTTTGTACTCCGCGCAGGCCGACTCGATTCCTATTCTGGCTATCACAGGCCAGGCGCCGCGCGCGCGTCTGTACAAGGAAGACTTCCAGGCCGTCGATATCGAATCGATCGCCAAGCCCGTCACCAAGTGGGCCGTGACCGTGCGCGAGCCGGCGCTGGTGCCGCGCGTGTTTCAGCAAGCGTTCCATCTGATGCGCTCGGGCCGCCCGGGCCCGGTGCTGGTCGATCTGCCGATCGACGTGCAGCTCGCCGAAATCGAATTCGACATCGACACGTACGAGCCGCTGCCGGTCTACAAGCCGAAGGCGACCCGCAAGCAGATCGAGGCAGCGCTGACGCTGCTCAACGATGCCGACAAGCCGTTGATCGTGTCGGGCGGCGGCGTGCTGAACGCCGTAGCCGAAGACCTGCTCGTGAAGTTCGCCGAAACGCTCGGCGTGCCGGTGATCCCAACGTTGATGTCGTGGGGCGCGATTCCCGACGACCATCCGCTGATGGCCGGCATGGTCGGTCTGCAGACCTCGCATCGCTATGGCAACGCGACGATGCTCGCGTCCGACTTCGTGCTCGGCATCGGCAACCGCTGGGCCAACCGTCACACCGGCAGCGTCGATGTCTATACGAAGGGGCGCAAGTTCGTGCACGTCGATATCGAACCGACGCAGATCGGCCGCGTGTTCGGCCCGGATCTCGGCATCGTGTCGGACGCGAAGGCCGCGCTCGAACTGTTCGTCGAAGTCGCCAGCGAATGGAAGGCCGCGGGCAAGCTGAAGGATCGCGCCGCGTGGGTTGCCGATTGCCAGCAACGCAAGCGCACGATGCTGCGCAAGACGCACTTCGACAACGTGCCGATGAAGCCTCAGCGCGTCTACGAAGAGATGAACCAGGTGTTCGGCCGCGACACGTGCTACGTGAGCACGATCGG
>NZ_VZQO01000137.1:0-1133 GCF_014397665.1 Paraburkholderia sp. UCT2
TTACTAAGCCGAAACAAAGTAACCGGACATGGGTCAAGCCGCGTAGCGGACTGACGGATGTTGAAACATGGATCGGACCAGGGCGGGAATCTTCTGCAACGAGCGCAGAACCGCTCGAACTCGCTGCTTGAGATGCCCGGGACCTTTGATGGCAAGCTTGCCGATCTTGTGATGTTTGAGATAACCCCATACCAACTCGTCCGGGTTCAGGTCTGGCGAGTAAGCAGGAAGGAAGAACAGACAAAGGCGCCCATTCGATTCCGCGGCAAGCTGCCGGATCGCTTTGCAACGATGTACCGGATGACCATCGGCAATCAGGAAGACAGGCGCATCGGCGGTGAGCATCAGTCGTTTGACGAAGTCGACGTACACGGAGATCTTGAAGCTGCCTTCGAAACACATGAATCGAAGTTGGCCACGCGGGCTGATCGCTGAGATCAGGTTCACCTTGAAGCGCGCGCCAGTGACTTCGACTACCGGTGTTTGACCGACCGGTGCCCAGGTCGTGCCGCTGTGATAGTCCGATCGCACCGTCGATTCGTCGACGAAGAAGATCTGTGCCCCGCAGCGTTTGGCCTGCCCGACAATGGCCGGGTATTCGTCGCGCATCCACGACTCGACCAGTTCAGGGTCGCGTTGGTACGCACGCGCGAGCGGCCGCTGGGGTGAAAGCCCGAGCTTGCGCAGCAGTCGACCGACCGACACCTCGGAGAGCCTGACGTTGAAATGTTCGCGAATCAACTCCCGCACCATGTCTCGCGTCCACAATGCAAACTCGAACTTCATCTGCATGGGGTTCTTCGTTGTGACCGTCTGATAGACGAAGCGGATAGCCTCGGACGAGAGCTTCATCGGTCGACCAGGGATTACCTTGGCTCGTAACGCCTCGATCCCCCCTTCACGCCAGGCCGCCAACCACTCGTAAATACGCGCCCTCGAGAATCCGAGCGTGCGGATCACGTCCTCCGGCGACTCGCCAGCTTCGACGCGCTTGACCGCCCGAATACGGATCTCTTCAAGCGTTGCATGTGAAAGCTGCCGGCCGTCGTCCTCGCGCATCTCGCCTCTCCCTAAGCCCTTTAAAGCTTAGACCATGGCGTCGATTTATGTTCGCTTATTTATGCACTGGTTAG
>NZ_VZQO01000138.1:0-1132 GCF_014397665.1 Paraburkholderia sp. UCT2
ATCGTTCAGCCGGTGTTTCGTAATCCAGGGTCTTTCGTGGTCGCTCGTTCAGCCTTCGTGCTACTGCGTTGAGTTTGGCCTGTGAGTAGACCGACAGGTCGATGCCTTTCGGAAAGTACTGTCTTAACAGGCCGTTGGTATTTTCATTCGAGCCGCGTTGCCAGGGGTGTTTGGGATCGCAGAAATACACCGCAATGTCGGTGGTGATAGTGAACCGTTTGTGGTCCGCCATCTCTGTTCCCCGATCCCACGTAAGCGATTTATAGAGTTCCTGAGGCAGCTTTCCAGCGTGTTTGATGAGCGCATTGACTACTGTTTCGCTGTCCTTGCTGGCGATCTTCACCAGCATCACATAGCGCGTCTGACGCTCTACAAGCGTTGCAATCTGGCTGCCGCCACTGCCACACAGGAGATCGCCTTCCCAGTGTCCCGGCACCGCGCGATCTTCCACGGTGGCGGGGCGTTCACTGATTGATACCGCGTCACGGATCCTGCCGTGATCGTCCGTTTTCTGCGTGTGATGGCGCGAGCGGCGCATGGCCCGGGTGCGCCGTAAATGCTCCAGCAACTCTTTCTTCAGTGCACCCCGTGCCTGGATGAAAAGACTGCGATAGATGGTTTCGTGTGACACGTGGTAGTCCTCGCTGCCTGGCCAGGCGCGTTTGAGCCATCCAGCAATCTGCTGGGGCGACCACTGCAACTGGAGCTTGTCGGCCACGATA
This sequence comes from Paraburkholderia sp. UCT2, assembly GCF_014397665.1. NCBI lineage: Bacteria > Pseudomonadati > Pseudomonadota > Betaproteobacteria > Burkholderiales > Burkholderiaceae > Paraburkholderia > Paraburkholderia sp. UCT2. Next base: position 723 of record NZ_VZQO01000138.1, read on the forward strand.
TGGGCCAGCATCCGGTGTTCGACCAGTTTGCAGACTTTGGGGCGCAGCGACCGATCCCATGCCAGCTGGTCGGCGTGGCTGGCCCGATAGCCGGCCTGTCCACTGTTGCGCTTGATCTCGCGACAGACCGTGGACGGTGATCGCGACAGCCGCCGGGCGATTGACTGAATCGAATCGCCCGCGACGAGACCTCGCGAAATCTCCTCGCGTTCGGCAAGCGTGAGCGCCAGCCTGGATCGCTGGCGGGGTGCCGGCTGGATTCCTCCAGTTTGCGCCAGAATTGCCTGTACTGACGAGTGATTGCGGTCAAATAGCCGGGCGATGTGCTGCAACGACTCGCCTTTACGCCAGCGTTCCCACATCAATGCCTTCTGGCTTTCGCTGTAATAGATCCGGCGCCTCTGTTTCAT
>NZ_VZQO01000139.1:0-1105 GCF_014397665.1 Paraburkholderia sp. UCT2
TGCGCGGCCTGTTGTGCCGGCTGTGCCTGTTGGCTTCGCTGCGCTTGTCCAGACGGCGACGCCGTCTGCGACTGCCGCCCGATGCTTTGACTCCCGCCTACGCGCTTCGCCTCGGCGTCGTTCGACGTCACGGCGCCCAGCGCCAGCAGTCCCGCCAGACCGAGCGCGGCCGTGCCGCGCGTGACTGCACCGGCAGCACCTCGTAATCTGTTGATGATTTGCGTGTACATAAAAACCTCTTTCGATGAGTCGCGAAACTGCCCGCAACGCGCTCCATTTGCGCGCGCAAATACATTACGAACAGTAATATTTTTAGCTACGCAAGCTCGCCGCCGGTTGTGCCTTCGATCCATCAAAAGCGGCGTGAAAACCGTTGCCGTGGATGTAGTGCACCAGTTGCCGGATGGTGTGTTCCTGCTCGGAAATCAGGTTCTTGATCAGGTCGCCGATCGACACCATTCCTGTCACCTGCCCTGCGCTGATCACAGGCAGATGGCGAATCCGATGTTCTGTCATGATCGCCATGCACTCGTCCGTCGTCTGCTTCGGACTGACATAACGCACCGCCGTCGACATGATGTCGCGCACAGGCGTATTCGTTGACGAGCGTTCCATCAGAACGATCTTCCGGGCGTAATCGCGCTCCGTCACGATGCCGGCTATGCGCCCGTCGTGCGTGGCGATGAGCGCTCCAACCTCCCTGTGAGCCATGATCGATATCGCGTTGCAAACCGAAGCGGATGCCTCGATCGACCACACTGTCCGGGAAGCTTTCGCACGCAGCAATTCTGCAACCGATGCCATATGTCACCTCTGTCAGCTGTCATGAAACGCCCGCCGACGCTTCGGGGCGAGGTTTGAATCTAACTGAACCCATGCCAACATAAAATTCGTATTTTTATTGCTGATACTTCGGGAAAAACATATCTTTCGGTAATCGGTGGAGGATTCTTGAATTTCAAGCATCTCTATTACTTCTGGGTCGCGGCTCGCGCCGGCGGCATCGTGCGCGCGGGCGAGCAGTTGCACATCACGCCGCAAACGCTCAGTGGCCAGATCAAGCTTCTCGAAGAGGCGCTGGATAAGAAGCTGTTCAGGAAAACCG
>NZ_VZQO01000140.1:0-1054 GCF_014397665.1 Paraburkholderia sp. UCT2
CGACGCTGAATATCGGGGCTCACACGCGCAGGGTGGCGATAGCTCCATGCAGCTTCAACTAGCAGCTTTCTTGCATAACTGTTGCCGCTTTTAGTGATGCTGCCCTGACGACGCTTGCCGCCCGATGAGTGCTCGGACGGCGTCACCCCGAGCCACGCCATCAACTGGCGTGGGTGCACGAAGCGTGAGAGATCGCCCAGCTCGGCGAGCATGCCCACTGCCGTGGTGAACTGGACACCGCGCATTGCCTGCAGGCCCAGGACGGCGGGATAGAAGCGCCAGTTGACGACTGCCTCACGCAGCGCGGACTCCAGCCGGTCACATTGGGCGAGCCGGTCTTCGATCGCGCGACGTAGCTCTTCAAACGCAAACTGCTGCCACGCACTGTCGAAGCTGTGTGCGCTCAGCCAGCGTCGGTGCGCCGGCCCCCAGTCGGCAGAGCGGGTGTAGCGCACGCCGTGCGACAGCAGAAAGGCCTTTACCCTTTGCCGTGCACGCTTGAGGTCGTCCTTGGCAATCACCCATGCGCGGGCCAGATCCCGGAATGCTTCATCGTCGACGCTGGGGACGTATACGGCCGACAGGTCGCCGGCACGCAGCGATCGGACGAGCTTGACGGCATCACGTCTGTCAGTCTTGATGTGCTCACCTGGCTTGCGGGGAATCAGCGAGGGCGCGCAGACCATGCACTGGAATTCTTTCTGGACAAGCTGCCGGTAAAGCCCATATCCGCACGGACCGGCTTCGTAGACGATGCTGACGCATCGCGCTTTAGATTGCAGTCTCTTGCACAACCGTTCCACGTCGGCCTGCGTAGTACCGATCTTGCCGAGCAGTTCAACCTCGCCCGTACCAATGGCATAGGCGACCGTGATCGAATCCTTATGAACATCAAGACCCACGTAAAGAGTGCTATCGTGCTCCATGCTGGCCTCCGCGTCGGAAATCGCCGGGTGCGGCACGTCCGCACCGTGCGGCTCTGACAGCAATGCTAACCCGCGTTTGATTCCGTTGCGGCAGGCCAGCCTCTGTCCCGCAGGAAGTCATACTGCCT
>NZ_VZQO01000141.1:0-1049 GCF_014397665.1 Paraburkholderia sp. UCT2
GTGGCTCGTCATCGGCAGCGCGCTCACCGGACTGTGCTTTGCCCATGCGACGCTCGCGGCGGGCAAACTTCCACAAGGCGGCACTTACGTGGCCGGCGCCGGCGCGATAGCAAGCCATGGAGACGGCCTCGTGGTCACGCAACCGGGTTCGACGCGCGGCGTGATCGAGTGGAACAGTTTTTCGATCGGCAGGAACAACAGCGTGACGTTCGACAACGGCTCGGGCGCGACGCTGAACCGCGTGACGGGCGGCTCGCCGTCCGCCATCTTCGGCAGGCTCAGTGCGACGGGCAGCCTGTATGTGATCAATCCGCAAGGCATCGTCGTGGGGCCATCGGGCGTGATCAGCACGGGAGGTCGTTTCGTCGCGTCAACGCTCGATGTCTGCAACGACGCGTTCATGCAGGGCGGTGGTTCCCTCACGCTGTCGGGCGACCCGAGCGCAAGCGTGATCAACCTCGGCAAGGTCAGTTCGAGCGGCGGCGATGTGTTCCTGATTGCGCGACACGCCGTCATCAACGCGGGCACTATCACAGCGCGCAACGGTACGGCGGAACTGGCTGCAGGCGAACAGGTGTTGTTACAGGACTCGGGCAGCAGCAGACAGGTATTCGTGCAGACGGGCAGTCAGGGCACCGTGGTCAATAGAGGGCACATAAAGGCCGCGCAGGTCAGCCTGCAGGCCGCCGATGGGAACGTCTACGCGCTCGCGGGCGGCGGCACGCGCATTCGCGCGACGGGTACCGCGAATCGTGATGGCCACGTGTGGCTCGTCGCCGATGGCGGCCGTGTCAGTCAACTCGGCAAGATCTCCGCGAGCAACGCGGATGGCAGCGGCGGAACGGTCGACACGCAAGCGGCACAACTGGCATTCGGCAGGCATGCAGCCGTTCACGCGGGCCAATGGAACCTTTTGACGCCGGCTTTCACGATCGATGATGCCGCCGCGCGCGCGTTGCAGCGCAGCCTGAACGCGGGCACGTCGATCGATGTCACGACCACAGGCGCGAACGGCGCAACGGGCGACCTGGGCATTGCTTCGAGCCTGA
>NZ_VZQO01000142.1:0-969 GCF_014397665.1 Paraburkholderia sp. UCT2
CGTCGAACGACGCCGAGGCGAAGCGCGTAGGCGGGAGTCAAAGCATCGGGCGGCAGTCGCAGACGGCGTCGCCGTCTGGACAAGCGCAGCGAAGCCAACAGGCACAGCCGGCACAACAGGCCGCGCAGGCGCCTGCTGCGGCAGCGGGTAACCGCTGGATGGGCCCGCTGGCTGGTCTCGCTGCGGGCCTTGGGATTGCAGCATTACTGTCGTCGTTTGGCCTGGGCGAAGGGCTGGCGCAGATGCTGTCGAATGCGTTGCTGATCGGGGCGGTGATTTTCGCCGGCGTGATGCTATTCCGCTTTATCGCCAACCGGCGTCGTCCGGATCTTGCCTATGGACACGGTCCCGTGAACCGCCAGCAAACGAACGGCTCACGGTTTCTGAATCAGATCCCGCAAGCGCGGCCTGAAGCGAACTTGCGGGGCTGGCCGAACGCGGCGATGGGTTCGACGGGAGCAGCGGACACGGAGAGGACAACGGGACTACCACTCGAGCAAGATCAGGCGGCGTTTCTTGTATCGGCAAAGACCTTGTTCATGCGTCTTCAAGGCGCATGGGACCGGAACGAGCAGGGTGACCTGTTCGAATTGACGACGCCGGAGATGTTCGCGCAAATCAAGCGGGATCTCGAAGCTCGGGGTCACCAGGTGAGTCATACGGAAGTCACGCAACTTGACGCGGAAGTGCTTGGCACAGAACGCAATGCGGATGAAACGCTGGTTAGCGTTCGCTTTTACGGTCAAATGCGGGAAGACGATGCGCCGACTGCCCAGCCGTTCCAGGAAGTCTGGAACATGGTCAGCGACGCACGTGGCAACCAGGCGTGGCGACTGGCCGGCATTCAGCAAATTGACGGATGAGAGCGTAGTTGAAACCGGCAGCGGCCTGCTGCCGGTGACTCGTGAGGGTGGCGCGCGCCGCGGAACTACCTGAGACCAACCTTTCGCCAGCGACCGTGCGTGAGAA
>NZ_VZQO01000143.1:0-909 GCF_014397665.1 Paraburkholderia sp. UCT2
CTATCTCTATTTGGCTTCGCCCATTTGCCTCAAAAGGAGCAGCATTCCGGGCTTACAAGACATAGTCCGGCAGGGAAGATAGTGGCGCAGGTGTGCATCGACACGCGCTTGTCGATCTGCGCGGCCTCGGCAGCGGCATGGATGGCGCGGTTCAGTTGCCGGGTGCTGAGCGGATCGATGGGATCAAGCCCGGGAAACAGCCACCCGCCGTCGAGCATCCTGCCCTGGGCACGGGCGACGCGCCACCAGACCCGCAGGCGTTCGAGCAGTACCGGAGAGAGCATCGCGTAGCGGCCCTTGCCCTGTTCGATACGTAGCGTCATGCGCTGGCTGTCGACGTCCGTGACCTTTAGCCCGACCACCTCACTGACGCGCAGGCCGGTGCCATAGGCGAGCGAGAGGGCCGTCTGGTGCTTGAGATTGCCCGTTGCGGCGATCAGCCGCCGTACTTCATCCGGGCTGAGCACAACCGGCAGTGTGCGGGGCACGCGCACGGGTTGCATGCGGGCCATCAGTTCCGGTTCGTGGAGGGTGGTCTCGAAGAAGAACTTCAGCCCGGTGATCGCGGCGTTCAGCGACACCGGTGACGTGCCGTGATCGACCAGATCCAGCTGGTAGCCGCGCAGGTCCTCGACGGTGGCAGTATCAGGCGAGCGCCCAAGGTACCGGGAGAACTCGCGCACGATGCGCAGATAGTTGGCTTGCGTCTTGGGGGAAAGCTGGCGCATTCGCATGTCGTCGATCATGCGCTGACGCAGCGGGCTGGCACTCGGTTGAGAGGTCATGATTCGGCTCCTGCTGGCGAACGAGGCGGATTGCCTCATTCGCCAACATACGGAACCGCGCAGCCGACCCCTCACAAACCACCACGTCTAGCCGGAGCCCCCTACCGCGCGAGCGGTTTCGTTC
>NZ_VZQO01000144.1:0-882 GCF_014397665.1 Paraburkholderia sp. UCT2
GTGTACATCAAGACGTCCGTCCGCGCTATTGGCACCGAGCATGCGCACGCCAATGCTGGCCGATACGGCGACGGGATGACCGCCGATCTCTCGAAGCCCATGAAGGATGTCGTGAATACCGTCGGCAATCGCTCGCGCGCCGGCGTCGCCATGCACGTGGCGGGCGAGCACCGCGAACTCGTCGCCTCCCAGGCGGGCAACCGTATCGCCGCGGCGAATGCGTGTCTGCAGACCGTTGGCGAAGCACTGCAACAGTTCATCACCCACCGCATGCCCATAAGCGTCATTGACGTACTTGAAGCCGTCGAGATCGATGAACAGCAAGACAGACTGTCCCTTATCGTCGTCTCGCGCCGCAGTCGCTTTAGCGATCGCCTGCTCGAGGCGAGTGCGGTTGCTGAGTCCTGTCAGAGGGTCCGTCGCAGCCTGCCGTTCGAGCCGATGCACGAGGGCCATCAAGTACACGGAAGTCGCCGCGATGCTGAGCATGATGCCCAATCCCACCGCGAGGTTTTCTCTCCACCACGGCTCGACGTGCATCAAAATCACGACGCCTGCAAGCGCAACTGCACATGAAAGTAGCAACGGCCGCTTGCCGTGGCGGCAACCGGCACCCACAAGGAACCAGAACACGACCCAGAGCAAGGGCAGCGCCACGCGCCCGCCGAGCGCCAAGGCAGTCATGACAAGCGCCTGGTCTGCAATGGTGGTGACCGTCAATCGAAGGCGCGGCCGAACTGTCGCGGCGGTCGCTGCTATGTATGTCACCACGCCGAATACAACGTATGCGAAAACCACGCCCAGAGTGTCATACGCGGCGGCCGTGCGTTGGAGCGCGGCGACGGCGATATAGCCGATCAACACGACCGTGCCCAGGCATAT
>NZ_VZQO01000145.1:0-870 GCF_014397665.1 Paraburkholderia sp. UCT2
CTAAACGTTGAACAGTTCGCTACGCGCCGCGTCCATGATCATCGCGACAGCCGGGTGGCTGACGTGGCGCTCGATAGAGATTGCAAAAAATTCCTCGACGATCGAATTGATCTGTCCGACTATCGTCAGGTTGTGCTCTGTCTGCAACTGGCTTTCGAGCACGGTTGGCGCGAACAGCAGGCCGCGGCCTTCGCGGCCGAATGCCATGGTCATCGCTCCGTCGTCGAACTCGCCGACGATGCGCGGCGAAATGGCGTGCGAGGCGAGCCAGTGATCCAGCTTGCGCCGCACGGCGGATTCCGTGCCGGGCAGTAGCACAGGCAGCTTGTCGAGCGACATCGGGAAGCGTTTTTTGCTGCTTTGAATCAGCGCCTGGGTTCCGAAGCAGCTTAGCGTCGAACGTCCGAGGCGGTGATTGAACGCCTTGATGTTGACGTCGACGGGAATGGGGGCGTCCGCGATGATCAGATCGAGGCGGTGCACGGCCAGTTGCGCGAGCAGCGCGTGCAGTTTGCCTTCGTGACAGATCATGCGCAGCGACGCCGACGCGCTCAGCGCGGGTTCCAGCAGCCGGTACGCAATCGCCTTGGGGACCGAGTCCGCGATCCCGACGCGAAACCGCGTTTGCGCACCGGATTCGCTTTCGCGCCGCACAGCGCTTTCGAGTTCCGAACCTAACGAAAATATCTCGTCGGCGTAGTCGAGCGCGAGGCGCCCCGCATCGGTCAGTTCGAGCGTGCGGCCGGTTTTCCTGAACAGCTTCTTATCCAGCGCCTCTTCGAGAAGCTTGATCTGGCCACTGAGCGTTTGCGGCGTGATGTGCAACTGCTCGCCCGCGCGCACGATGCCGCCGGCGCGAGCCGCGACCCA
>NZ_VZQO01000146.1:0-843 GCF_014397665.1 Paraburkholderia sp. UCT2
TCGGGCGAGTAAGCAAACCACACCGCGGCCGGTTCGGTCGAGCCCGAACGGGTGTCATCGCGCACATACACCCACAGTCGCCCGGTCCTTGTCTTCTTCTTGCCCGGCTCGAGCACCGGGATCGGCGTGTCATCCGCGTGCAGCTTCGACGGTGCCATCGTGTGGCGGCGCAGCGCCTCGGTCAGCGGCACGCAAAGGGCCTCGCACTGGCCGATCCAGCGTCCCATGCTGGCCGGATCCAGCTTTACGCCGTCGCGCGCGGCAATCTGCGACTGCCGGTACAACGGCGCGTGGTCAGCGTACTTCGAGACGAGGATGTCGGCCAGCAGGCTCGGATGGGCAATGCTGCGCGTGATCGGCAGGCCGGGCATGGACGGCTGCGAGAAGTGGTGGCCGCACGGACAGACCGTCTTGCGCCGGATCGTGCGAATCACCTTGAACATTGCCGCGACGCGGGCGAGCTGCTCGGACACGTCTTCTCCGAGCGGCTGCATGGCGCTGCCGCACTTCGGGCAGGTCGCGTCGGCGTCGAGTACGCGTTCTTCGCGTGGCAGATGCGGCGGCAGCGCTTCTTTCGGCGATGCGTCGCCCACAGGCGTGCTCGCGCCTGATTCGTGGGCGCGTCGCACATCAGCGACACCACGCTCACCGGTCAAGTCCTCGAGCGCGGTTTCGAGCCGCGCGACCTCCCGGTCCAACTGCTCGGACCTGCGGCCGAACTGCATGCGCTTGAGCCTGTCGATCTGCGCCTTGAGCTGCCCGATCTCCAGATCGCGCTCGGCAAGCTGGGCACGGGCCTCGACCAGCAAGGCCCGCAGAGTTTCAACATCGTCAGGAAGTTCG
>NZ_VZQO01000147.1:0-841 GCF_014397665.1 Paraburkholderia sp. UCT2
CCGATGCTCGTCGTCGGCACGAAGAAGAACGGCAGGCCGATGCCTTGCAGCAGCAGCGGCAGTGCCACCTGCCAGAAGTCCATGTCCGAATTCGCATGGGTGCGGAACAGCGTCACCGAGCCGAGCAGCATCACGCCGGCAAACACCAGCCAGCGTCCATCGAACTTCGTCGACAGCCTGGCTGCAAACGGCGCGGCGACAACCGCGAAGATGCCCGTCGTCGCCTGGGCATACCCGGCCCACGTGGCCGTGTACCCCATATTGTTCTGCAGCCACAGTGGCGTGAGCACGGTGGCGCCGAAGTACGCGCCGAACGCCAGTGACATGGTGACCACACTCGCGGCAAAGCCGCGATGACGGAACACCCGCAGATCGACAATGGGATTACGCTCGGTCAGCTCCCAGATGAGGAAGGCGAGGAAACCAATCACCGCAACGATCGCGAGGACGCGAATTTCCATCGAGCTGAACCAGTCCTTGTCCTTGCCATCGTCGACCATGATCTGCAGCGCAGAGACCCAGATGATCAGCAGCACGAGCCCGACCGTGTCGATCCGCATCCGGATCTTCTCCGATTCGAAGCGCTTGAGCATCATCCAGCCGGCGTATCCGCAGATCAGCGAGACCGGCACGTTGATGAAGAAGATGTAGGACCAGTGGTAGTCGTCGCAGATGATACCGCCCAGCACGGGGCCCATCACCGGCGCAATCAGGGTCGTCATGCTCCACAGGCCAAGCGCCGCGGCGGCCTTCTCCTTCGGAAAGATGCGCAGCAGCAGGGTTTGCGAGAGCGGCATGAGCGGGCCGCCCGCGAGCCCCTGAAACACACGGTACAGGATCA
>NZ_VZQO01000148.1:0-840 GCF_014397665.1 Paraburkholderia sp. UCT2
CAGATTGGCGCCGCGTTCAGCCGCACGCAGCATGAGCGTGTGACTGGCCGGCGCTGCGCAGGCGAGATGGTCGAGGCCGGGATGGTGACGGGCTTCGCGTTTGCGTGCAACGAGGGCGTCGATGTGCGCGGCAATCTCGATCTGCGCGCCGCGATCGTAACTGCGCACATGAGTTGCAAGCAGATCGGCGCCGTCGAGAATGCGCACCTGCCGGGGATCGGCCCGGACCGTGAGTACGCGCCGCACGGGGGTGTGCGGGATCGTGTAATCGTTCAGATCGAAGCGCACATACGGCTGCTTGCCGACCTTCACGGCCAGTTGCAGCTCGCACGGGTACGGATTCGCCGGCAACGCAAGCAGGCTGGGCTGTTCGCGGGCGAAGGCTTCGCGCACCGTGATCGTGGGCTCTTCCCGGCAGGGACGATCCGCCGCCATGCCCGCGCACCATTGCGCCGCCTGGATGTTCAGATCGTCGAGATCGGCGAACTTGCGCGCGGCAAAGAAATTCTCGCGTACATATCTGATAGCTCTTTCGACGCGTCCCTTCTCGTTGCCTCTGGCCACTGCCACTGGACGGGGCTCGAAGCGATGATGAGCGGCGAACGCGAGAAGCGTCGGGTTGAAGCGGATCGCATCACCCTGACGCTCGAGCACAGCGCTCCTGAGATTGTCGTAGAGGAGGATCCTTGGCAATCCGGACCACGCCGCGAATGCGCCGGCGTGGCCCGCCAGGAAGCTGTCCATGCGGGCATCGAGGAAGAAGCGCAGATAGATCTGCCGCGACCACGACAGCACCATGACGAAGGCCATGAGCGGCCGGCGCGCGCGCCCGATCTGCAG
>NZ_VZQO01000149.1:0-803 GCF_014397665.1 Paraburkholderia sp. UCT2
GGCACGCCCATCATGTGATACGACACCGCGCTGAACCAGTCGAGGTTCGGGAACATCTTCTTCGCGTCCCACATCACCGATTCGAGCCGTTCGGCGATCGAGAACAGTTTCGTGTTGCCCGCTTCCTTCGACAGCTTCTTCGCGACTTCCTTGATGATCTTGTTGCGCGGGTCCGAGATCGTGTAGACCGGATGGCCAAAGCCGATCACGACTTCCTTGTTCTCGACGCGGCGGCGGATGTCGGCTTCGGCTTCGTCAGGCGTCTGGTAGCGCGACTGGATTTCGAACGCGGCTTCATTGGCGCCGCCGTGTTTCGGGCCGCGCAGCGCGCCGATCGCGCCGGTGACCGCCGAGTACATGTCCGAGCCCGTGCCCGCGATCACGCGGCCGGTGAACGTCGACGCGTTGAACTCGTGCTCCGCGTACAGGTTCAGCGACACGTGCATCGCATCCACCCACGCCTTCGACGGCTCGACGCCATGCAGCAGATGCAGGAAATGACCGCCGATCGAATCGTCGTCGGTTTCGACCTCGATGCGCTTGCCGTTGTGCGAGTAGTGATACCAGTACAGCAGCATCGAGCCGAGCGAGGCCATCAGTTTGTCGGCGATATCGCGCGCGCCGGGCAGATTGTGATCGTCTTTCTCGGGCAGCACGGTGCCGAGCACCGACACGCCGGTGCGCATCACGTCCATCGGATGCGCGGCGGCCGGAATCCATTCGAGCGCGGCCTTCACGTTGGCGGGCAGGCCGCGCATCGACTTCAGCTTCGTCTTGTACGCGGTCAGTTCGGCCTGGGTCGG
>NZ_VZQO01000150.1:0-797 GCF_014397665.1 Paraburkholderia sp. UCT2
GGCTACAGCCTCGCGTTCACGCCTGGCAGCTCGTTCATCGGCGGCTTCTCGCGCGTGTTCATGACGGGCATGAACTACATCAAGGGCGACAAGGCCACGACGCTGACCGTCAGCCACCTCGCGCCGACGATCCCCGAGACGGTCTACTTCGTCTACCAGATGACCTTCGCGATCATCACGCCGGCGCTGATCACCGGTGCCTTCGCGGACCGCATGAAGTTCTCGGCGATGCTGGTGTTCATGACGCTGTGGTCGATCATCGTCTACTCGCCGATCGCGCACATGGTGTGGGAGCCGAGCGGCTGGCTGGCTAGCGCGGGCATCCTCGACTTCGCGGGCGGCACGGTGGTGCACATCAACGCCGGTATCGCGGGCCTGGTCTGCTGTCTGGTGCTCGGCAAGCGCGTCGGCTATGGCAAGGAAGCGATGGCGCCGCACAACCTGACGCTCACGCTGATCGGTGGCGCGATGCTGTGGGTCGGCTGGTTCGGCTTCAACGCGGGTTCGGCCGTGGCAGCAGATGGCCGTGCCGGCTTCGCGATGTTCGCGACGCAGGTGGCGACCGCCGCGGCGGCGCTCGCGTGGATGTTCGCCGAATGGGCAGCCAAGGGCAAGCCGTCGGTGCTCGGTATCGTGTCGGGCGCGGTCGCGGGTCTGGTGGCGATTACGCCGGCGTCGGGCTTCGTCGGCACGGTCGGCGCGCTCGTGATCGGTATCGTCGCGGGTGTGGTCTGCTTCTGGGCGGCCACGTGGCTCAAGCACAAGTTCGGGTACGACGATTCGCTCGACGCGTTCGG
>NZ_VZQO01000151.1:0-742 GCF_014397665.1 Paraburkholderia sp. UCT2
TCCGCCGCGAGCGCACGTTCGATGTCGTGGGTCACGTCGATGCCCTGCGCGTCGCCGCGCACGTCCGCCTGCACCGTGATGGTCGGCTGACGGTCGCGTTGCCAGATGACGCCGTACTCGAGCGTATCGCGCACGTGTCCGAGCGAACCGAGCGGCACCGGGCCGTGGGGCGTCGGAATCGCGAGGCTCATAAGCTGCGCCGGATTGACACGTTCGCTCTTGGGCGCACGCAGATCGACGTTGATCAGCTTGTCGCGCTCGCGGTACTGCGTCACCGTGTAGCCTGATAGCGTCATCGCGAGGAAGTTCGACACGTCTTCCGAGGTGACGCCAAGCTGGCGCGCGCGGTTCTGATCGATCTCGAACGAGATCGAGCGCTCCGCCGGCTCGTCCCAGTCGAACTGGACGTTGCGCGTGCGGGGATCGGCGCGGACCTTGTCCGACACCGTCTGCGCAATCGATCGGACGGTCGCGATATCGTCGCCGCTCACGCGGAACTTGATCGGGAAGCCGACCGGCGGACCATTCTCGAGCCGGGAGACGCGCGCTCGCACGCCGGAGAAATCCTTCTCGAGTTTGCCGTCGAGCCAACGCATCAGTTCCTCGCGGTTTTCTACGCTTTTTGCGGTAATCACGAACTGCGCGAAATTCGGCTGTTGAAGCTGCTGGTCGAGCGTCAGGTAAAAACGCGGCGCGCCGGTGCCGACGAAGTCGACGAAGTGGTCGATCTCGGCTTTGCCGT
>NZ_VZQO01000152.1:0-713 GCF_014397665.1 Paraburkholderia sp. UCT2
CGGCTCACGAACTGCGCGAGGCCTGCGTCGGCTGCCGCTTCGATCTTCTCGACCGCTGCGCTGCCGCCTTCGGCCGCGACGGCATCAAAACCGGTCGAGCGCACGGTGATGACCTTGATCGGATCAGCCGATTGCACGATCGCGATTGCGTTGCCCGCGTAGATAGGACGCTCGAACGTGTCGGCGCTATCCACTGCCGTGATGTCGCTGATCTGCGCGACGTCGAGCTTCGCGGCGATACGCGGCGCGATGTTCTTGCCGTAGGCGGTAGCCGGCGCGAGGATGTGCGTGTAGTGCTTCGCCGCATCTTGCACAAGCGTCAGGACCGTCGCTTCGACGTTTTCCGCGAGGCCTGCGGCCAGTTGCGGCGCATCGGCGAGCAGCACCTTGCTGACACCCGCGATCTTCGCGGCCGCATCGGCCGCGCCCTGCGCGTTATGTCCCGCGACCAGCACGTGAATATCACCGCCGATCTTCTGTGCCGCTGCGATCGTGTTCAGCGTCGCGGCCTTGATCGACGCATTGTCGTGTTCTGCAATTACCAGGTTCGTCATTTCTCGGGTCTCCTCACAGCACCTTCGCTTCGGTCTTCAGCTTCTCGACCAGCGTCTTCACGTCCGGCACCTTCACACCGGCGGAGCGCCTGGGCGGCTCGGCGACTTTCAGCGTCTTCAGACGCGGCGTGACATCGACGCCGAGGTCTTCGGGCTTGA
>NZ_VZQO01000153.1:0-698 GCF_014397665.1 Paraburkholderia sp. UCT2
TGATGAACCGCGATGAATTCCGCACCGCGCTCGAAGAAGCAATCAAGGGCAAGAGCGCCAACAAGGCGCCGTTCAGCGTCGCGTGGGCGAGCGGCAAGCTCTCCCGCGCGCATCTGGCACGCTGGGCCGAGAACCACTATCACTACGTCGGCCCGTTCGCCGACTACCTGGGCTACCTCTATGCCCGCACGCCCGGTCACATGACCGAGGCCAAGGACTTCCTGCTGGCCAACATGTACGAAGAGGAAATCGGCGGCGACCGCCACACCGACCTGCTGATCCGCTTCGCCGAAGCCTGCGGCACCACCCGTGAGCGCGTCACCAACCCCGACAACATGTCGCCGACCACCCGTGGCCTGCAGGCCTGGTGCTACTCGGTGGCCATGCGCGAAGACCCGGTCGTCGCGGTCGCCGCGCTGGTGGTCGGCCTCGAATCGCAGGTGCCCTCGATCTACCGCAAGCAGACGCCCACGCTGCGCGAGAAGTACCGCTTCACCGACGAGGAGGTCGAGTTCTTCGACCTGCACATCGTCTCCGACGAGATTCACGGCGAGCGCGGCTACCAGATCGTTCTGGAGAACGCCAACACGGTCGAGCTGCAGCAGCGCTGCCTGAAGATCTGCGAGATCGGCGCGCAGATGCGCCTGCTCTACACCACCGCCCTCTACTACGACTACGTCGAGAAGGAAATCCCGCTG
>NZ_VZQO01000154.1:0-688 GCF_014397665.1 Paraburkholderia sp. UCT2
GCCGTCTCCATGGCTTGCTATCGCGCCGGCGCCGGCCACGTAAGTGCCGCCTTGTGGAAGTTTGCCCGCCGCGAGCGTCGCATGGGCAAAGCACAGTCCGGTGAGCGCGCTGCCGATGACGAGCCACAGGGGTCCGGCTGACTGCCGACGACGCAGTGCGCGTCGCGCGGGCCGAGGTGGTTCTGGACGTGACATACACCCCCCTTTCCGCGTGGGGCGCGGAATGGCTGACGACGACCCGCAGATCCGGCCTGAACCGCGTTAGTCGTAGCGTCTGAAGAATAGCCGCTGGCGTGGCGGATGCATGCCGATACCTCTGCTTTTTGCGCCTTCTTCGCCTTTTATTCCGTGCGCTTGTGGCCGCCTGGCGTGTACCGGCATCTGCGGATGCTTTTACGAAATCAACGCGAAACTGCGCCACGACGCGACTGGGTTCTGCCAGTCGCCTGTGACACGCGCTGTGGACAGCCTATGGCGATGGACGATACCGGCGCTCGTGTCCCAAAGGCCAAGGACCGTTTGCAATGCGGAGCCGACGTCTGAAGGTCTGTCAAACGGGAGGGGCGAATGACGCTTGATGGCCGGGTCCTGCCCGATGCGGTCGGCGGGAGTCGACCGGATATAGCCTTTCAACATTCACGTTAGCGGCCTGTCATGACCGAATGGTGCTGGGAAGCCTCAATACGAG
>NZ_VZQO01000155.1:0-672 GCF_014397665.1 Paraburkholderia sp. UCT2
TGATCACCGCGTCGGCGGGCAATCATGCGCAGGGCGTGGCGTTATCGGCGGCACGCATGGGCGTGAAGGCGATCATCGTCGTGCCGGTGACGACGCCGCAGCTCAAGGTCGACGCGATCCGCACGCACGGCGGGCCGACCGTCGAGATCGTGCAGTTCGGTGAGTCGTATAGCGACGCCTATGGTCACGCGGTCAAGCTGCAGGAAGAGCGCGGCCTGACCTTCGTGCATCCGTTCGACGATCCGTACGTGATCGCCGGTCAGGGCACCGTCGCGATGGAAATCCTCAGCCAGCACCAGGGGCCGATTCACGCGATCTTTGTGCCGATCGGCGGCGGCGGTCTCGCGGCCGGTGTCGCCGCATACGTGAAATCGGTGCGCCCGGAGATCAAGGTGATCGGCGTGCAGACCGATGACTCATGCGCGATGGCCGCGTCGTTGCAGGCGGGCGAGCGCGTGACGCTGAACGAAGTGGGCCTGTTCTCCGACGGCACCGCGGTGAAGCTCGTCGGCGAAGAGACCTTCCGTCTGTGCCGCGAATATCTCGACGAAGTGCTGCTCGTGAACACCGATGCGCTGTGCGCCGCGATCAAGGACGTGTTCCAGGACACGCGCAGCGTGCTCGAACCGGCGGGCTCGCTCGCGGTGGCCGGCGCCAAGCAGTATGTCGAAC
>NZ_VZQO01000156.1:0-651 GCF_014397665.1 Paraburkholderia sp. UCT2
GTAAACGGCATCAAAATCACGGGGACCCCGAGTCGCAATGCGCGCCTGCTGCCTGCGGACGATCGAACGCGCCGCGCGGGCCAGCGCGAGATCGAGTGCGCCGCGCCAGTCTCTTGCGATCGACGTCACGACGACAGGCGTCGCATCGGGCGTCTGCACCTGCACCTGGCAGCGTTTGTCGAGTCCGCCGCGCGGGCCGTTGATGTCCGACATGCTGACGGTCGCCTTCGAAATCAGCCAGTCCATGCGGCGAAACACGAACCGGATGCGTTGGCGCGCGAAGCTGCGCAGACGGACGGCTTCACGGTCGCGGGACTTGAACAGGACTTGCATGAGACACCTCCTTCGTGGGTACGGCTCAAGAGTACGGTGAGGAGGCGTCGAGGAAAAAGCAGAAAAAACGGAAATGCAGCTTCGGAAAAACCGAACCTTCGTTTTCGTGATCACGAACGCGCTCACGCATGCGCCGCACTCAACACCTTTTGCGTCAAAGGATGATGCCGCCCGCGCCGCGACACGATTGCGTGTATTTCCTCCTTCACTTCCGGCGAGCGGCCGAGCCAGCGCAAGCCGCGATGCATCGGATCGTTGCGCTCGGCGCCGAACGCCGCGAGCGGAAACACGCCCATGCCGCGCGACGCGAACAGCGCC
>NZ_VZQO01000157.1:0-647 GCF_014397665.1 Paraburkholderia sp. UCT2
AGCTTTGGCGCCTTGCTACAGCGAAACGATCGGGTATATGCGCTTTGAGCGGACAAGGCATCGCCGCAGGCGATGTAATCTACCGCCCCGCAAAGGTCGAGCCGCCTCCCGCAAACGCGGCTGCCATGATGCTCGCACCTTTAGTCGAGCTCGCCTTTAGCGATCCGTCCTGTTGATTTTCGCGGGCGTGTTTCGCTGTTGATCCTTCCCGGATCAACACTGCGCGACAGCGCAGTTGCTGCCCGCGACCGATTCCAGCAAACTATTGCATCCACCGGTTGAATCCGCCGGTGTGGATCGGCCATTGAAACGTCGTATCAAGGATGCGCAGGAATGGCTGCTTCGCCGCCGCACCCGGCCGGATGGCGACCGTCTCAGTTCGGCCCACTCCGGGCCAAACTCCAGCCGCGAAACGAAACTACCTTCCGCAGCGAGACGACGCGCACATGCTCCCAGATACGAGCGGCCGCGGCCCGGCACCTGCATCAAATGCGCTCGCCAACACGAGCAGGGCACCGCCGGGAACCCTATCCGCTTACGCGCCGGCACCCGTCTCATCGAAGAATGAGGTTTTGTCCGTCCCGTTCGCTTTGGCGCGATACATCGCGCTATCGGCCTGGCGCATCAGGGCGTGTACATCAAGACGT
>NZ_VZQO01000158.1:0-643 GCF_014397665.1 Paraburkholderia sp. UCT2
CGGTTTTCCTGAACAGCTTCTTATCCAGCGCCTCTTCGAGAAGCTTGATCTGGCCACTGAGCGTTTGCGGCGTGATGTGCAACTGCTCGCCCGCGCGCACGATGCCGCCGGCGCGAGCCGCGACCCAAAAGTAATAGAGATGCTTGAAATTCACGAACCCTCCGTCGATTACGGAAAGATACGATTTTCTCGAGGTATCGACAATAAAAATACGAATTTTATGTTGGTATGGGTTCAGTTAGATTCAAACCTCGCCCCGAGGTGTCGGCGGCGTTTCATGACAGCTGACAGAGGTGACATATGGCATCGGTTGCAGAATTGCTGCGTGAGAAAGCTTCCCTGTTCGTAATGTATTTGCGCGCGCAAATGGAGCGCGTTGCGGGCAGTTTCGCGACTCATCGAAAGAGGTTTTTATGTACACGCAAATCATCAACAGATTACGAGGTGCTGCCGGTGCAGTCACACGCGGCACGGCCGCGCTGGGTCTGGCGGGACTGCTGGCGCTGGGCGCCGTGGCGTCGAACGACGCCGAGGCGAAGCGCGTAGGCGGGAGTCAAAGCATCGGGCGGCAGTCGCAGACGGCGTCGCCGTCTGGACAAGCGCAGCGAAGCCAACAGGCACAGCCGGCACAACAGGCCGCGCA
>NZ_VZQO01000159.1:0-626 GCF_014397665.1 Paraburkholderia sp. UCT2
CCCTGGTTGCGGTAGTGGAACAGGCTGATGTTCCAGTTCGGCGCCATCGACGACAGGAATTTCATCAGCGCGCCCGGACGTTCCGGAAACTCGAAGCGAAACAGTCGTTCGTCGCGCGCGAGCGGCGAGCGGCCGCCGACCATGTAGCGGATGTGCTGCTTCGACAGTTCGTCGAAGGTCAGGTCGACGGTGGCAAAACCGTGCGCTTCGAAGGCGCCGGCGATCTGCGCCGATTCGCTGCGATTGCGGATCTGCACGCCGACGAAAATATGCGCCGAGTTCGCGTCGGCGATCCGGTAGTTGAACTCGGTGACGCTGCGCGTGCCAAGCAGTTCGCAGAAGCGCCTGAAGCTGCCGCGCTCTTCGGGGATCGTCACCGCGAAGACCGCTTCGCGCGCTTCGCCCACTTCCGCGCGTTCGGCGACGAAGCGCATGCGGTCGAAGTTCATGTTCGCGCCCGACGTGATCGCGATCAGCGTCTGGTTCTCGATGCCTTCCCGTTCGACATACTGCTTGGCGCCGGCCACCGCGAGCGAGCCCGCCGGTTCGAGCACGCTGCGCGTGTCCTGGAACACGTCCTTGATCGCGGCGCACAGCGCATCGGTGTTCACGAGCAGCACTTCGTC
>NZ_VZQO01000160.1:0-620 GCF_014397665.1 Paraburkholderia sp. UCT2
GTTCAACGGGCTGGAAGCACTCTTCGTGTTGTTACCCATTGCCTTGATGTAGTCGGTCGCCTGGATCAGCTCGCTGCCCGCGGGCGGTTGCCAGCCGTTATTCGGGTACGCCGAGTTGTAGAAGTACGAGATGCCCTGAGTGTGCAGAACCGTTTTGTAGCCCGACTGGCTTTTCGTGTTCAGGATCTGCCTGGCTTCCGAATAGAGCGTCTTGCTGCGATTCAGAATGTATCCGGAGATACCGTTCGGATCGCCGTAAGACGGGTCCGACGCGGAGAACGACCAGTTGGTCTCATTGAACAGTTCGATGTCAGCCGTAAAGGGCAGAACGACGTCCATGAGCGAGCCGAGATACTTCGTGAACGTCGCGTCGCAGAAGTCGAGTCGCGGTGACGATGCGGTCGGCGGATTCCTGGTGGCCGGGCATTGGTATGCGCTAGACGGCGCGTACATGCCCACCTGGAAAAGAATCTTCATGCCGCGCGTGCGTGCGGCGTTCAGAAGCGACTTCAGAAAGGCCACTTTGTTGGGGTCCAGCGTGCTGCCGTCGGCCAGCGTCATGAAGTCCCACGAAACGCCGAGGCGAACCGTACCCACGCCCAATCCGGCAATCAGATCCA
>NZ_VZQO01000161.1:0-616 GCF_014397665.1 Paraburkholderia sp. UCT2
GTGTATTTCCTCCTTCACTTCCGGCGAGCGGCCGAGCCAGCGCAAGCCGCGATGCATCGGATCGTTGCGCTCGGCGCCGAACGCCGCGAGCGGAAACACGCCCATGCCGCGCGACGCGAACAGCGCCGGCTGCCGGCCCGTACCAGTCGATCGGCGAAGCGATCAGGCGCTCGCTGGATAGACGCAGATTCGAGTTGTGCGGCGCGGACTGGCTGGACAGCACGAGATCCAGATGGTGATGCGCCAGTTCCGTCAGCAGGTCTTCCGCCTCGCCTTCGTGGCAGAGCAGCCGTAGCGAAGGCGTGTCCAGCACGCCCGCAAGAATGGCATGGACGGCCAGCTTCGAAATGCCATCCGTCACGCCGACCGCGAAGCGCGCGACGGTCCCGCCGGCCGCTTCGCGCACTTCGTCGTGCAACGCGCGCCCGGCCGCGTCCGCGGCCGGGCACCTGCATCAAATGCGCTCGCCAACACGAGCAGGACACCGCGGGGAACCCTATCCGCTTACGCGCCGGCACCCGTCTCATCGAAGAATGAGGTTTTGTCCGTCCCGTTCGCTTTGGCGCGATACATCGCGCTATCGGCCTGGCGCATCAGGGCGTGTACATCAAGACGT
>NZ_VZQO01000162.1:0-613 GCF_014397665.1 Paraburkholderia sp. UCT2
TGCCCCTGTGCGGGGCGGCACCTACTTTCTTTGCTGCTGCAAAGAAAGTAGGCAAAGAAGACAGCTCAAACCGCCAACTCTTAAGCGGGTCCCTCGGTCCGCGTGAGGTAGTGGTGCATCTGGAATCCGTGCTCCCGCACATTCCGCGCTTGTGACAAGGCTGTCATTCTTCCGGCGGCGCTACGCGCGCCGAATCCCCGCTCAAAAACCACTGGTTGTTTCGGCGCGTCGCCGAGGCGCAGCCGAGGGTCCCCGCTGCGCGGGCCAAACCACTGGTTTCCCCGGCAGACCCGTCCGCGACGCACGTAGTGCGGAGTGGGAGGGATGACGGCTTTGTCACGAACGGGGGAATGTGCGGGGGCCCGGATTCCAGATGCACCACTACCCCCTCCAAGCCAGGGGACCCGCTTAAGAGTTGGCGGTTTGAGCTGTCTTCTTTGCCTACTTTCTTTGCAGCAGCAAAGAAAGTAGGTGCCGCCCCGCACAGAGCTAACGTCAAGAGTGGTGTATGGGCAGCTTGATAGCGTTCGGCTTCAGGCGGCGAGTTTCTGCTGAACCGGTTGATCGCCTTGCACCGGTTCGCCGTCCCTGAAGGCAATGCCCTCCAGCAACA
>NZ_VZQO01000163.1:0-577 GCF_014397665.1 Paraburkholderia sp. UCT2
GCCTCCGGACACACTAAAGAACTGCGCACCGCTCCAGGGCAATCGGCTAAAACCTTGCAGCGACGGCAACTATCCGTTGCCCCGCAGATGCTTGTAAGCCGACGGTAAGTGACTAGACTGGCAACGAACTGGCAAACAGCACTCATGCCTCGCCAGACCGTTGTTCCCCAAACACCGCGTCTCCTGCATCCGACGCTCGATATGGAGTCTGATCATGCCAAAGTCGAAGACCTTCATCCCCGTCCCTGTTGTCGCGTCGATCCTGTCCTTCTCGAGCGCCGCATTCGCTAGCAGCAGCGGTCCCCAAACCTATGAGCAAGCGGCTGTGCAACCGGTTCAGCGTCAAACGGTCGGCTACCATGACCACACGGGCGCCAATACACAACATGCAATGGACTTTCAGGCGGCGTTAGCCCGCGTGGAAGCCCAGCGGCAAGCGTTCCACAACTGCGGCGGGGTGACTAGTTCGTCCGCTCCCCTCCCGTCAGACAACGTAGCGTCGGGTAGCCCCGTCGACTTCAGTACCGCAACAGCGTCCTGGCGTTACAAGGCAACCTTGGCCGCGCGTTGATACGGC
>NZ_VZQO01000164.1:0-524 GCF_014397665.1 Paraburkholderia sp. UCT2
TCGGTCTATTAGCGTTGCCCCTGTGCGGGGCGGCACCTACTTTCTTTGCTGCTGCAAAGAAAGTAGGCAAAGAAGACAGCTCAAACCGCCAACTCTTAAGCGGGTCCCTCGGTCCGCATGAGGTAGTGGTGCATCTGGAATCCGTGCTCCCGCACATTCCGCGCTAGTGACAAGGCTGTCATTCTTCCGGCGGCGCTACGCGCGCCGAAACCCCGCTCAAAAACCACGGGTTGTTTCGGCGCATCGCCGAGGCGCAGCCGAGGGTCCCCGCTGCGCGGGCCAAACCATTGGTTTTCCTGGCAGACCCGTCCGCGACGCACGTAGTGCGGAGTGGGAGGGATGACGGCTTTGTCACGAACGGGGAATGTGCGGGGGCACGGATTCCAGATGCACCACTACTCCTTCCAAGCCAGGGGACCCGCTTAAGAGTTGGCGGTTTGAGCTGTCTTCTTTGCCTACTTTCTTTGCAGCAGCAAAGAAAGTAGGTGCCGCCCCGCACAGGGGCAACGCTAATAGACCGATAA
>NZ_VZQO01000165.1:0-515 GCF_014397665.1 Paraburkholderia sp. UCT2
TCGGAGCCGCACGTGGTGATCGTGGACACGACTGCGCCGGACCAGCCAGTCATTGGCGAAGTGACTGACGACGAAGGTCCGATCCAGGGACCGGTGGGCAATGGCGAGAGCACGGACGACACGACGCCGACGCTGGTGGGCAAGGGCGAACCGGGTGACACGATCGTCGTGATCGACAACGGCACGCCGGTTGGCGAGACGACGGTCGACGAGGACGGCAACTGGAGCTTCACGCCTGATACGCCGCTGGACGAAGGCAAGCACGAGTTCACGGTGGTGGAACGTGACGAGGCGGGCAACGAAAGCAAGCCGTCGGATCCGTACGTGGTGGTCGTGGACACGACTGCACCGGGCAAGTCAGAAGTTGGCGAAGTGATTGACGACGAAGGTCCGATCCAGGGTCCGGTGGACAATGGCGGCAGCACGGACGACACGACGCCGACGCTGGTGGGCAAGGGTGAACCGGGCGACACGATCGTCGTGATCGACAACGGCACGCCGGTTGGCGAGACGGA
>NZ_VZQO01000166.1:0-503 GCF_014397665.1 Paraburkholderia sp. UCT2
GACAATCTTGCGATATAGGTAGCCTGCCCCGCATTCGGTGATACTGGTCACAGCTGGGCAGGTACCTGCCAGCGGAGGCGGGACAGGTCGTCCAGAAGCGGCGTTTCGAATGTCGCTGTTCGACCCGATCCGGCCGTTGGATCCCGCACTAGCTTAACGGCAGATTCCGAGGGTTGAACGGCCATTCCTGCCGCCGCGGCGACCGACACACATCCCCGCCTGAAGCGGTACCAGCAAGCACCGGGTGCATGCCCAAATACCGGTTGGTCTTTTGAAACGCGCTGCTACCATTAGGCTGTGTTGTGCGGTATGGCGGCTTTCGCGCCTTGCCTGGTCGCAACAATCTGCGTTCCGCGACGACGACTTTCCACGAACCACGTTTCGGGAGGGATCATGTCGCGTCATTCATCCAGACTGGCGATCCAGTCGCCCCCAACCCCGCGCAATGGGCTGTCCTTTTCGCTGGCGTATGCCGGCGCGGCACTCATCGCGCCTCGGTCGCG
>NZ_VZQO01000167.1:0-492 GCF_014397665.1 Paraburkholderia sp. UCT2
TGCGCCGTGCGCATAGAGCAGAAGCGCGCCACCTCCCCAAGCCGCTCTCACGCCGACGCTGATCGTCAAGGCTTCGCGGACTGTGTTCAGCAGGCAAGCCATGGCGTGACGCAGGATGAGTTCCTCCTCGAACACATCGATCGGATATACCGCGAGCGAACTTACCACGTTCGGGCGTACCCGTGCGGACCGTCCAGTACGCTCGCGCACATCCGAACGATGCAAGCGCGCGCCAGCGTCCGCGACTGGAGGACGGCGATGCAGGAGTCGCCGCGGCCCGTGTGCGACGCCGTGCCCGGGGCACCACCTTTTTCCCGCGCCGTGTGGTTTTTCGTGCGACGAATGATTTTGACCAAGGGAAAACCCGTATAATCCTCAAGACGTCAGACAACTTGCGTACAATCGCCGGGAGCCTGACCGCGATCCGCCGTGCAGCGTCCACCCGAACCGCCTTCTGCCCGATCCGTGAATTCCCCCGCCCCCGCCAGTTCC
>NZ_VZQO01000168.1:0-421 GCF_014397665.1 Paraburkholderia sp. UCT2
TGGCAGCCGCGTTTGCGGGAGGCGGCTCGACCTTTGCGGGGCGGTAGATTACATCGCCTGCGGCGATGCCTTGTCCGCTCAAAGCGCATATACCCGATCGTTTCGCTGTAGCAAGGCGCCAAAGCTGCTCGCCGTACTTGCAACCTCGAGGGTCGCTCCACGAGACGGTGGCTGTTCGTGGACTGGGTCGATCGAGCAGCGCGATCCCAACGTCGCCATTCTTGACCGGCAGACTGCTCGATCCACGCGAATCGACTATATGCCTGACCCGAGCCGCCAATTGTTGCGCGCATTCCCAATCGAGTTGGCCCACTGCGCGCTGCCATGCAGTGTCGGCCGTCACGCATTGATCCATGGCAGTACTCCCGTCAAAAGTGAGGTGGCGTTCAGCTCAGCCGTATCTTTGGCTGCACGAAGCCGT
>NZ_VZQO01000169.1:0-419 GCF_014397665.1 Paraburkholderia sp. UCT2
ACGCCAGCGTTCCCACATCAATGCCTTCTGGCTTTCGCTGTAATAGATCCGGCGCCTCTGTTTCATTTGCAACACTCCCGCCGCTCATGCGACGTTCATTGTGTTGCATCGACCGGTTGAATCCGCCAGTTGAAGTGGACACCAGCATCGCCTATCACTCATCGCGCCGGAAGGACGCCGACAACGGACCGCTTACCAACGAACTGTACGAGAGCGGCAAGATCCGTGAAGCTGCATGCTGGGACCACGCGAGACGGTACCTCTACGACGTGCATGCCCGAACGCCTACCGAGGCGACCCGAGAGGTGCTCGAACTGATCGGTGGACTTTACGGCATCGAGCCGGACATCCGTGGCAAACCCGCTGCTGAACGGCTGTGCCTGCGGCAGGAGAACAGCGTGCCGCTGCTCGCGACCATC
>NZ_VZQO01000170.1:0-366 GCF_014397665.1 Paraburkholderia sp. UCT2
CATCCTCCAAGGCTAAATACTCGTGATCGACCGATAGTGAACCAGTACCGTGAGGGAAAGGCGAAAAGAACCCCGGGAGGGGAGTGAAACAGATCCTGAAACCGCATGCATACAAACAGTCGGAGCCCCGCTTTAAGCGCTTTCGGCGCATTCATGAAATGAATGCGTCAAAAGACATCAAGTCTGAAACATGACCACTGCGCGCTTGAAGTGGATTTAAGCGCGAGAGCGCTTAAAGCGGGGTGACGGCGTACCTTTTGTATAATGGGTCAGCGACTTACATTCAGTGGCGAGCTTAACCGATTAGGGCAGGCGTAGCGAAAGCGAGTCCGAACAGGGCGTCCAGTCGCTGGGTGTAGACCCGAA
>NZ_VZQO01000171.1:0-365 GCF_014397665.1 Paraburkholderia sp. UCT2
TCGCTACGCTGCTCGCGCACCAGGCGCACTGCGCGCTCCCGGACTTCCGGGGAAAACTTGGTTACCTTCTTGTTCATGGCTCCATTCTCTCAAGAGTTGGAGCCTCCACAAAATCCGGGGCGGTTCAGTGAGGTTTCGAGCGGAGCAATCGTATGCGGTCAGAGCACGTCAGGAGCATTGATATACGGTTGTGGTGCCGTCGACGTCAAACCGCATATTCATGCTCCGGCGCACTCATGTGGGCGGCGACAATGACTACGTCCGGTGTACCGACATTCATCTTGGCCGGTAGTGAGGAGTCGGAGGCGGCGTAGCCGCCGGAGACGACGAACTGCCGGCGGCGCCGGGTCGGCGAGGTCTAGGAT
>NZ_VZQO01000172.1:0-364 GCF_014397665.1 Paraburkholderia sp. UCT2
CCATCATGCGCCTGTCAACACCGTCCACTCCTGGTGTGCGGGCTCCGCTGGATGCCAGCGTAATGCGAGCCGCTTCGCTCAGCCAATCCCTGTCGGCAATCAGTCTCAGGAGTCGATCGAACTTGCGCTCTTTGTTCTCCGTCGACCATGTCGCCAGTTTGCTTTGCATTTCACTGATTATCAAAGGTCTTCACCTCACTATGGTCAGTTAATTAACCCAGCAAACCACTTAAACTGCCCCCGGCGTCATAGTAGTTGTCGCCTCTGAATTTTTTTATCAAGAAGAGTCAGAGGTGCAAGTTGAAGGCGAAACAAACTTATTCTGTCGAGTTCAAGGAGCAGGCGCTCTCGAAGGTCCTGCAGC
>NZ_VZQO01000173.1:0-359 GCF_014397665.1 Paraburkholderia sp. UCT2
AGCATGTGAACTGGGGAAGGTCTGCACGGATGCCAAGGGAGTGTGCCCCCGATGACGTGCAGGCTGGCGGAGCCTCCGTAGTAGTCCGAAGTCGGGAAAGCCGGCTACATGGCGAAGGGAGGCAGTTTAAGTGGTTTGCTGGGTTAATTAACTGACCATAGTGAGGTGAAGACCTTTGATAATCAGTGAAATGCAAAGCAAACTGGCGACATGGTCGACGGAGAACAAAGAACGCAAGTTCGATCGACTCCTGAGACTGATTGCCGACAGGGATTGGCTGAGCGAAGCGGCTCGCATTACGCTGGCATCCAGCGGAGCCCGCACACCAGGAGTGGACGGTGTTGACAGGCGCATGATGG
>NZ_VZQO01000174.1:0-317 GCF_014397665.1 Paraburkholderia sp. UCT2
GCTACGCTGCTCGCGCACCAGGCGCACTGCGCGCTCCCGGACTTCCGGGGAAAACTTGGTTACCTTCTTGTTCATGGCTCCATTCTCTCAAGAGTTGGAGCCTCCACAAAATCCGGGGCGGTTCAACACGCTACGCGTCGTCCTGGGGAGCGTGCGATCGTGATCTCTCTACCCACGGGTACACGCGTCCGGCTGGTGGCAGGCGTCACCGACATGCGCTGCGGGTTCCAGGGGCTGGCGGCAAAGGTGCAGACGGCGCTCGAGGACAATCCGCTGGGTGGCAACGTGTTCATCTTCCGGGGCCGGCGCGGCGATCT
>NZ_VZQO01000175.1:0-314 GCF_014397665.1 Paraburkholderia sp. UCT2
ATTACCTACTTTCACACGGGCAATCCGCACTATCATCGGCGTGGAGTCGTTTCACGGTCCTGTTCGGGATGGGAAGGGGTGGGACCGACTCGCTATGGTCATCAGGCATGACGGGTTGCTGCGTCGCGGGGTTGGAGTCAACCGGTTGCGCCACAGCCAATCGGGAAGAAGCGTAAAGGATTCGGGTGTGGGGGGGTTGTGTTGTTTCTGGCACAACACTGAATCCCAACCGTGCGTTTCTGTCAGCTCCCGCGGGAGTTCACACCAATCCCCTTCGGGGATCGGACCCGCGTCAGTGCTCAGGCACTAACGCG
>NZ_VZQO01000176.1:0-304 GCF_014397665.1 Paraburkholderia sp. UCT2
GCGGGCAACGAAAGCAAGCCCTCGGAGCCGCACGTGGTGATCGTGGACACGACTGCGCCGGACCAGCCAGTCATTGGCGAAGTGACTGACGACGAAGGTCCGATCCAGGGACCGGTGGGCAATGGCGGCAGCACGGACGACACGACGCCGACGCTGGTGGGCAAGGGCGAACCGGGTGACACGATCATCGTGATCGACAACGGCACGCCGGTTGGCGAGACGCAGGTCGACGAGGACGGCAACTGGAGCTTCACGCCTGATACGCCGCTGGAAGAAGGCGAGCACGAGTTCACGGTGGTGGAGC
>NZ_VZQO01000177.1:0-264 GCF_014397665.1 Paraburkholderia sp. UCT2
AGCGCTCTTGCAAATGAGGCGAGAAGCGTCGCAAGTGGCCCTTCAGGTGGTCGTGAGAGGACCACCTGATCATGGATGACGTACTTCACGTTGAGCTCCTTCCCCGATGTTGGGGTGCAGCGGAAAGGAGCCCCAGACTGATATGACTTCTCGTGTCAATATGATCGGTTCTGTGTTTTCGATGTTTGAATTTCCTGAGGGCGACGTAGCAGTAAATCTCGACGGTGGATCAAGCTGATATCCGCGGATTGGCTACCGCATTAC
>NZ_VZQO01000178.1:0-263 GCF_014397665.1 Paraburkholderia sp. UCT2
AGGGCCTGTTCACGCTAATAACGGGCTTGCGCTGGCCGCCAGAAGGGCCGAGCGCAAGGATTGCGACGCAACGAATACTCGACGTATTCGCAAGGAGCATGACGCGGCGATCGGCCCTTCTGGCGGCCAGCCCCTCGAAGGTTTTTTTAAAACAGGGGAACGTGCCTTTGCGCCCGTATTGCGGCGTCGGTCGTCGCTTGTTTGGCTCGGCCAAACGGCGCTCCTCTCTCCTTGCACTACGCGCGCAAAGGCACGTTCGCAAG
>NZ_VZQO01000179.1:0-260 GCF_014397665.1 Paraburkholderia sp. UCT2
TTCGGGTCTACACCCAGCGACTGGACGCCCTGTTCGGACTCGCTTTCGCTACGCCTGCCCTAATCGGTTAAGCTCGCCACTGAATGTAAGTCGCTGACCCATTATACAAAAGGTACGCCGTCACCCCTTACGAGGCTCCGACTGTTTGTATGCATGCGGTTTCAGGATCTGTTTCACTCCCCTCCCGGGGTTCTTTTCGCCTTTCCCTCACGGTACTGGTTCACTATCGGTCGATCACGAGTATTTAGCCTTGGAGGATG
>NZ_VZQO01000180.1:0-257 GCF_014397665.1 Paraburkholderia sp. UCT2
GCTGTGTGAGTCTGGGCCGCAAGAACTTCCTGTTCGCCGGCTCCGACAGCGGAGGCGAGCGGGCAGCCGCGATGTACGGTCTGATCGGCACATGCAAGCTCAACGGGATCAACCCGCGCGCCTACCTTGAATACGTCCTGACCCATATCGCTGACCATCCCATTAACCGCATCGACGAACTGTTGCCCTGGAACGTGGCCACGAAGCTGCCTCGGCAGGCTGGCCCATCGGCGTCTGCTGACACGTAACCCGATTCC
>NZ_VZQO01000181.1:0-255 GCF_014397665.1 Paraburkholderia sp. UCT2
CAAGAAAGCTGCTAGTTGAAGCTGCATGGAGCTATCGCCACCCTGCGCGTGTGAGCCCCGATATTCAGCGTCGTCACGAAGGTCTGCCTAAACCGATTGTAGATCGAGCCTGGGACGCACAGGTGCGTTTGTGCCGACGCTATCGCAAACTCGTCGCGCGCGGCAAGCAGAAGAATATCGCCGTAGTCGCAGTTGCCCGTGAACTCAGCGGATTCATCTGGGACATCTGCCGGCTCTCCTTGTCGCTGGCCATAC
>NZ_VZQO01000182.1:0-254 GCF_014397665.1 Paraburkholderia sp. UCT2
AGCATGTGAACTGGGGAAGGTCTGCACGGATGCCAAGGGAGTGTGCCCCCGATGACGTGCAGGCTGGCGGAGCCTCCGTAGTAGTCCGAAGTCGGGAAAGCCGGCTACATGGCGAAGGGAGGCAGTTCGGAAATTTTCAAGGTAGTTGTCGCCTCAACGTTTAGATTTCAGGCGGCCTTTCGCTCCTAGTTATCGCGCTGCGGAGTGCCTGCCAGGTTGTCGGTTCGATCCGGGTTCAGATGCACAGCACTTAC
>NZ_VZQO01000183.1:0-254 GCF_014397665.1 Paraburkholderia sp. UCT2
CCGCCGCAGCGCGTGGCGATGCCCCCAGATGCAAGGGACGTCTGCAACCGGACTGCACGAGCCGGGACGATCGAGATCCGGTTCGGTGACGTGGTAGTCAAGGTCAACGGCGTTGTCGACGCCGACATGAACCGCCCCGGGAATCGTGGAGGCTGGTTGGTTTAAGTTGATGCGGGTTCTGCGGCAGCTGTTTCAAGTTGCCGATAGTAGTTTGCCTCAGCTTCGGCGGGCGGGATATAGCCGAGGGGTTCCAT
>NZ_VZQO01000184.1:0-253 GCF_014397665.1 Paraburkholderia sp. UCT2
GTTGCTGGAGGGCATTGCCTTCAGGGACGGCGAACCGGTGCAAGGCGATCAACCGGTTCAGCAGAAACTCGCCGCCTGAAGCCGAACGCTATCAAGCTGCCCATACACCACTCTTGACGTTAGCTCGCTGTATCGCTTCGCGCGCGCAGAGGTCCCTGAGGACTTCGCTGGCCAGCACGCTGCTTTCCTCGGCATAGACCTGCCAGCCGACAATCTTCCGGCTGAACACATCCAGAAACAGATACAGATAAAA
>NZ_VZQO01000185.1:0-253 GCF_014397665.1 Paraburkholderia sp. UCT2
CGCCGTCAATTACCCGCTGACAATCCGAACGGAGCGACAACCATGTCCAACTGACAGCGACAAACATCTCGACCGACCGGCCAAGATGTTTGTCGGTAAACCGGACTTCCTGCTTGACGCTATCCAGCCGCGCGTAAAGCGCCTGTTCAAGTGCATCCAGAACGAAGTCCGTGGTCATCGAGCTGCTGACTCGCCAGCCGACGATACGGCGAGCGAACACATCGATCACGAAAGCCACATACAGCCAGCCCTG
>NZ_VZQO01000186.1:0-252 GCF_014397665.1 Paraburkholderia sp. UCT2
GCGACATCGATGATCCATTCTGACGACCATCACCCAACAACAGCGGGCCGTAACCGCCCCCTGTTGTTGGTGCATTTACTCAACCTTGCGCCGCCATCTAGTGGCGCTTTTACACCGCCGCTAACAGTTCGGCGCCGTTCGACATGCGGCGCAGTTTACGAGCCTTCCTCGCGGTTTACAACATCGACAGCGCAGCCGTACGACGCGGCTGCCGCCAATCGATGCCTTCGAGCAACATCGACAGTTGCGCCG
>NZ_VZQO01000187.1:0-252 GCF_014397665.1 Paraburkholderia sp. UCT2
GATCTCTTCAAGCGTTGCATGTGAAAGCTGCCGGCCGTCGTCCTCGCGCATCTCGCCTCTCCCTAAGCCCTTTAAAGCTTAGACCATGGCGTCGATTTATGTTCGCTTATTTATGCACTGGTTAGTAACTGACCATAGTGAGGTGAAGACCTTTGATAATCAGTGAAATGCAAAGCAAACTGGCGACATGGTCGACGGAGAACAAAGAGCGCAAGTTCGATCGACTCCTGAGACTGATTGCCGACAGGGATT
>NZ_VZQO01000188.1:0-252 GCF_014397665.1 Paraburkholderia sp. UCT2
TTGCTCATGGTGGATGGTTTGTTGTTTGCTGGTTTCCGACTTCGACAATCAGATTCTCAGCTGAAACCTCCACCGCCTTCAATCTCCCGCCTCAAATCCCCCATACACCAGATTCGAGCTTAGCTCGATACAGCCCGACCAGGTGATTCTGCATTCGGATAACGGCGGCCCGATGAAAGGTGCGACGATGCTCGCCACCCTTCAGGCGCTGGGTGTCATGCCGTCGTTGAGTCGCCCGGGCGTGAGCAACGA
>NZ_VZQO01000189.1:0-252 GCF_014397665.1 Paraburkholderia sp. UCT2
GAACTGCATGCGCTTGAGCCTGTCGATCTGCGCCTTGAGCTGCCCGATCTCCAGATCGCGCTCGGCAAGCTGGGCACGGGCCTCGACCAGCAAGGCCCGCAGAGTTTCAACATCGTCAGGAAGTTCGTGTGAACGGCTGTGAGAAACCGACACTAGACGGCGGCATCGATCAGAGATACCGAATGGTCCAGGTCTGCTGAGCGGTTTGGTAATGGTTTGTGTGAAGTGCAGGAGGCGGCCACCGGCTGCGTC
>NZ_VZQO01000190.1:0-251 GCF_014397665.1 Paraburkholderia sp. UCT2
AGGCCGCGCAGATCGACAAGCGCGTGTCGATGCACACCTGCGCCACTATCTTCCCTGCCGGACTATGTCTTGTAAGCCCGGAATGCTGCTCCTTTTGAGGCAAATGGGCGAAGCCAAATAGAGATAGGCAGTATGACTTCCTGCGGGACAGAGGCTGGCCTGCCGCAACGGAATCAAACGCGGGTTAGCATTGCTGTCAGAGCCGCACGGTGCGGACGTGCCGCACCCGGCGATTTCCGACGCGGAGGCCA
>NZ_VZQO01000191.1:0-251 GCF_014397665.1 Paraburkholderia sp. UCT2
GCAGCGAGTTCGAGCGGTTCTGCGCTCGTTGCAGAAGATTCCCGCCCTGGTCCGATCCATGTTTCAACATCCGTCAGTCCGCTACGCGGCTTGACCCATGTCCGGTTACTTTGTTTCGGCTTAGTAATTAACCCAGCAAACCACTTAAACTGCCTCCCTTCGCCATGTAGCCGGCTTTCCCGACTTCGGACTACTACGGAGGCTCCGCCAGCCTGCACGTCATCGGGGGCACACTCCCTTGGCATCCGTGC
>NZ_VZQO01000192.1:0-246 GCF_014397665.1 Paraburkholderia sp. UCT2
TTCTCAGGCGAGCTCATCAGCACCTCCCGTTATCTGGTCGTAGATGTCGAGCCGGTGAGGGGTCACCAGCGTGTCCTTGCTACGCACGTGCTCGGGCAGGTTCACCGTCACCGGCGGCGGTATCTGCCGCGACTCGCGCCGACGCTCCAGCGCCAGACGCACCGGATTCTGGTGAGGCGCGGCATCGCTGGCGAGCGTTTCCTCGATCGCTGCCTGCAGTTCGGCGGCACCATAACGGTCGAGCAG
>NZ_VZQO01000193.1:0-245 GCF_014397665.1 Paraburkholderia sp. UCT2
GATGGGAAGGGGTGGGACCGACTCGCTATGGTCATCAGGCATGACGGGTTGCTGCGTCGCAGGGTTGGAGTCAACCGGTTGCGCCACAGCCAATCGGGAAGAAGCGTAAAGGATTCGGGTGGGGGGGTTGTGTTGTTTCTGGCACAACACTGAATCCCAACCGTGCGTTTCTGTCAGCTCCCGCGGGAGTTCACACCAATCCCCTTCGGGGATCGGACCCGCGTCAGTGCTCAGGCACTAACGCG
>NZ_VZQO01000194.1:0-239 GCF_014397665.1 Paraburkholderia sp. UCT2
GCCTTCGGAGCCGCACGTGGTGATCGTGGACACGACTGCGCCGGACCAGCCAGTCATTGGCGCAGTGATTGACGACGTGGGTCTGGTTCAGGGTCCTGTGGACAATGGCGGCAGCACGGACGACACGACGCCGACGCTGGTGGGCAAGGGCGAACCGGGCGACACGATCGTCGTGATCGACAACGGCACGCCGGTTGGCGAGACGCAGGTCGACGAGGACGGCAACTGGAGCTTCACGC
>NZ_VZQO01000195.1:0-238 GCF_014397665.1 Paraburkholderia sp. UCT2
TGCCGACGGTATTCACGACATCCTTCATGGGCTTCGAGAGATCGGCGGTCATCCCGTCGCCGTATCGGCCAGCATTGGCGTGCGCATGCTCGGTGCCAATAGCGCGGACGGACGTCTTGATGTACACGCCCTGATGCGCCAGGCCGATAGCGCGATGTATCGCGCCAAAGCGAACGGGACGGACAAAACCTCATTCTTCGATGAGACGGGTGCCGGCGCGTAAGCGGATAGGGTTCCC
>NZ_VZQO01000196.1:0-237 GCF_014397665.1 Paraburkholderia sp. UCT2
AGAGCCGGCAGATGTCCCAGATGAATCCGCTGAGTTCACGGGCAACTGCGACTACGGCGATATTCTTCTGCTTGCCGCGCGCGACGAGTTTGCGATAGCGTCGGCACAAGCGCACCTGTGCGTCCCAGGCTCGATCTACAATCGGTTTAGGCAGACCTTCGTGACGACGCTGAATATCGGGGCTCACACGCGCAGGGTGGCGATAGCTCCATGCAGCTTCAACTAGCAGCTTTCTTG
>NZ_VZQO01000197.1:0-234 GCF_014397665.1 Paraburkholderia sp. UCT2
CGCCGGTTGGCGAGACGCAGGTCGACGAGGACGGCAACTGGAGCTTCACGCCTGATACGCCGCTGGAAGAAGGCGAGCACGAGTTCACGGTGGTGGAGCGTGATCCCGCGGGCAACGAAAGCAAGCCCTCGGAGCCGCACGTGGTGATCGTGGACACGACTGCGCCGGACCAGCCAGTCATTGGCGAAGTGACTGACGACGAAGGTCCGATCCAGGGACCGGTGGGCAATGGCG
>NZ_VZQO01000198.1:0-224 GCF_014397665.1 Paraburkholderia sp. UCT2
GTTCCACCACCGTGAACTCGTGCTTGCCTTCGTCCAGCGGCGTATCAGGCGTGAAGCTCCAGTTGCCGTCCTCGTCGACCGTCGTCTCGCCAACCGGCGTGCCGTTGTCGATCACGACGATCGTGTCGCCCGGTTCGCCCTTGCCCTTCAGCGTCGGCGTCGTGTCGTCCGTGCTCTCGCCATTGCCCACCGGACCCTGAACCAGACCCACGTCGTCAATCACT
>NZ_VZQO01000199.1:0-207 GCF_014397665.1 Paraburkholderia sp. UCT2
CGACTGCGCCGGACCAGCCAGTCATTGGCGAAGTGACTGACGACGAAGGTCCGATCCAGGGACCGGTGGGCAATGGCGAGAGCACGGACGACACGACGCCGACGCTGGTGGGCAAGGGCGAACCGGGCGACACGATCGTCGTGATCGACAACGGCACGCCGGTTGGCGAGACGCAGGTCGACGAGGACGGCAACTGGAGCTTCACGC